>JAHCMM010000201.1 GCA_019192515.1 Cyclobacteriaceae bacterium SS2
GCGCTTTTGTCAAGGGGTTGATTGATACATTACTTCCTGCCGTTGATAATATGCCATCTGCTACCGAGGTGAATGTCCATGTATTTCTCGATAAGTATGCCAGTGAAATTCTGGATGCAGAACAGCAGGAAAAGCACAAAAGCAGTATGGGGAAAGCCATAGAAAGTCTGCTGAGCAGCTCGGGTAAAAGTTCAGTGGGCAAAATAGAAACCTCATCCTACGAAGCCTGGATGGACGAGCTTTTTGGAGGCTCTGAAGAAGATGAGGTCTACAAATTTGTAGCATCATTCCGAGGCCAGACGATCTGGGCCTATAAGAATACCGAGTTGGTTGGTGAGACCATTATGGCTTACAACCCGATTCCAGGCAAGTATGAGGGTTGTGTGGATTTGAATGAAACAACACAGGGTAAAGCCTGGTCCATTTAATCTTAAATCTGTGAAAAGAAGTTTTTTATTCAAAAGTCAGGTAATGGTTTATCTGGCTTTTTTTATGCTCTCATGCGGACCCTCTAAAGAGTCGTCAAGGCCATCGGCGCCAAATATTATTTTCATCCTCACTGATGATCAGGGGTGGACGCACACTTCACACAGGGCTGATCCTGACCTGCCTGCTTCGCAAAGTGATTTTTATGAAACACNCAACATGGACAGGATGGCTGAGATGGGCATCTTGTTCACACAGGGATACGCACCGAACCCCATCTGTTCGCCCACCAGAAACAGCCTGATGTTTGGGCAGAATGCTGCCAGGCATATCTACAACAAGGATTTTGACTGGTACAAAAAGACCGGGGACTGGCTCACCATACCAAAAGCCATCAAGCAGGCCAATCCCGACTACAGGACAGCCCACTTTGGTAAATGGCACATTGCCATGGTGCCGAAAGATGCCGGTTTCGACGTGGATGACGGGATGCCATCCAATGGAGGCGGCGAGATCTTTGGAGATGGTTACCTGGATGCCAAAGAGTATTCCAAATCAAGCAAGGACTACCTGGAGCAAAACAAGATTCCCAACCCAACCAATGCCCGAAGTGCGGGTAAGCCCAGTGCCTATTGGAGTGATGAAAACCCGAAGGATATTTTTGGGATTACCCGAAAAGCACAGGATTTTATGACAAAGAGCATGGAGGAGGGAAAACCCTTTTACGTGCAGCTTTCACACTTCGCAACGCACCTTTCTTTGGTATCGCAAAAGGAGACTTACGATTATTTCAAAAAGAAAGAGCCTGGTGAGCGGCACACCAATCCGGAGTTTGCTGCTATGCTGAAAGACCTGGATACAGGCATCGGCCTGATACTGGATTTTGTGAAAGCTCAGGGGATTGAAGACAATACATATATCTTTTTAATGGGTGACAATGGGGGGCGCACCACCTTGAACCAAATAGCGCTCATCGGTGAGGATAAAGAATTGATAGAGGCCAGGTACTCCACACAGCACGATCGCAATACACCCCTCAAGGATGGGAAACATACATTTTATGAAGGCGGGCTGCGTGTACCTTTTCTGGCTTTAGGGCCAGGAGTCAGGTCCAGCCGGATTGTTGATGTTCCGGTGACAGGTCTTGACCTGCTGCCAACATTTGCTATACTCGCCGGGCACGACGGAGCTTTTCCGGAAGCCGTCGATGGGGGTAGTC
Organism: Cyclobacteriaceae bacterium SS2; assembly: GCA_019192515.1. Lineage (GTDB taxonomy): Bacteria > Bacteroidota > Bacteroidia > Cytophagales > Cyclobacteriaceae > UBA7330. Next base: position 1,646 of record JAHCMM010000201.1, read on the forward strand.
TTGTTGACCTCATTCTTGATGAGGCAGTCGTAAAAGTTGAGCGGAACAGCGAATCCCTTTATTTCCACCAGGCTTCGCATCGCAAACCCAGGAGTGCAATCCGGAAGGGGCACTACAAGCTGATCAAATATTGGATGGAGGAACCCAGGTACGAAAACTCACCAAAAGTAGAACTCTACAACCTTCAGCATGACCTGGGAGAGACGACTGACATTTCAGCACAGCTTCCGGATCTGACCCGTGACCTGGAGACAGAGCTGGTAAATTTTTTAACGAAGGTTGATGCGGAAACAGGCGAGCGGGATATAGAAGGTGCCTACTATCGCCTATTGGACGACCTTGGACTTAGAACAAATGATGATGAATAACATTTTGAAACCCCTTTTTGCCCTAACCTTATTTTTTGAAGCATTTCTGATCCACGCTGCCGACAAACCCAATGTGATCATCATCTACACCGATGATCAGGGTACGGTGGACATGAATGCATTCGGTGCCCAGGATCTGGCCACCCCCAACATGGACCGTATTGCCAAAAGTGGAGTTCGGTTTACCCAGTTTTATGCTTCACCTATTTGTTCCCCTTCCAGGGCTTCTCTGCTCACCGGGAAGACCCCACAAAGAGCCGGTTGTCCGGGCAATGCGGGTGCTTCCATCGAAAGTAAAGGCGGTGTTCCGGGGAGTGAATACACCATGGCAGAGATGTTTAAGGATGCTGGCTACAGGACTGCCCATATTGGCAAGTGGCACCTGGGGTATCAACCGGATATGCTCCCCAATGCACAGGGTTTCGATTACTCATTTGGCCATCTGGTAGGGTGTATCGATAACTTTTCTCATTTCTATTACTGGAATGGACCAAACAGGCATGACCTGTTCCGCAATGGCAAGGAGATCCATCTTCCGGGAGAGTTTTTTCCTGATTTGATGGTAAAAGAGGCCAGCCAATTCTTGGAGGAAAACAAGGAAGAGCCCTTTTTTATGTACTTCGCCATGAATATGCCGCATTACCCCTACCAGGGAGATGAAAAGTGGTTGGAATATTACGAAGAGCAGGGAGTACCCTATCCCAGAAATCTGTACGCCGCTTTTCTTTCTACCCAGGATGATCGAATCGGTATGTTACTGAAAAAACTTGATGACCTTGGTTTGACCGAAAACACCATCATAATCCTGCAATCTGATAATGGCCACTCTACTGAGGAGCGAGCCCACCACGGAGGAGGAAGTGCCGGACTCTACCGGGGAGCTAAGCAATGTGTGTTTGAAGGAGGGATCCGGGTACCCGCTGCCATCAGCTGGCCGGCGAAGATCCCCGGAGGTCAGGTCAGAGATCAGTTTGCCGTCAATACCGACTGGCTGCCAACACTTGCTGATCTCTGTGAGATTAAGCTAGATAGAAAAGCGCTGGATGGAAAAAGCCTGGTTGATCTTATCGATGATGAAAAGACGAAGACAAAACACCAGGATGGTTATTGCTGGTCATACAACAAGATGTGGGTAGCCAGGAAAGGAAAGTGGAAGCTGATCGGGAATCCCTACGACACAAGCGACCGGGATTATGAGTTTTCGGAGAAGCTATTCCTGGCCAACCTGGAGGAAGATCCTGGTGAGCGTGTAAATCTCGCTGACAAGTATCCAAAAGTTGTTGCACAGCTCGAGAAGCAATATGCGGATTGGCTGAAAGAAATAGATTGATTAGAATACAAACTCATGATAAGACCTTACATCCTCAAAGAGACTAACTGGAAAGACATTCAGCATCATCAGTACGAGCTGGCTGTTCTGCCCTGGGGAGCAACCGAAGCACATAATTATCATTTGCCCTATGGCACGGATGTGTACGAAGGTGATGCTATAGCAGCAGAAAGTGCCCGCATTGCCTGGGAAAAGAAGGCGAAGGTGGTGGTGTTGCCAACTATACCTTTTGGGGTCAATACAGGGCAAAGAGACATCTACCTGGATATGAACATATACCCAAGCACCCAAATGGCTATTCTCAAGGATGTGTGTGAGGTTTTGAGTACCCATGGCATCAAAAAGCTGATGATCATGAATAGCCACGGTGGGAATGACTGGAAGTCCATTGTTAGGGAACTGGGTGCCATTTATCCGGAGATGTATATCTGTGTTACCGATTGGTTTAAGTCCATGGACCGGACAAAGTATTTTGATGATCCGGGCGACCATGCCGATGAGATGGAAACAAGCCTGATCATGTACCTGAAGCCAGACCTGGTTCTTCCTCGGGAGACCTGGGGAGATGGGAAGGAAAAGAAACACCGGATCAAAGCCTTCTCAGAAGGATGGGCCTGGTCGGAAAGACGTTGGTCAAAAGTTTCTGCCGACACCGGCATCGGCGACCCGAAGGCATCCAGTGCCGAAAAGGGAAAAGTATTCTTTGATGCGGTCTGCCAGAAGATGGGGCAGCTATTTGTGGATTTGTGCAACCTGGATCAGGAGGATATTTATCAATAGGGTTTGACTTTTTCAAGCTTGTCATTGTAGTGTCCGACCTTGACTTGGGAGGAACCTTTCAGCCAGACGTCATTCCCTGGAGGTCCCTCAGACCGAGCAGGGAATCTGTCGTGTTTATAAGGGACTCTTAACATAACAATAGATCCCGACCTCTGAAATTCTTCTGTCTCCTGTATACTGTCTCCTAAAAAGTTCACTCCTTGATCACCACCCCGGCAAACTCCTTCGCCCAGGCCATCAATGCTTCCTTTTGCGCATCAGATAATTTGGCTTCTTCATGAAGATTGACATAAGAGGATAGTGGCATCTCACCCTCTTCCAGCACTTCCTGGATGTCCTTCAGTGCGCGGAGCTTTCCTCTTTTATCAAGTGAGGCCCAATCAGAGAAGTTGAGTTCTTCTCTTCCATGATTGATGTGTCCATACAAAAACCATGAGACAGGTGCTATATAGCCATACCAGGGGTATTGGGTTTCCATGGAATGACAATCATAACAGGCTGATTTAAGAATACCAGAAATCTCGGGAGATATATTGGCAACCTGCAATAGATCTCCCGGGTTTTCTGATGTAGTAGCTGGTCGATCGGGTCCTACAAATTGCAGGATCGCGAAAATGACCAGCAGTATAGTTAAGGTGTATTTTAGTTTTTTACTCACCCAATGCAGCATTGGTCGTTGACTCAGCCCAACCTTTGAGTAAGGCTATTTCATCATCTGTCAGCTTAAGATTAGGGAATCGCTCAATCATTTTTGCTGGTGGCATTTCACCTTCATCCACAACCTCGATGATCTCGTCAAGTTTGGCAACAAGGTCAGCAGGATTCATGTACTGAAGTTTTACCCACATCAGTTTGTCCTTGGCCTTATCGCTTTTTCCGCTGGGAGAATGACAGCCCAAACATTTGTTGGTGATAAGTGTCATCACATCCATCGGATAAGCTCCAAGGAGTTGAGTAGAATCTGCCAGGAGAACTTTAGTCTTTTCGGGGCCTCCCTGGGCTGCAGCTTCTTGTGTGTAAAAACAAGCAAATAATGCTATACAAAGGGTAAATAGTAATTTTTTCATATGAATATGGTATTTAGGTGATTCTAAAATTAATTAAAAGTTGGTAAATAATGATACCCTTAAACTTAAACTCCCTTTTTTTAAACATAAAGTGGTGTTTGATCAATGTGGGTAAGCCTGGCATGTAGTGACTAACATCCGTTGATTTCATTTAAGCACTTCCATTCCACTTCCATATCCTAAATTCTAATTCTCTGAACTGAACCAAACCACTCCCTTTCACGTTTATCCATCAACTACCTGCTCATTCTTAAGGTTTTTCAACAAATATTTTGAAATTCGAATCTTAAGCCTGAGTTTTGTGGTTACAATTCAATTAGTGAATAATTGATTTATAAAGAAGTGCTGAGAGACAGGCTCTATGAAGCACTAGCAACCTGGCCCCCCAAAGGAAAAGGTGCTAACTCCTGTCCCTGATAGATTTCAGGGAGAATATGAATTAATTGAGATGAAGAAAGACACACTTTACTTAGAGATTTCCAGGACGTATTCGTCGGTATTTTCTTGTTGTTGTTGCTGAGCAGGGTAATCGCTCTATAGCTATTATTTACCCGTTCACCCTTTAATTAAATGATCAAAATGAATTTTGAAACAGACGCTATACGTACACAAACTGAAAACGCTCTTCACCGGGAGCACTCGGCACCTATCTATCTGACAAGCTCTTTCACCTTTGCCAGTGCAGAGGAGGCCAGGGCCATGTTCAATGACGAGATTCCCGGCAACATCTATTCCCGGTATTCTAACCCCAATACTGACGAGTTTATCACCAAGATGTGCCAGCTGGAAGGTACTGAGGATGGTCTTTCCACTGCTACAGGGATGTC
>JAHCMM010000202.1 GCA_019192515.1 Cyclobacteriaceae bacterium SS2
GGGGATTATGACTCTGACATCACTTTATTACATACCTCACGATTACTAAGATCCATTCATTCCGCTTCGCTCCAATCAGGATGACGATGAATTAGATTAATTCCTGTTCGCTTTGTTCGTTCCTTTTTCCGCAGTCATTGGGTGGCTAATGAAAATCGATAGTCTGCATGGAATGGCAATGGAATTCCTCCCCCTAAACCCCCTCATGGGGGGGGGAAGTTTTAAAGACGGTTCATCTCCAACTCACCCAATACTTCGATTTGTGATGGTAGCTCAGACACTTTTCACCTCTCTTTAGAAGAGAGGGTAGTTTGATTTGGGGATATAGGCCGACCTTCCTCCTTCCTAGCAGATGTCACCTTTAGGAGAGAACGAATTACAACACGATGGATGGAGTAGGGACTCTGCGTTGACGGGGTAGTGCATTTGGATGCGCAGAGTCCCCGTCAGTTGGCGGGAGACTCTGCTGGGAATCCGTGAGGGTGTCCGGACAGTCAGACGTTCCGACGGTCAGATGTTTATCGCAGTCATCGGATGACTGTATGAAATCCGTGAGATCCTCCCCCTACCCCCGAAACGTCGGACCGCTCTGGAGGGGGATAGTTCTAACGCGGTTCAGGTTTTAGATAACGAAATCGTCAATCGGTAGAAATCCCCCTTTACAATCAGCCTCTGATCCAGCTTCTATCTCTTCATAAAGAGGATGAAGGGGGATTATGACTCTGACATCACTTTATTACATACCTCACGATTACTAAGATCCATTCATTCCGCTTCGCTCCAATCAGGATGACGATGAATTAGATTAATTCCTGTTCGCTTTGTTCGTTCCTTTTTCCGCAGTCATCGGGTGGCTAATGAAATCGATGGTCTGCAAGGAATGGCAATGGAATTCCTCCCCCTACACCCCCTCATGGAGGGGGAAAATTCTAAGACGATTAGGATTGATTGATCAAGCTATCAATGGTTAGACGAAGTCATGTGATGACTGGCTGCAAACAGGGTTGATAATCCTCCCCCACCCGAAGCGTCGGACCGCCCGAAACGTCGGACCGCTCCCGAGGGGGATAGTTCTTAAAGAGTTGGTTTCGAATTGGCAGGCCTTATCCTTAACTAAAAACGTTTTTGATTGCTGAACTGATACGTTCGAGGTTGTGGGGGGAGAGGTTGGAGCCGGAGGGGAGGCAGAGGCCTTGGGTGAAGAGTCTTTCTGAGACGCCATTGATGTAGGCGGGGCAGTTTTTGAAGACGGGCTGGAGGTGCATGGGCTTCCAAACAGGGCGGGATTCGATATTTTCTTTGGTCAGGGCTTCCTGTACCTGGGACCTGGTAACTCCTCCAGATGTTGAAGGATCAATGAAGAGTGTCGTGAGCCAGCGGCTGCTGCAGGTTTGGGGATGTTCGGAAAGAAAAGAAATGCCGGGTAGAGAACCAAGGGATTGCTTGTAGAACTCAAAGATTTCCCGACGCTTTCGGATACGTTCGTTCAGTTTTGTGAACTGGGAGGCTCCAAGAGCTGCGTTGACGTGATTCATGCGGTAGTTGTACCCGACTTCCCTGTGATTCATCACGGTCCCCTCATCTTTGGCCTGGGTGGCAAAGTACAGGGCTTTTTCAGCAAGCTCCCGCTCGGCTGTAAGGAGCATCCCTCCTCCTCCGCTGGTGATCACTTTGTTGCTGTTGAAACTCAGGATGCTCAACTTTCCAAAATTTCCGCATCGGGTATTGTGGTACTCAGCACCAAGGGCTTCGGCAGCATCTTCAACCACCGGGATACCATGATGATCGGCGATCTCTATGATTTCCTTCATCTTTGCCGGCATGCCGTAGAGGTGAACCAGCAGAATTGCCCCAGGTTTCTGTCCTTTTTCCGCCAATTCCAGAATCGCTTTCTCAAGCAGCTCCGGGTCCATGTTTCCAGTGTCGGGTTCGCTATCGATGAAAACCGGTTGCGCTCCTTCGTACATAATTGGAAAGGCTGTTGCGGCATAGGTCAGGCTTTGGCATAAGACAATATCTCCCTTCCCAATACCCAATACCTTCAAGGCTAAATGAATAGCAGAGGTGCCGGAATGAACAGCCACAGCATGAGGTCTACCCACATAGGTTCTAACCTCCTCCTCAAATGCTGCCAGGATGGATGCAGGTTCCTCCATCAGCATTTTTTCATTGAATGCTGTGTTGAAATGTGGGGGAGAGAGTTCTATGGGTTTCTTGTTACTCATAAACCAGGCGCTTTCCGATCTTAGCCGAAAACCTTGTACAATTTAAGTTTTGCATACGCAAATATGCCAACGAGTACGAGGAAAATAAGGGAGAATATCAGGAGCGGTGCAAAGTCCTGACGGATGGAAACAATGATGAGGACGTTAACGGCAAGCTGGACCAATCCGTAGACGGAGCTCACCATGAGGTGAGGAATACCACTTTGGTTGGCCATGAGTTGATAAAGGTGCGAACGGTGGGCCTCAAAAATATTTTCGCGTTTTACCAAACGTTCGATGATGGTTCCAACAGTATCTACTCCATAGACAAATACAAGTGCCATGTAGTAAAAGTTGCCCGTATGCACGATCAACATGACTAACAGCATGGTGATCAAAAAAGCCATGGATACAGCACCCACATCCCCGGCAAAGCAGGCGGCTCTCTTACGGAAATTGAAGAACCCGAAGATCAGCAGGGCCATCATGGTAAAGGAAAACAAATTGGGGTCTACCAGGTATACCGTATGATTGAGGTGTGCTATGGTTCCTATGGTGACCAGGCTATTCACTACGGTGATGCCATTGATGCCATCCATAAAGTTGTAGGCATTGATGAAGCCCAGGATGACGGGAAGGGATAGGAGGAGCCAGAGGAATGAATAGTCTCTAACTGGTGGTTGGTGAAGACACCAACCACGGAGAACATCTAACTGGTGGTCGGTGGTAGGGGCACCAACCAGAGGGGTAGGAATAGAAGAGTTTAGTTCTAGTAACAGGAGCACGACTGCCAGAAACTGGGCTGCGATGCGGACTCTGTTGGGTACATGTCCGAGGTCATCGATGAAGCTAACGACACTGATCAGGAGGAAGCCAGCAAAGAACCAGGGTAGCTGAAAGCCATGGAGGAACCACCAGGCAACAATGGCCACCACGAAGATGATGCCTCCACCGCGGATGGTGACACTGGTGTGGGAGCTGCGTTCGTTAGGTTTGTCGATGATGTTGAAGTGGTTGGCGACACTGAGATAGGCCAACATGAGGAGCAGAAGCAATACGAATATGACAGTCTGGAGCATTAAGGTAGTGGGTGGTTATTAGGTTATTAGGTTATTAGGTTATTAGGTTATTGGGTTATTGGGTTATTGGGTTATTAGGTTGTTAGGTTAGTTAGTGGGTTATTCCACCTCCGCTTAAGCTTCGGCGGACAAGGGGTTAGTGGGTTTTCTTTAAAAAATCTTCGGCCATGATTTTGAGGCCTTGCTCTACGGTATAGGGTTGTGTGTAGCCCAGCTCATTTAGGTTTGGATGGGGGGCGACTTCGAGGGAGCGGAAAAGCCTGGAGTAAAAGGCTGGTTTGAGCAGTTTTATGATAGGACGGAGAAAAACCGGAATGCTCAGGATCTTCTTGGATGGATTGATCGTGTTTGCCAGATGATGAGCCAGTTCAGATGTAGAAATGGCTGGCTGATCTGATGGTGTGATGGTGATGCTCTCCCTTTTTTTGATCAAATAGTCAATCAGCGCGATCAGGTTGTCCACAAAAATCATGGATCGGCGGTTGTCGATCCCACCTAAAGGTAATGGTCCCGAACCCTGAATGGCCTGCATAAGTTTCTGTAGATTCCCCTTCACTCCCGGACCATAGATCAATGGTGGGCGGATGATGGTAATTCTGAAAGCCTCTGATTCCAGCTTTTTTAAGCCAAGTTCGGCTTCGAGTTTGCTGAGGCCGTAAGCATCTGTAGGAGGAGGAAGTTCCGCCTGAGCCAAGGCTTCGGCGGACGAAGAAAGTACAAGGTTTCCCTGAATCAGGTTATCACTAGAGTCCAGGCCAAAGACTTTTATGGTGGAAAGGAAGATGAAATGTTTTACACCTGCAGCCTTAGAGGCTTTGGCTAGTGCTAACGTCAGGTCACGGTTGACGTCGAAGTATAGCTTTTCATCTGTCTTTTCCATCCGGTGGGCTATGCCAGCACAGTGGAGAACAGTGGCAACTCCCTCGAAATCGATTTCCGAGACTGGTGTCTTTTGAAGAGAGACGGGAATGGCTTGTTCCCTAAAAGCAGATTTCCGGAGGAAGCGGGAGCCGAGGAAACCGGAGGAGCCGGTGAGGAGGATGTTAGGTTGGTGGGTTGGTAGGTCGATGGGTTATTGGGTTAGTAGGTTAGTAGGTTATTGGGTTAGTGGGTTAGTGGGTTAGTGGGTTGGAAGGTTAGTGGGTTAGTGGGTTATAGGAATTTGCGTTTAGAGGATATCAATTTATTCAACATTTTTGTGATTTCAATTCCCATAGATTCCAGTTCCTCCAGAAGCTCCCTGGATATAAAGTTTTTTCGTTCTAGAATATTTAAAAGGGTAACTGCTTCATTCAGAGAAGCTCGAGAAAAATATAAATATTGAATATTCTCTTTTACCGAGACCCTACCATGACCTTCAGAGATATTCTGAGGAACTGAAGCTGACGATGCCTCCAATTGCTCCTTTATCCGAAAGTGCCCATCAAATGATTCTGTAATATCAAAACATCTGACCGCAAAATCCATTGACTTAGACCACACATTAAGATTTTTAAAAGAAAAGCTTTCCATGGTTGAAATTGATTAAGTGGAACATGCAAGTAAAACTAATAACACTTAACGCAATTAATTAACAAGCAATCATCTTCTCACCTATTCACCTAGTGATCTATTCGCCCAACTACCTATTCACATACTCAAAGACCTTCTTAAAATATTTGAGGCTTAGCTTGAGCATGTTGGTTTGGATGCCATTTTCGTGGCAGGCGCGGACGATCTCTTTGTTGAGGAGCCAGCGGGACTTCCAGGATTGGTTGCTGAGGCCTCCTGGGAGCATGTCTACCATGAGCAGAGGCAGGTACCTGGTTTTGATCCTATTGGTAAATAAAAACCGGATGAGGAGCTCGTAGTCTGCTGCGATGGTATAGTCTGTCTGATATCCTCCCAGCTTTTCGTAGGTTGCTTTCCTCGCATAAAATGACGGATGGGGTGGCATGTAACCCCAGGTAAACTTTCCGGGATGGAAATGCTTTGCCGAGTAGTAACGCTGAGTCTTGCCCTTGTGTTTCTGTACAAAACGAATGTCTCCATAAATAGCTTCCAGCTCATCATCACTAAAGGCATCAGCTACCTGACTTAATATCGTCTCCTCACTGTAGCAATCATCTGAGTTGAGGATGCCGATGACCTCCCCGGTGGCCATTTCGATACCCTTGTTGATGGCATCGTACATTCCTTTGTCCGGTTCTGAGATCCATCTATAGCTGGTCTGACTATCGTCCGACCTGGTTAGAGCACAGGATTTTTTGATGAGATCGACTGTGCCATCTGTCGACGCTCCATCGACGATGATGTGCTCGATGTCGGGGTGATCCTGAGCTTTCACACTTTCGAGTGTTCGCCGTAGGGTTTTGGCGCTGTTGTAGGTTACGGTGATTACTGATATTTTCAATGGTTAGGTCAGTAGGTTATTAGGTTATTAGGTTATTTGGTTATTGGGTTATTGGGTTATTAGTTAGTCAATCACCCGGTCTCTGACCTTTACTGCTGGGTTGCCCTGATAAATGCCGTACGCCTCCAGATATTTGGTTGCGGTGCCGTCCTGCTTTCACCAACTCACCCCGACATTAATCTGCTAAAATTCTTTACTCCTCACTTCCCTCTCTTGCAAAGAGAGGGTGAATTGTATTTTTGCTACCACTGCTCGATCCCTTTTTACCGGTGGTTTGTCCTCGCGAAACACCATTAGCTGGTCTGACTATCGTCCGACCTGGCCGGTCAATCTTCAATCTTCCTTTCCTTAACCTTCAATGCAGGATTTCCCTTGTAAATTCCATATGCTTCTAAATCTTTAGTGGCAATGCTGCCAACCGACAAGATGGAATGGCTTTTCATGGTGACTCCGGGGCAGACGACAGCCTTCGCTCCTACCCAGGCACCGTCTTCAAGGATGATGGACTTAATGATGAGGTCGAAGGTAGATTTCTTATAGTTGTGGTTGCCGGTGAGAAGCATGGCTCCCTGTGAGAGGCAACAATTGGAGCCTATCTTTACTGTGGTGAGGTTATCGATCCAAACATTTTCTCCTATCCAGGTGTGGTCTTCGATCTCGAGGAACCATGGATATTTGATGTTTACCGATGGGTTGACGCGGACACCTTTGCCTACTTTGGCTCCAAACAGACGCAACAAGAGCACCTTCAATCCGCTAGAGGGGTTCCAGGCGTTTTTGAAGAAGAGGATGTTGGTGAAGTACCAGAGTGTCCTCTTTAGACCATTCCCTGGGTTGAACCAGGAATTATCGTATTTAGAAAGGTCGGTGGATTGGTAGGTCAATGGGTTGGTAGGTTAGTAGGTTAGTAGGTTAATGGGTTAGTGGGTTAGTGGGTTAGTGGGTTACAGCAGAGTCCTCTTCGAGCGACTCTGCTGGGAACCTTAAGGGATGATCTCTTCTAACGTTCAATTTCGTTTAAAATAGAAAAATAGTCAATGACTATATAAGACAAGTAGCTCAATAATTGAATTCCCCGGATGGAACTAGAGTTTACTTTAAATAGATTGATTTAGCTCTTCCCATTTTCCTTAAGGGCTCTTTTATATAAGTTTATATAAGACTCAGCAACAGCTTCAATCTGATATTTTTCTACATTTTTAAATCCTTCCAAAACCAAGTTTTCACGATATTTCTTATCTGTGATCACCTTTTGAATTCCGTCACGAATTGATTCGGTATTATAGGGATCAACATAACATGCTCCCTCACCACCTACCTCCGGCATACTTGACAGATCAGAAGTCACGACAGGTCTACCTATAGCCTGAGCTTCTAAAATTGGCAAGCCAAAACCTTCTAGTGTGGAGCAAAAACTGAGTAGGTCACATTTTTCGTATAAGACCTTCAATTGCTCATCACTAATACCATGATAAGCTTTATATGACAGACCAGAAAGCATTGATCTTTCCCTATTATCCAATTTACCGACAACCCAAAACTCACATTCTATCCTTTTAATCGCTTCGATTGTCCGTATAAGATTTTTATTAGGAGCAGTTCCAATGTGAAGGATTATTGGACATCGGTTATTAAATGTTTTATTGACTGGTTTAAAGTTTGGATCTACATAATTTGGTATAACTGTGATTTTACTTTCTGGACATCTAGTGTATTTTATTATGTCCTGTCTTGTTTCTTCTGAAATTGTGGTGATATACCTGGCTATTCTTACTGGTAACCAAACCCAAAAGATCCAAAGAAAAAATCTTAGAATATAATTGGGATGATTCATCATTCCGAGATCATGAATAGTCAAAATGGTCGATTTTCCTGGCAAACCAAATACCAGGTAATGGACATCTCCTGTAACATGATTAACCTTGCCTTTTTGATGTTTAACTGCTAAAATACTTCGAAGCCTAGGAAGAATTCCTCCCGAATAAGTTTTAGCGAGCTCTTTTTTGATAGTGTATTGCTTCGAAATACTGGGGTATAAACCATTAAATATTTTCTCTATCGAGAAATGAAAATCATAAGGTTTTCTAAAAAACCAAACAATCTCCGCCAATCTATCCACGTCACTCATTCCCAACAGTCAGCCAAAGAGTTGATTGTATTGTTCTCGTAGGTTTTGAACTTCTAAATAATTTTTAGCCAAGGCTCTGGCATTAGCAACATATTGATCATATTCTGTTTGATCTAATTGTAATGCCTCATCCATTGCCGATAGCCAATTACCTGGTTCGTCAACAGAATTCACAAAGCCTGCCTTCCAGTCCACAACCCGAGTCCAGGGTGTATTATCTGATATCATCACTGGGCGACCTACACTTAAGGATTCATAGATCACATGACCAAAATTTTCACCTAATGAAGGCAGGATCAAAAAGTGATATTCATTCAATAAATCAACTACATCATGTGGTTTTACTTCGCCCCCATATCTACATTTTACCCTCTCAGGCAATTTACTTATCAGCTTTTGGCAAGTTCTCCAATAATCAGTGTCTTTGACAGGGCCATAGATATCCAGGTTAATACAAGATTCAGCCTTAAAATTTTGAAGCCAAATAAGTAAACCTTTTAAGTTTTTCTTTTCTGTTATTAAGGAAAGAAAACATAGCCTTAAACTTCCTGACTTTTTCACAATAGGAACAATACTCCCTGATACGTCACCCGGAGTATCATAAGCCAACTTAACCTTGATATCCTGTCCCATGTTAAGTACAATATCTTTCATTTCCTGATCGTCGGTCGCATGCCAACGAACCATTCTATGTAAGCGTAGAAGTTTAAAGGCAAAAAGGTACACTCTTTTTTTTAGGGGTTTTACTTTAAGTGCACCTGCTTGTAGCATTCCACGAGGACACAGCCAAAATTCCGGCTTTGGTTTTTGATTAAACCTGAATTCAAGTAAAGATTTAAATACAAAATGAACATTATACAATCCATTGAAGTAACAGATATCTGGTTCTACCTGCTCTACGGCTCTTTTTAATTTTTTTGAAAAATCACCAGTAGCGTAATAGACAGAGAACTTATGATCATTTACCCACTGGTTTGATTCAATTTCCAAATGTTCCCCATTGGCATCGTACGAAGAAGTATACACAAAAACCTGATAGTCTTTTTCAAGCAGGTTGGCGAGATGCTTTAATGAGGAAACGATGCCACCAGCTTTTGTCGCAGGTGTGAAATATTCATAAATAAAAAGTAATTTTTTTTTCAATCGACAGAAGAGCCTGGAATCCTGTATTTCCTTATTAGTTCCTTGAAATAAAATTGATTAAAAATCAGAAATACTATACCCGCCTTTACAAAATGATTAAGGGGTGTCATCAGATCATCTTCAGCTTTAATAGTATAAATCAGTAGAAAGGATATGAAATAAACATAAATAGGATGATTGATACTATAATTTGAAATTGACCGGTAAATTATCGAATAGCTCATCCCAACAACCAACATAAAGAGAATGCCACCAAAATATCCAAAATTGGCATATCCCTCTCCCAATAAACTAATATTTATTGAAGTACCCCCAATATATCTACCGGTAAAGTTCTCATAGTTTTCCTGACCACCTGCAATCATTTTGTCAGGTTTGATAAACCGGGGAAGAATAGCACTCTCGAAAGATCTGTAAATGGTTAAACCCTCAGCATAGGGTTCATACTGAGGCACATGATTCATTACCCAGGTAACAACTGCTCCCTGGTTCATTCTGGTTGTTCGTCCACTTAAATTCCCTTCCGAAGTAAGATTACTTATTCTAAAATTGTCAAAATAAACATCAATAAATACTCCCAGCTTATTGATAGCCAATTGATCACTATATTCACCACCCCTCAAAACCATTTCCCGATAAGCATTCTTAGAAGTATCCAGCGCCATAATTAGGATAATACCCGTCAATACAACCAATATCCTTTTGCCAAAACTTAAGTCCCACTTGATAAAAAAATAGAGAAACAAAAAGGCCAGCCAAATGATCACCAGGTAAAAAATTGCACCAGATAAAGCATTTAAAATTGTGGGAGAGAATGCCACCAAGATCCAAAGCCATTTTGCAGGGTGTTTGGTAAAAACCAACATAAATCCCCCAACAAAAGACAAATAACTTAAGATATTAAAAAAATAAGCTATGGTTTTAGGTAACACGAAGCTCAATGGAGCCGCAACCAGACCTATCAGCACCAACCTTATGGAAATTGCTGATAAATCGTATAGTTCGGGCGTTTTTTCCAGCAATACTTTGTCCGTAATTCTTGGATTGATAATCAGCATTCCAAACCCAAAAAGAGATACACCTGGTATGGCGTACGAAAAATATTCTTCTGGAGTACCTTCCGGCATAAATACAGGATCCGGATCTACGATGTAAAAAGCTATGAGAGACCCAGCCAATAATTGTATGCAGGCTACTAAAAAAGAAAGCTCCCTGAATGCGATATAGTCTGAGATTTTTTCTACGAATTGAAAAAAAGCAAAACAAGTAAGAAATAGCGCCATAGATATCCAGAATGGAAATATGAAAGATGATAGCCCATAAAGTACCAGATAGGAAATTACACTGAGTAATATCGTTTTACCTTTAATTGAGTAATTCATTCTCAATGCTTGATATTAGTAGCTCATAACTAAATTTCCGGGCGGCTAGTTCGTTGGCATGTTCCCCCATTTCCTTTAACCTCAGTTTATCCAGGCTTTCAATAATTTGAATCAACTGCCCCTTATTACCACTTTCAAAAACAAAGCCTGTTTGTCCCTCAATTATGAGGTCCGAATAGCAGCCGACTTTATCACTTACCATAGCTGGTAATCCGCATGCAAAAGCTTCATTCACAGCTAAGCCCCAGGTTTCCCCCGGCCCCTGAGATGGCAAGCATAAAATATCTCCCATCCCGTAAATTTCTGGCATCTTCGACTGATTTTGGAAGGGAAGCAGAATTACTTTTTCTGAATTGGCTCTATTTTCAATTTCTGTATGCAATTCACCACTACCAACCATGATAAGTTTTATATCATCCCTCTGTGATTCCAGGATTGCATCCATGAGAAGCAATGGATTCTTTTTTGATTCAAACTTCCCTACAAAGAGGACTACAATATCTCCCGATTGCAAGCCAAGCCTGGACTTCCAATCACCATTTTGATGACCTGCAAAACGTTGATTATCGATCACATGAGGGGCATAGACCATTTGGTTTTCTTTCAATCCATGAGCCTTGAAATAGGCTTTATTCTTCTGCCCTACATAAAAGACCTTATCAACATATCGATAAACCCATTTTAGCCAAATTCTTCTTAAGAACGTCCGGACTCCTCTTTTTTCATCAAGCAGAGTGCTGTCTCCCCTGAAATAAACTGGGATTTTTCCCTTCAATTTACGCATGAGAGTCAAATGGGATTGGTAATTCCACCCAAACACCAATACCGTATCGGCACCAAAGTCCATTATCCTGCTTAACAATGTTGGATTTCGGATCCCATCAAAGGAATAGATTCCTGGATGGGTGGCAATATTTTCAACAAATTCATACTCATACCCTTCAAACAATGGAATATCCCACCTGATCGACATTTTAAAATCCTTATCAAAATTCTCCGATTCCCACTGAGACCATGTATAAAATACCTTGGGGTGAACTTTTCCCCGATTGGATAACATCTGAAAAATCGGAACATAGTATTGAACCGGATGTGTAAGAACAATGGCCAGTTTCATTCAATTCAATATTGCAGAGATTATCTTACGCCCCAACAGCAGTTCATCCTCACGGTCATAAGGTTTTCTATTCAGAATATTTTTGGAATATTCTTCAACCATTTTAGGGTTTTCAGTAAACTTTTTTATTGATTCCTCAAGATCATTAATATCAAAAGGATCATCATAGATCAATCCTGTTATCTGGTTTTCCAGTAAGGCAGATGCTCCACAGTTATTGTTTGTGATTACAGGCATATTAAAAGAAAGTGCTTCCTGGATCACCATACCAAAACTGTCGTTGAAAGTAGGAAACACAAAAACATGGCATTGTTTAAACAGGTTTATTAAATATTGACCGTTTTGATAGCCATGAAAGTAAACTCCCTGTGGACAACTATTCATCTTAAGGTCGTCCTCCTTCCCAACTATGTGCAGATTCCCTTTGATGTTGCCTTTTCTCCAGATCTCCAACAATTTGTCAACTCCCTTTCTGCGTCCCACTCTGCCGACGAATAAAAATTCCACTATACCCTGAACCTCTTTGTATTTTCCTGATTTCGGAAACCTGCTTGAGAGCGGGATTACACCGATTTCAGTATCCTTCTTTCCTGACTTTTGAATAAAAGTATCTTTTTGAAAATCCGAATAGGCTATGATAAAATTACTGAGATCAATTTCCCTGCGATGCTTTTCATACCACCATTTCTCTCGATCTGGTTTGACATTGGTGAATTTCTCTTCTATATCTAAAGCAGTATCAATGTGTATGGCCTGTGCCTCTAAAATGAGTGTGTTTTTAAAGGGTTTTGTTTTTGAAAATAACTGTAAAGAGGCACCTTCGGTACCGTATATGATGTCCCCCTCTTTAATGGTTACCCACCTCAATATTTTCTGATCAATTATACGTTTATGTATATTGAAGATGCCCTCCTTCATTAAATAGTATCTTTTAAACAGGTAAAGAATATAGGATACTGATGACAAGCCCAGCACCCTGTCAGCAAGAAAATCTATTTGATCATATACTTTCTTTCTACTTTGAATCTGATTTGAAAATTCACTTTTCGAGAAACGGCTGACATAGGCTATGCTCTTCAGGAACCAATCAAACTTGTAGGGCGCAATGATTGTCACATTGACTCCTTCTTTTTTAGCCTGACTGAAAAAAGCTAGCGACCTTACAGAGAGCCAATTGTAGTCCCAAGCGAGATAAAAAATACTATTTGAATCAGGTGGTGCCATCAAGAATTTCGGCTAATTTATTCGCTGATGATCTTGCTGAAAAATTTTCCATCTTCAGCAAATCAGGTTTCCACGAAGTTTCCCCATTTCTTATACTTCTTATTACTTCCTTAATATTTTTTAAAAGCTTTTTATCCTCCATCTTCTCATCCCACTCCACAAGAAATTGATCGGCTGTTACTTCTTTTAAAAACTGAGCAGCCGAACTCTCTACATGTAAAATGGAAAAGACTGGCTTACCAGAAAGCAGCATCTGGAAGGTCTTTGATGCTGTGTAATGGGCTTCTGTGCTTCCAAGTAGAAGGCAGAAGTCTGCTTTTTTCAAAAAGTAAAGAATATTTAAAAACGGGAATCGGTCTCTAACCTCAATAACATTCCTATGCAGTCCATATCGATGAGCAACAGATGTAATGGACTCTCCCGGGTAAGGTCCTGTCCCCAGGAAGACAACTTGAATTTGCGGATCATTCAAATCTTTTAACGCCTCAAATAATTTCTCTAAGAAATAGAGAGACTTTGGGAGAAAAGCACCTGCATATAAATATGTTTTCTTATTGGTATCCCAGGGTAATTTTGCTGGCTTTGACTGCATTTCATCATCGGGGTCAAAGCCATAAGGCATCCCAACATTAGGCAAATCAGTTTTTACCCATCTATTCTGAAAAACATATTGATAGTAGCTAGACGATACTCCACTTATAAAAGCCGCTTCCTTTAATGCAAACGGCTCCAAAAACCTGGCTATCTTGTTGCTGATCCACGCCCGAGTAAATATTTTCCCAGCGCCGGGAATTCCATCAGTCCATGGGTCGATATAGTCTATACCGTATGGTATTTTAAATTTAAGATAGAGCAATCTACCCATTACCATCATATAATAATTTGGCACTGGAATCCATACAGCATCTATTTGTCTTTTTCGAATGATCTCTTTCGCTTTTTTCCAGATGAATGGAAAGCTTCTAAGGCCAATATCTCCAATAATCCGTAGTTTACCCGGAGCCTTAAAAGCCCGTGAATGCTCAACAATCACATGTTCTTTTACGGTATCCACCAAATCCCAATCTAATGTTTCCTCATAGTAATCAGGTGAAACTGTAAGAACGATTGGTTGCCATCCAAATTCGATCAAATAGTTAGAGATCAATCTTGGGCGATGAACCCCAGTCAAATTAGAAGGTGGCCAATGTGGATATATGATCAAAAGATTTTTCAAAGTGACCAAAGTTCTAAAAGCTTCTTTTCCTCGTTTTCAAAAGATAACTTTCCAGCCTGATCAAACCGCCTTTTCTTTAAGCTTCTGATCATATCGCTGTTACTATTTATATATCCGAAAGCATCAATCAGGTTAGTCTTTTCAAGAGAAACTAGTTTACCAGCCCCGGGGTATTCCTGAACAAATTGTTTTTGAGCACTTGTTTGAGTAATCAATAAGAACAATCCTGCCTGTGTATAGGCAAATATTTTGTTTGTTAGAGCCAGGTCCCTGTTCAGGTCATTTGCATTATCTTCAATAGCCAACCCCACATCATGAGTACAGAGTTCTAAATGAAGCTCTTTTTGACTCATGGGACCTTTAACTTCAATCTTTTTGTTCTCTGCTATATTGAACCTACTACTAAAGTCACTCCTCAACTCCCCTATAATTGTCAGGCTGATTCCTTTCCATTTGATCTCATCAGCAGCTTCGATAAAATATTCCAGGCCTCTACCAAAATCCACATACTGTGAAAACCAGACATATCTCATCAATCCTTCTCCGGACCTGGCAAATAAAAATTCCACTGAATAAAAAGAATTATTTATCACCACAGATTGATCCTTTTCAAATGGCCTGATCAATTCTTTCGTATATTCTTTGATTAGTGGACTGGCATGCGAAAGATATTTGGCATTGGGTAAAACTCGTTTGAAAATTTTCTCTTTTAACTGCCTGTGGGTCCCAGGATCACCGGCTAAAACACGCTCCCCGGGATGATAATCTTCCACATCAATACCAAATGGAATTTGTAGTGCTTTTGAAAGAAAGTACGCAGGATAGAATGCTCCTATATTATGGCCTACAATTAGTTGATAAGCCTGGTATTTTCTTTTATGCAAAAACAAATATCTGTAAAGAGCAATTGTTCGCTTATTAATATAAAAAGCTGAACACATCAGCGACCTGGGATTGGTAATAGAGCTGAGTAATGTTACGGTTTTATGAATAATACCGATAAACAACCAATCAAAAAAATTTGCTTTGTTATCTGAGAGATACCTAATCTTAAGCATATTGTCTTCCACCAACCCTACCCGAGTATCCTGATATGGAGAATCAAAACTGAAAGCAATCACCTCGGCCCTAATTCCATTATTCCGGGCAGTGATCAATTCCTTGACGAGACGGGGATTTGTTGCCAGGTTAGCAGTAGTCAGAAATAGGATATTAGGCATTTGGTCTGAACGCAAGGTAACCTTTATGGATCACCCTAAATACTTTGAGTCCCCTTCTGAAATTTTTTAGACGATTTTCTTCAATGTAGTTGATTTGATCAAATCTTTCTTTCGCGTAATCATACAGCAATTGATCAATTTGATTCATCTCCTTGAGTCGGGATTGTATTGAACTTAAGTCGAGCTCTGTTGCTTCTCTTTCAGTCACAGAATTAAGTACTGAATAATATGGAGGATACCGCCAATGATAGCGATCCTTCATCATCAGGATACTTTCATCAAAACGTTCCATCAACCCGAAAAGCGGAAAAAACTTATCAAAATTATTCCTGGCTTTTTCAAACAAGCAATCAGGTGATATTTCCTCATGTGGTAGCCCTCCAGCCAACAGCCTGGATTGCAGGTTACTAAATGCAAAATTCTTATATTTTTCCAGAACAAAATCAAACCCGTGTTCTTGTAGTTCATCAGACAACAGACTATTTGACATTCGATAAAGTTGTCTAAAATGCGAATTGGCCCTTTTTATGGGGTCCCTCAAAAATGTTGTATACTCAAATGGTATTTTGATACCTTCATGAATACCGACAGGGAAATGACCCTTAACAAGCTTAATTGAATTCCCCAGTCTTTCATCCTGGACATCAAATTTGACTGTTTTATCAATCCATTTTACATTGTCCCATGGATATCGCTGCTTCTTGACATATTCAATCTTAGCAACAGTATTGACTGACGTGCCAGCAGTTTTAGGTATATGCAGAAAGAATAATAAGGGGTGATTTGACATTATTCTACTTGAAAACTAACATAAATAATTCTTTTATCAGGATAATAGGGCGCAACTTCCAGTGGATGAAACCCCAATCTACTTTCCATAAAGAAAAATCTCGTTTGATTTTCAAGTTGCTGGCATAGTAATTTGCCAACAATGCCTGAGCATTCAAAATTTTCAGATATTTGATTTTCTTATCTTTTGCTATAAAGTCCTGGTTCTTAATTAGTTCTTTTAGCATACACTCCAATTGATACGATTCGGAAAGCCTGTAATCAAAAGGCTTTACGGAGACCGTTTGATTACTCCAGCGGTTATAAACTGAGAAGCTCCCTTTAACGTACCCAAATTTCGCGCCAAATATGGCCGCTTTTGTAAAATACTCTCTATCCTGACCTATTTGAGTTTGAGGACTCCAGCCAACTCCACCTGAAAGCTGATCTGCTATGCTCTTTTTCACAAGATAATTGCAGGGCACCGTCCAGTTATCACGGATCAACTCGAGTAAAAAATCAGAGAAAGGACCATATTCTTTTGGCTCTGACCGCCTTAAAACTCCTTCCTCATAGAAATCCATTTGCCAATCGGAATAGGCAATATCAATCTCCGGGTTATCCTCCAGAAATTCTACTTGTGCTTTGAGTTTGCCTGGCAGCAGTCGATCGTCACTATCCAACCACTGAATATATTTTCCTTTAGAAAACGTAAAACCATAGTTTCTGGCAAAATTCCCTCCTTTGCCCTGATTTTGATGTATGGATATCTTTTTAGGGAAATTTTTTCTATATGCTCCCAGCAAAGCCCAGCTTCCGTCAGTGGAATGGTCATCCACTATAATTATCTCCCGAACATATTCCTGGGTAAGACAGCTGTCAAGGCAGGCAGACAACCATTTTTCATTGTTATAATTTGGGATGATTACGGAAACCAAACCTAACAGTAATTAATCCCGGAAACCTCTTTAAACTTTTCAAGATCGTCTTGCATGGTCTCCTTAAGAATCTTAATGGAATCAGGGCTTAACTGATTTGTCTTCATCTCGAGTGAAGTTGACACCAGTGGATGTATTATATCCCTCAAACCTCTGAATAATCCTAAAGGGATCAACTTCTTCACTGCTTCTATTGTACCCGAATCACGCAAACTTTTCATCATCGGGCGTTCAACTGTTTTGGACGAGGAAGCATTCAGCTTGTCGTCACCACCAAAAGGCAGCGATTTCCATTCCGAGATACCCAGGAAACGGAAAACACCATTCATTACCTCCAAAGTACTTTTGTTTAAACTCTCCAGTTGTACAAAGAGGATCTGGTCTCTGGAAAAATGATCAAGATATGGCTTAATCTGGTAATAATAATAACTTGTCATAAACATAGAGAATTTTGGATCCTCATTTACAACATCATTGATGTCCCTATTGGGCTCCACATACCCATACGTCTTTAAGTCTTTAAAGTGAGATTGAATCCTTGCAATAGGATCTCTTACCATATATATGAGTTTTGCATCCGGGATCATATCAAAAATCCTTTTAGCTACCTGATCATCTATTTCGCGTTTGGTGTAGTTTTGAGAAGCTTCTCCATTGACGAGAAAACCATCAGAAAATTGTTGCTTATACCATTCTACCCCTTTTTTAAAATTGCGGGACTCAATGAAAAAATCCAGCTCCTTAGTTTCGGACATGAAAACATCCGAGTGATGACTGAGATATTGATGGAGACTTGTGGTCCCACATTTCATCGCTCCAATAATGATAAGATTTGGCAGTGGCATTACCTGAATCAGGCTTTTTGGATCAAAAACTGATCCCCAAAGATCCGGAATTGTTTAATGTCTTTTTGAGAAATGGCAAATTCATCCACAGCTTTCTTGACACCACCCTGCCACCAACCAATTGTTCCATAATCGTCTCCACATAGTATGCCCCCTGCCTTCAATTTGGGGTAATAATATTTCAGGTCCTGCATTACAAAATCATAGGTATGGTTTCCATCTATATATATCCAATCGAAGCTCGCGTCTTCCAGCCTTTGATGTGCCTCTGAAGAAACTTCCCGGATAATCTTTAACTGTTCATATGCAATTGGCTTCTGAAACCTTTGTAAAACAAATTCATAAACTTCATCCATTTTTTCCTGGGTGTTATCGACTCCACCAAACCAGGCTCTTTTGTACTCTCCAAAATATTTCCATGGATCGATTAGATATAACTCACTGGGCTTGGCCAGCTTAAGCAGACGTTCTGTAAAGTCACCTTTCCAAACTCCAATCTCACAACCTCTGGAATGTTTGGGAAGCATTTGGATCAAATCTTTACGATGATCTCTAAGCAATAGACGTGATATTATTTTCCTGACTACATTCACTTGCTTTTACACTTTGCAATCACAATTCGTTCTGCTTTGTAAGACCTAAAGTAAACATGTAATCTAAACAGATTACGAAGCAATGAACTCCACACAATGATCAAAGATTTAATCTTTAAGTCCAATAACAACATGGTCATTAAAACCAATTGTTTCCGGATACCAATGGTGATATTGTGGATAAACCCCCTTGAGATATCTTTGCACTCATAAATAAAAGCTGATCGTGACCTTTGTTTCAAAACATACAGGCTAAGTTCTTCATCCGTATTACTGTGTAAATGTCCCAGTTTAGCAGCAGTTACGAGACCTAACTTAAAACCTATTTTTCTGAAGCGTCTTGAAAGGTCCTGATCTTCCTCGTACATATGATAGACGGGATCAAAAAAACCTGTTTTATTTAGTGTCTCCACTTTTGTCATCAGACAGGCACCACTCAAATGCTCCATTTCATAGATTTTTTTGCTCCTGGAATGAATCATATCAAATACAAGAGACTCATTCTGCACCAGGTAATGCTGGATAAAAAAAGCCTCAATGCTCATAAAATCATACCTGTAAAGAAAGGGAGCAACCATTTCATAGCCAGAATTTACAGCTAGTGCTTCGGTCAGGCTTATCAGAGCATTTACATCCAAGACAGCGTCCTGGTTCAGTATGCAGACCAGTTCAAAACCATGATCCCTCGCATATTCGTAGCCCAGATTATTAGCCTTTCCAAAACCGAGGCCTGGCTGGGTTACAATCACTTTAACCTGCTCCGGGTTAATATTCTCAAACCGATGAGGGCTGTTATCTACCACAATCACCAGATCCGAAGAATCCCATCCATTACTCCCGGTCACAGACTTTATACACGCCTGAATCTGCTCATGCCCCTCATAGAAAGGGATCACTACCGCAAGTTGTTTACCCTGCATTTTTGAGTTTTGTCTTAATTAGAAAAACCATTAACCGCACAGGCAAGAATCGCTCTATCTTTATGCATTGAAGGGCTATTCTAAGGCAGTGAAGATCCAGAACCCCCACCTCACCTTTCAGGATCAGACGCCCCCACCAGCCCACAATACGACGGGTAATATCACGAGGTAGGTTTCCATTAAAGATGTCTCTTTTGAGCAATCGCCAAAAACGAAGGTTCTCTTCAAGAGCATCCAGGTCACTGGTACCCGATCTTACATTATTGGTATGTGTTCTGAAATTATTCAATGGTTTTTCGAGATAAACCACAGAAGACTTAGACAGAATATTAAACCAAAAAAATTTATCACCCACCAATCTGGGCACAGGCTTTTTATCAAGAAAAGTAAATGAAGCCAGCTCTTTTCTAAAAATGGCTGCGCTGGCATTAGGGATCAGGTTATAATAGGCATGGTATTTCATCAGGGCTTCTTTCCCTGAAACTTTGACAGATCCCGGAATTATATCCCCATCTACAAGATCCAATGAACTGCCTATAATCTGATTATCAGCATCAACAAGGGTTGATGCACAGAATGTTACACCTACTTCTGGATCAGCTAAAAAGGGGATCATCTCTGACACAAGTTTAGGGTCTGCCCAGTCATCTGATTCTGCTATCCAGATAAGTCCACCACTACAAAGATCTATACCCTTTTGCCATTGCCTGAAAGTATTAGCTGAATTTGTTTCATTGGCAACAAATGTTATTCTCCTGTCCTTATCTACATAGTTTTGAATGACCTGACGACTCTCATCTTCAGAGGCATCATCCAGAATAATCACTTCCAGATTATCATAGTCCTGATTCAATACAGAGGATATTCTTTTAGCTAGAAAAGGCTCATGATTATAGTTGGGGATTATGACACTCACCAGAGGTTTATCCATTTGCTGTCCATTCAATGAATGGTTGTATCATTTTTGTATACTCATAACCGGACTTGAATACTCTTTTTGCATTTTCCTGGTAATAACCGTATCGGGTCTTTATTTGATTGACGGCTTCTTCCAACTGATCTAAATGCTGGATAAGCACCCCGCATCCCTCATCTTCAATCCACTCAAAACTGCTCAAATTACAGGCAATGAGTGGAAGCCCTGCTGCCAGGTAGAGTCCAAGCTTTCCGGCTGTAGGTCCGTTGCGTCTCTCTTCAGGGTTTTCCTGGCTGTAGAGCAACAACCCAATATCCGCACCCCTTGTCAGGCTTACCATGTCTTCATAAGGAAAAAAGTTTTCACTCAATAAAATTGAATCAGAAAGCTGATCCCTGATATTTCTATGGTTGATCCTCGCTTGTATAAGCACTTTTATTTTTGGGTCTTTAATTGGTAATGTAAAGAGGTCGTCCATCAAATCCCATTTGAGTCCTCCACTGTGCAAAACAATCAGTTGATCCCTGGTTAGTTTAAAAGTATTCCTGTAATAGTTAGAAGCCTCACCAGAATCCTGTCTAGTACCTGAGGGTGCATTTGGTACAATGAATACTTTATGCAGTTCGTTCAATTGATTGACCTCTCTCACCAGGTTATAGCGATCTAGACCGAGCGCAATGGTAGCATCACATGCCTGGTGTGCTTTAATTTCCCTTTTTCTCCATTTCGCCTGAAATTCAGCAAGTAGTTTCTGCTCAGCAGAATAACCCGAATAATCATCTGTGTATACCTCATCAGATAGACAGACAAACCTGGCTCTAGACCACCATTTCAATTGATACACCCAATGAAGGGCATACTGGGGCGTTGCAACAACCAGATGTGCTTTGAACAAGCTTCCGGACAAACGAAAAAGAAAACTAAATAACTCTGTCGCTGATTGTCCAAACCGATATACCCGAATATCTAATGACGGATCAAAATGGGCTTCCTGATCACCTTTTAGGTAATACAGATCTACTTGATATCCATTTTTTGCCAGCTGGATGGTTAGCTCCTTGTAGCAAAAATGTGCATCGACATAATGTCGATTGAATACCAGGACAGCTTTCTTTGCTATGACGCCAGAACTTTTAACAGTTGATATTGCTCTATGGTCAGCTTTTTTAATGGTCCATGAAAAAAATTCATCAATGGAGTCTTTAGTGGGCTGAGTCTCATTCTCCAAATCCATCTTTCAGATTTGTTGATGGCTTTCAGATTGCGGGAAATGTACTTATACCCCTCAGCCAGTGAAGGTCCTCCGTTTTGCCTGATAAATTTGTAAATTTCATCTTGCCTTTTATCACCGCCACTACCCGATTTATGGCTTTCATGTATCCTGTAACAGGAAAAATAGTCATGGCATGTTTCAAAGGGGATCCCGATACTCCATGCCCGGTAAAACCATTGCCAATCAAATACAAAATGTAATTCTTCATCTAAGGATCCTACCTGTTCCCATACCTTGGCTGACCAAAATGATGAAGGCTGAATAATGGGATCATAATAACTCAGGATGCTAAAATCCGAGTGCTTTTCCACCCGACTTCCGAATGCCGGTTGGTTGTTATCCTGAAAAAAATGCATACAGTTTCCCACTAAAATTTTATCAGTACCATCACCGAAAAGTTGAGCGACCCGTTGAAACGTCCCCGGCTGGTAGTAATCATCTGAATTTAGCCAACAAAAAATATCTCCTGTTGCTCTTTTGAAACCCTGGTTGATAGCATCTGCCTGTCCCTTATCAGGTTTACTTTGCCAGAAAGTCAGGTGATCCTCATACTTTTTGATGATGTCTACTGATCTGTCTTCACTACCACCATCCATGATGAAGTATTCCAGGTTTGGGTAGTTTTGACCAATCACCGAAAGAATGGTCTGCTCCAGAAACTGACCCTGATTAAACGATGGGGTCACTACACTAATCTTCGGAAACGGCATCTATCTGACTTTTGTGATCCTCAAATAAATTTTCAATGGGCTTAATCCCAACTTGCCTGCGATACGATCTGCAAGCAAAATCATTGGCATATACAGGTATGCTGGCATTCAGGTACTCAGAAATCCTGGTTAGTGCACCTGATCCCCATGTTTGATAACAGATAGCCCCACTGGTCGTTTCATACAGCTCTTGCAGCTGATCTTTGGTTACTTCCCCTACAAATTTGACTCCCCGATTTTCTATCTCTTCCTGATACGGGCTACTGCCAAATCCACCCACAAAAATTGGCTTCTTCAAATCAGCAATTTGTGTAGCATACTGTTCTAAAAATTCAAAGATTCCCTCTCGGGTGGGTGGATTGAAAAAAGACCCCAGCAGCAGATAACCACTTTTGGCTGTGATTTTTCGCTTTTTGGCTATTTGCTCCATCTCCCGCACGACATC
>JAHCMM010000203.1 GCA_019192515.1 Cyclobacteriaceae bacterium SS2
AGACCTCTTTCAGGTTTCCTTCCGGATCGGTGATTGTCACATCCTGATTATAGTTGTTCTTTTAAAAAACGGGTAAGAACTTGACGCTATCCCGGACAGTTGTGATGTCATTTTCAAGAAAGGTAAAATTAGCAGTTGGACGTTCATTCTTACGTTGCAGTTGGGTCATGGTATCATCACAAGATGCCAGGATCCATGCAGCCCATATGATGTAAATAGTCACCCTCATTTTCTAATAATCATTTTCTTATACACCGGATCCTTCCCCTCTTTAGTGAAAAGCAACAAATACGTACCACTTACTTTATCATTCAGTTCGATGGTGATCTCTTGATTTTTGATATACGCTACCTCCTGAATGAGCTTTCCGGCCAGTGACATTATGGACACCTTGCCACCGATGATTCCTTCAGGACCACGGAGAACAAAAGAGCCACTATTCGGATTCGGAGAAATGATCAAATTTTCCGTTTGCACGGATTCGGTCGAAAGCACCGTCACTGTATCTGCAGGGTCCATTGGTTCATGAATAAAAATGAAGTCTTCTTTGGTGATGGTATAATCACAATCATCGGGTGAATACATGGTCAGGGATACCGTGTGCCAACCCGTGGAGTAGTAGTAATAAATAGGATCCTCAAGTTCTGAATAGTTGCCATCCCCAAACTCCCAGAAAAAGGCATCGGTATTGCTACTGCTGGAAGAAAACCGAACCAACTCACCGATTTCAGCAGAATCCTTATTCACAAAAAAGTCGCCTACAGGCCCATTTGCGGAGATCCGAATAAAATCACTTTCCAATGCTTCACACCCAAACTGGTTCACACTAACGAAATAGATATTTTCACTTTCCCTGATCCTAAAGTCAATGTTTTTCCCGATGGCAAAGGGCTCTGTCTCACCTTCATAATACCATTCATAATTGACCTGGGCAGTGACGCTCTGGTCAATCAAGTCTGCAGTGATCCTGATAATATCACCTACACACCCACTAAGCGAATAAGAATCGGTGATCGCCTTTGACGGAACATCAATCACACGAATGGTTCGGGTCCCGGCTACATCACACTCCAGTGCATCATTGGAATAAGTAAGCTCCCAGGTTCCGGGGCCTGCCTCAGAAGGATAAAAGACATCATTGATCACCCCTGGCCCAGACCATCTCCCACCCTCAAGCTCATCAGAAAAATTAAGACCCAGTTCGGAGGAGTTCACGCATAAAAGGGTATCGGTACCAAAGCTTGAAATATTGCTGTTGGTCACGTCGATCAGCAGGGTATCACTATTGACACATCCCAATCCGAGGTCCAGAGTATAGATTGCCTCGTATTGCCCCACTGAGGCAGCTGTAGAATTAAATTTCCCCAACGTGACAAAAGCACCACTCCAGACTCCACCTTCAGGGAATCCATGAGTTGACAGATCGACATCACCAAAATTCTTACATATGCTGATATGATCATCCGTACTCACGAAAACTTCTCCCTGAACTACCACTACCCTTTTCTGCTCTGCAACACATCCATTTGAATTTTCATACTCATAGGTGATCTCATAGGTTCCGCGATCTACCGAACTGGGATAAAAGATGCCGTCGGTGACTCCCATCCCGGACACAAAGACTACTTCCCTATTGAAATTCCCGATTAAATCAATAGGGTCACCCCCAAAACAGGTATTGATGGTACCTCCTAACGCAAGATTCTGAACCGGGGAAACTTCCACTATCAATTCAGTAGATAAGGAACACCCATCCGAAGTGACGACATCGTAGGATAAGATATTTGATCCGATGCCGAGGCTATCCACTTTCAATAAGCCATTTACTATTCCGGAGCTACCGCTCCAGGTTCCCCCTGGGATATTAGGATATTCATTCAAATTCAGGATACCATCATTCTCGCACACAGAGATAATATCGGAATCCAATTCAAGCAGTGGCCTGTCATTCACTATGATGATTCGTTCAGCGGTGCTGGTACAGTTGTTATTATCTGTGACAGAATAGTAGACATGGTATTCCCCTACTCCAGATGAGGGATAAAAATAATTGCCATTCACTGCGGAGTCTGCAATAAATACTCCACCGGGAGGTGAAACAGAAAGCGACAGATCCAAAGGATCTGCATCAATACACAGTGATGTAGGTGGACCAGCAAAAACAGCAATAGAATTCAATACAGTAATGATCCTTGTATCACTGTTTGTACATCCAGTGGTAGGGTCGGTATAAGCATAGGAGACCTCATATTCCCCTGGCCCTGCTGACAGAGGACTAAAAAATTGATTGTTAATAATGCCCGCGCCGAAAAACGAACCTCCTGCAGGAGTGGCCAGACTACTTATATCTATGACAGAATCCGAGCTACAAACGGATATATCGGGACCAGCGTAAACCGTGGGCTTACGTGGTACCCTCACGATCAAATAATCCGTATCCACACACCCTAACAGATTCTCGTAGGAAACTTCTAAAATAAACGAGCCTGGTCCGGAGTCTTCCTGATCAAATAGGCCGGTTGTTGTAACTCCAGGTCCTTCCCACGAGGCACCTATGTAATTGATATTACTGTTAAGGTCTACGATGTCTTCATTTTCACAGATGCTTACCTCGCTATCAATAAAGGTAATCTCAGGATTTTCTAAAACAGTCACCTTGACCTGGTCCTGATCCACACAGCCATCGCTGCTCGTCATATTCACCGTATAGACGGTCGTTTCTGTTGGTGTAGCAAAGGGATTTCGAATCGAATTATCGGACAAAGTCCCCGTTGTGTCAGTCCACTCATAGTTTAGTCCACCAGTCGCATCCAGCTGGACAGTCTCACCATAACATATGGTGAGATCTTCTCCAGCATTTGCATTAAAGGTGGAAACATTGATGTCAATTTCCTTTGATGAAGTGCATCCAAAACTGTTAGTGACAATTACGGTATAGGTCTGATCAACAACAGGATTTACGACCGGGCTTTTAATCTTTGGGTTGTTGATCGCAACGTTAGGAAACCATTCGTAGGTTTCTCCCCCTGAGACATTAAGCTGAACACTCTCACCGGCACAAATATCATAGCTGTCAAAGTTGGTATTGATGACCGGATCTCCTTTTACCCTGATCTCTCTTGTTTTTGTTACCGTACAGGTTTCAATAGTTACGGTATAATCAACGAAATAAATTCCCGGATTTGAAACCTGCGAAGGAATGAACTCAACCCCAACCAGACCATTAGAGGTAGAAGAAAACACCCCTCCTGAAACGGAAACATCCTGACGTAGATCGTATGGTTCATCCCCATTATGGCACAGAGTAAGAACATCCCCTACTTCCAGATCCGGAGCCGGCGTAACGGTGATCAGGACTTCTTCATAAGCGGTGCATCCGTTTCTATTCGTAATTTGGACTGTGTAAAGCGTGGTAGATAATGGAGATGCTATCGGATTGTTGTCATTCGGGTCGCTAAGACTCCCTGCGTTGTTCCACAGATAAGAATTTCCACCTGATGCAACCAACTCTACACTTTCTCCCTGGCAAATGGTGACATCCGGCGTGACTGTTGTCTCAGGGGTATCAACAACTACCTCAACAGAGGCTGTATTCCTACAGCCATTAAGATCGGTGATCGTAACAGCGTAAACAGTGGTGGACAATGGCGTAACCACAGGGTTAAAAACAAAGGCATTATCCATATTGGTCTTAGGGCTCCATTCATAACTAACCCCTCCCGAAGCACTCAACTGTACGGATTCCCCCTTACAGATCTCCTGGTCCTCGATCACACTTACTTCAGGCTTTGAGAGAATCCTTATTTCCTTCGTGCCTTGAACCGTACATCCATCATTGGTAACCGAATAATTCAGAAAAACGATTCCAGGGTCTTCCTCAGCCGGATTAAAAATAACCCCATCCAGAGCAGGACTGTCGGAGGTCCATGTCCCCCCACTAATATTTGCAAAAGTTCTAACATCCACAGATTCCGAGGCATCCTGACAAAGTGAAATATCACCTCCTAAATCCAGTAAAGGAGCCGGTTCCACCACTACTTTGACTTCATCCGTCCCAGTGCACCCATCATTGTCGGTCACGGTAACCACATAAGTGGTGGTCACCAGTGGACTTGCAATAGGGTTGGATACATTGGCGTCATTCAAAGAGGCTCCATGGGACCAGGAATACAAACTTCCTCCTGAAGCTGACAATTGAATGGATTCCCCCTCACAAATACTGACATCATTTCCAGCGAAAGGACTGACACTTTGAACATTCACTTCTATGGTCCGGGTTACTGAGCAGTTCTCCGAATCCGTAATTTCTACCGAATAAACGGTAGTGGACAATGGTGTGGCCACAGGATTCGCAATGGTAGCACTTGACAGCCCTTCTGTGGGGAACCAGGAGTATGCAGATCCTCCCGAGGCACTTAACTGAATGCTTTCCCCATTACAAATTGTGAACTCTGATCCATTCACTGAGGTTACCGGGTCTGGAAGGACTTCCACTTCCCGCGATGCACTCAGTTCGCAATTACCCACCGCTACTTCATACGATATAAAATAGATACCAGGGTCTTCCCGGTTCCCGTAGAACAAAACACCTTCAAGTCCTGAAGAAGCGGAGCTGAAAGATCCACCGGGTATATTGACATCATCCCTGAGGTCAATGGGAGAATTATCACTATTACAAACAAACAATTTAGGACCTACCACCAAATCAGGCTGTTCTTCTACGGTTACTTTAACCTGGTCAGATACCGTACATCCCAGAACATCCGTAACAGATAGAGTATATGTTGTTGTTGTCTCCGGACTTGCTACCGGACTAGCAATGGAATTGTCATTCAATCCGATATCCGGAAGCCATTCATAGATGACATTGGATTTGGAGGAACTTCCGTCAAGCTCAACACTTTCGCCTTCACATATCACCTGATTAACACCAGCGTTTACCGATAGATCATTCACGCTAACTGTCACGGTAGCTGTATTTTCGCACCCATAAATATCCATTCCGGTAACCGTATAGCTGGTTGTTATCAGAGGAGCAACCTTGGGATTTGCAATATTCGGATTGTTCATTCCTGTCTCTGGAAACCAGGAGTAGGTCGTCCCTCCGAATGCATTTAATTGCAGAGAATCGCCCGGACAGATCTCCTGATCCGTAATAGTAGAAATTATGGGTTTCTCTTTCACACGAATCTCTCGTGTAATACTTCCGGAACACGTTCCTACGGTTACATCATAAGTAACTATATGTATACCTATCCCGGCATCGGAGGGATCAAAAAGAAAATCATTCGTGATCCCCGGCCCGGTAAAAGCTCCCCCCTGGATGTTTACATCCTGGCGCAAGTCGTAAGGGTCATCATCGATACAGACTTCCAGGATCCCACCAGCATCCACAACGGGATTGTCTACCGCATTCAATGTGATGGTTGCCTGGCTTTCACACCCATTGCTATTTGTCACCAGAACTGACAATACCTTGGTATCATCAACAGTGATGACTGGATTCTGGATATTGGGATTGGAAATTCCCGGGTCACCGGACCATAGATAACCACTGCCACCAAAAGCTTCTAACTGAACTGTTTCATCCCTGCAGATATCTGCAGAAGTTGTGACAAAGTCATTAACTGAAATCAATGCATTTGGCAATGAATTAACATCGACATCTACCTGATCAATATCCGTACAGCCGTTGGCATCAGTAACTGTTAGCGTATAGGTCTGATCCGTTGATATATTAATAGTTGGGGATGAAGTATCCTCACCACTGATAATTCCCACACCTGACCATGAATACGAATAGGGACCAACGCCTAAAGTAGCACTTCCATTTAACACAAGATCTTCACCAATGCATGTTTCCTTGTTGGACCCCGCATCGGCATCCGGAGGATCATTCACATAGACCACAATCTGTTCTTCTACCGTGCATCCGTTAGACCCGGTACCTTCTACCGTATAAACGACCGTCGATGAAGGGGAAGCGGTCACACTGGCCAGGTTATCTACATTCAGTCCTGTTGAAGGACTCCAATCATAGCTTTGAGCACCACTTGCGCTCAAAACGACGGATTCTCCCTTACAAATGGATTGGTCTGCTGGCAATACCAACGTTGGTAGACCAAGTACATTTACATTGACTTGATCAGTATCCGTGCATCCATCTGCACTCGTCACAGTAACCGTATAAACATGATTCCCGGCGCTTAATGGCGTTGCAGTCGGTGATGAAATGTTCGGGTCGTTTAACTCATCCCCTTCCCAGAAATAGGTCACACCACCACTTCCGGAAAGCTGTACGGTTTCACCCAAACAGATGGTTTTGTCGCTCCCGGCATTAGGAGAAACGGAATTAACAGTGATTCGCACCACATCCGAATTTGAACAACCATTAGGATCTGTAACTGTCAACGTATAATTTGAACTAACTGCAGGGGAGACAATGGGGTTAAAGGTATCCGCTTCGGAGAGGATATTCGATCCTGACCAGCTGTAGGTATAGTTCGCATTCTGTGTTCCCTGCAGCTCAATACTTTCGCCGGAACAAATCTCATCATCAAGGCCCGCATTCACTGTAGGAAGTGAGTTCACATAAACGGTGATTTCTTCTGTTGTCTCACATCCATTTAAGGAGCCGGTTACCTGATAGATTGTCGTTGAAGAAGGCGAGGCTTCCACACTAGATCCAAACAGGACATTCAATCCTTGTCCACTCCACTCATAGGAGCTTGAATTGCCGGATACGGTGAGTGTCATAGATTCTCCCTGACATATTGTTTGATCCGATGGAACATTCAGAGTTGGCTGGGCAACTACATTAACTCGAACTACATCCGTATCCACGCACCCATTACCATCTGTTACTGTGACCGTATAATCAGTAGTAGTAGTTGGTGAAGCAACCGGAGAGCTCACCGTATTATCGTTCAACCCGGTAGACGGTGACCACAAATAGGAAATACCCCCTGAAGCAGAGAGCTGAGTCGAAGAACCTTCGCAAATGGTTTTATCAAGTCCGGCACTGGCATTGGCCGCACTAGCAGTTGCCACCACCTGATCCGAAGAAGAACACCCATTATTATCAGTAACTGTCAACACATAGACCTGGTCCGAAGTAATATTGATGGTAGGTGTCGCCGTAGACCCACCATTCACGATTCCGGTCCCACTCCAGGAATACTGAAGAGGTTCTTCCCCAGAACTTTCAGTCCCGTCCAGTTGTTGGTCCGTCCCAAAACAGGCGATAAGATTTTCTCCTGCATTGGCCACGGGCAAATCATTAACAGTGACATACAAAGTCCCATCATTCTCACAGCCATTCCCATCGGTGATACGAACTCTAAATTCAGTAGAAGAGCTAATCACCGCCGTTGGTTCTCTCAAATTAGGATTATCCAGTTTCGAAGAAGGCGTCCAGCTATAAGTAGCTCGGGCACCTGCATCCGGGGCAGATAAAACTACCGGTTCATTCTTACAGATGATATCATCTGTTGCATTCGAGGTTACCGTAGCATCAGGAAGGGGGTTTACGTTGATCACAATTTCATCCGTATCTGTACACCCATCCTCGCTGGTACCGGTAACTGTATAGGTTGTGGTGGTTGTAGGTGAGGCTATCACACTACTCCCTACTGTTGACGATAACCCCGTTCCAGGCGACCAGGTATACGAAGACGCACCAAATGCTTCAATGATAAAATTGTCACCACTACATATGGTTACATCATCCAACGTGGAGACATTGACCTGTTCAAGGGTCACTGTCATATTATCTGAAGCGCTGCACCCATCTGCAGTTGTATAGGTATAGGTCAGTATATATTCACCCGGACTTGCTGCATCTGTATCAAACTGATTAGCAGATACGTGAGTTCCTGACCAAATGCCTTCTTCGGGTGTACCATCAGGAAGATCAACCAAACCTGTATTGTTGCAATAATGATCCGAAGATTGAACGGACACTGTGGGCACCTCATATACTTCACCAAGGGGGAACTCTTGCGTAAATTCAAAGTCCGTATTCCGGTTCAGGTAATACTGTGCAGGTGCAATCCAGTCAATATTCATGTCGACTATTCCCGGACCATGTTCGGAAACATCAATCAGCACATCTTCACCACTCACATAATCATGATTACCATTATCCGTTGTAATATCCGCTATGAAGTCCAGATACTTATCTTCGAATCCTATCCCTGGCCAGTTGCTAGCAAGTATAGAAGTATTGGGGTGTATCAAATACATATCTTCTCCATCTTCACACCTGGCTATTTCACTTCTACCATGTTCATCAGGCACTAAAACAACAAGCTGAACTAGAACTTCTTTTGTGGTTACTGTGCCATTACATATTAGATTATTACTACCATCATCCGTCCAGTTTGTGGAACACTTCTTTCCTTCATAGGTAATAATGTGTTTTGCATAAATAGGAGTCTTCCCTCCAAGTCCTTCTTTATTCAATTGATCTATATCAATCAAAGCTGAAACCCTTCTTTGGCTAGCCTCAATTGTTACTCCATAGTCACAGGTAATACCAAAACCACTGCAGCCACTTGATTCACCATAATCTTTCATCCGAATCACCCATCCCCCTGCACGCATCCCATATTCAACTCCTTGATAAGTCCATTCCTCTCCTATTTCATCATAGTAGGCGAAAAGTACGATAACATCTGCACTACCATCATTGACCACATAAGCATTAAGAGTCTCTACTGAAGATCCGAATACCTTGAATATTTCTCCATCTGAGTTAAAATTATTATCTGGATCATTATGGTATGTTAACCACCAATAGTAAGGCCAAACGTCCGGATTATTTGTAAGGTAAACATTCTTAGATGCTTGAAGCTGTGCTGAGGAATCATGAAACAAAAAAGCACAGAGAATGTATAGGAGCAGGAACTTTTTCATCATCTGCTCATTTAAAGTTTATCCTCAAACCCAGCGTGCTGTAATTTCTCCACCGTCCATAGTTAGCATAAACATGAACTCTCTGATCTACCTGTATGAAGAAGCTTGCCATACCGGCAAAAAATGCTTCCAATTCAATTCCAGCCAAAGCACCGAAGTTCATTCCATTGTCTATGCTGAGATTTTCGGTTAAATCTCCGGAAGTGTAATTCACTGTGACCCCTCCTATCAGGT
This sequence comes from Cyclobacteriaceae bacterium SS2, assembly GCA_019192515.1. Lineage (GTDB taxonomy): Bacteria > Bacteroidota > Bacteroidia > Cytophagales > Cyclobacteriaceae > UBA7330. The sequence goes on from JAHCMM010000203.1 coordinate 9,151, forward strand.
TAACAAACACGAATCCCGACAAATCAACAGGTGAATAAGCGTGATTAAAGTCTGCCGTATATCTTACCAACCTATCCCCAAATACCAGGGCATCTTCATAATAACCCTTTACCCGAACTGAGTTATTGTCCAACATGTAAAACATACCTCCCAGGCCATACAGCTTACCATGTTCACTCAATCCGTAAGAAAAATCTACTCCCTTTAATCCCTGCAGATGTCGTGTTCTCTGAACTCCGGATTTGAAAAGATTACCTCTCTTTCGGGTCTGAGCATTTGCAGAATGAGTAAAAAAAGACAGGAATCCAATGAGGATGAGATAGTATAAGAATTTCCACATTAGGCGGTAATTACAATAAAACGGTTCTTAACTATATCAAATATAACTCATTAGTGCTATTTAGCATCAACATTTAAAAAATTATAGTTCATATAAAAAAAATATCATTACAGTGATATGATTTAGTTATATGAAAAAATAGAATTGAATTGGAAAATGGGCTTTTATTGAAGGCAGATTACTCGATCAATCCCATTACTTTTAGAAGGTAAGCACCCTTGTTTTTGATCTCTCGTTTCTTTTCCTGGGTATGGC
>JAHCMM010000204.1 GCA_019192515.1 Cyclobacteriaceae bacterium SS2
TCTTGTTTGACAGGTCCTCACCCAGGTTTTCCTTGATGAACGTGAAGATATCTATCAGTCGAGGATCTTTGAAGTAGGTACTGTTCGTAGCAAATTGCTCCACAAACAGACCCTGTTTCAGTATATATCGGATCAACTCTACCACCAATCTCTCGGTGAGCAGCTTCACAACTCTCCCTTTCCCCGGAGCATTGGATACAATCTCACTGTTGATGTCTGAAATTAGATTGACAAACTTGGAATGCCCACTCGTGATTTTGAAAGGGGGGATATCTAAAGAGGCAAAGAAATTGACCGAATCAAATGCCTTTGCTTCGAATGATACATAGCTATAGCTTTCATGATCGCCGGGCTCCGTTTCGTATACCCGGAGATAGCTTTCCCGATTGCTTAAGAAATCATCTTTTGACAGACTTTCCGAATTTCCCGAACCGTAGGTAATGGATAATAACCTGCCGCCAGGGATAAATAAAATCTCTCCCGCATTGACCTGTTCCTTTTCTTTTCCAAACTTGATGGAACCTTTGGTCACCAGGATCAATGTGTTTTCAATGTCGTAATTGTTCTCAACAGTGACAGGTTTTAAAATATTAATATTCTTAGCTTTTATAAACCTTACACCAAGAGATTCAATAATCTTGTTATAATCTTCCACTATGGCAGTTTTTTAGTCCAGAGAGGTTCCAGGCGGATATTTTCTTGGAATAATTGTATAAAACTAATATAGATTATTGTAAAAACCCAATAAAACTATCTGGAGTTTACTCCCTCTCCATTGAATTATTTCAATAATTCACGGGCAATCACCATTTTTTGAATTTCTGATGTTCCCTCATAAATCTGNGTGATCTTGGCATCCCGCAGCATCCTCTCCACATGGTATTCTTTGACATATCCGTACCCCCCGTGAATCTGAATTGCCTCGATGGCATTGTGCATGGCCGCCTCAGAAGCAAACAGTTTGGCCATAGCGCTTGCTTTGGCGTAATCTTTCTTTTCATCCTTAAGCTTTGCTGCACTCAGACACAGCATCCTGGCCGCTTCTACTTTTACGGCCATTTCGGAGAGCTTAAACTGAATAGCCTGATGTTTGGCAATTTCTACACCAAATGTTTTTCGCTCTTTAGCATATTTGATGGAAGTTTCCAGTGCTCCACTGGCTATACCCAGCGCCTGAGAGGCAATCCCGATCCTTCCTCCATTCAACACATTCATGGCAAACTTGAACCCAAAACCATCTTCACCAATGCGATTTTCCTTGGGCACTTTCACATTGGTGAACATGATAGAATGCGTATCTGAACCCCTGATCCCCAGCTTGTCTTCTTTCTTCCCAATGGTAATACCTTCGAAAGAGCGCTCCACGATCAGTGCATTGATCCCTTTATACCCCAATTCCTGATGGGTCTGGGCAATCACAATGTAAAATCCGGCAGTGTTACCGTTGGTAATCCAGTTTTTGGTTCCATTGATCAGGTAATGGTCTCCTTTATCCTCGGCAGTGGTTCGCTGAGAAGTTGCATCTGATCCAGCCTCAGGCTCTGACAGACAAAAAGCCCCGATCACTTCTCCTGTAGCCAGTTTTTTCAGATATTTTTCCTTTTGCAGATCTGTGCCATATTTCTGAATGCCGTAACAAACCAGTGAATTATTCACTGACATACATACGGCTGCAGAGGCATCAATTTTTGAGATTTCCTCCATGGCAAGCACATAAGATACAGTATCCATGCCTCCTCCATTATACTCGGGGTCTACCATCATCCCCATAAACCCCAACTGCCCCATCATTTTCACCTGCTGTTCAGGAAATTTTTGATTGGTGTCCCGATCGATCACACCAGGGAGCAGCTCCCGCTCCGCAAAGTCCCTTGCTGCTTCTCTTACAGCCAGGTGTTCTTCAGAATAGTTAAAGTCCATGCGTTTATATCCTCAATAACAAATCTAATCAAATGATCGTTACCTATAAGGCATAAAAAAAGGCTCCAAAAAAGGAGCCTTCAAATCAATATTTTACCTGTTAATCTCTGCTGCCACCCAGGTAAATCATTACCCAGTAAAGTAATGTAGCAAGAGATGACAAAGCAGCAATCACATAGGTCATTGCAGCAGTATTCAAGGCGTCTTTGGCCATGTCGTATTCATTGCTGTTGACTATCTTCCTGTTTTCTACCCAGGCCAGTGCACGCTTACTGGCGTCGAATTCCACTGGTAGAGTCACAAACGCAAACAGCGTAAAAACACCGTAACAGCCAATGATTACCAGAATGGCAAAGTTCATCGGTAAGATTTGAGGAAGCAGGAACGATCCAAAAAACATCATCATGAATACGATGTTGATGATCCGTCCGCTAATATTCTGAACCGGCACCATGGCAGACCTGAACTCCAGAAAGCTGTAAGCAGTGGCATGTTGCACTGCATGGCCGCATTCGTGTGCAGCAATGGCGGCTGCCGCTGCCGAACGTCCACTGTAGACTTCAGGGCTTAGGTTAACCGTTTTGTTGCCAGGATTATAGTGGTCAGTAAGTTGACCTTCCACAGACATGACTTTTACATCATGAATGCCATTGTCAGCCAGCATCAACTCAGCTACTTCCCTACCGGTGAGTCCCGCAGAAAGAGGTATTTTAGAATACTTCTTAAATTTATTTTTCAGCCTTGTGCTTACGATCAGACTCAGGATCATAAAGCCGATAATGATTACAAACAGTCCCATTTTATTTATTTAGTTCTCTTTATTTTTTCAACAATTGAGGTCGTGGAGTAACCATCTACAAATTCTATGGTCTCCACAGATCCACCATTCTCCAATACGATATCTGCCCCTACGATGTTGCTGATTTGATAATCTTTACCTTTCACTAGAATATCCGGCTTTACCACCGATATCAGCTCGAAAGGCGTGTCTTCATCAAACAACAGGGTGGCATCTACAAATTCCAGAGCTGCCATCACCCGAAGCCTGGCATTTTCGTCACTTATAGGACGATTGGGGCCCTTTAATCTTTTAACTGAAGCATCAGTATTTAAAGCCACAATCAATTTATCCCCTAAGTTGCGTGCTTTCTCTAAATAATCTACGTGCCCCAGATGAATTAAATCAAAAACACCATTGGTGAAGACTACTTGCCGGCCTTCATTCCTCCATTTGGCCCTTAATGCTTCCAGCTCTTTCCTCGTGACAATCTTGAGTGATGTTGGGTTCATTTGAGGTGAGTCAGGTATCTATTCAGCAGGTTGGGAAATGCCAGGACCATCCGAGTACTTTTTCATAAACAAAGATACCAGCACAGCCACTCCACCAAACACTGCAATGGCCACGATTTGAGAAGTGTGAAGCAGAGTAGCAAAAAACACCCCGGTGGTCTTGTCTATGCTGTAGAGCATCAGCATCCCGCTGATCATGGTATGGTACGTACCAAATCCGCCCTGTACCGGGATCGCTAACGCAACACCACTTGTCACCAATAGCATGACTCCGGCCTGCCAGGTGAGATGCGAGGTCTCCGGTACAGCGAAAATAATAATGTATGACATGTAGTAGTATACAACCCAAAGTAATAAGGTAGAAAGTATAAACCCCGGAATATTGTTGAGTTTTCTCAGAGAGAAAATCCCTTCAAGAAGCTGCCTGGCGATTATTCTGAACCTTCCTCCCGACCTGATAGCTACAAAAATTAAAACCCCAACCACTAAAAGGGCACCTATTATTACCAAAGCTCCTTTCCATGCAAGGCCTTCAATATTGGCTATTCCTGAAAAAGCATTAGAGAAGAAGGCGATCAATGTATCATATTCAATCAGGAGTGTGAAGAGGATCAATATCAAAAGTGAAATGACATCTATGACACGCTCTGTGATCACGGATCCAAAAGAATTGGCCATGGGTACATTTTCATTCCGCTTAAGTATTCCACACCTGGTCACCTCCCCTAATCTGGGAAAAGCCAGGTTAGCCAGGTAACCAATCAAAACTGCAACATTGGTTCGATGTGTCTTCAGATGTGGATTACCCAAAGGTTTCAAAAGCAGATTCCACCTGTAGGCCCTAAGGAGATAGGAAAAATAAGATAAGGCAATCGATGCTACAACCCACCAGTAGTTGACCAGCCTGGCTTTCGCCCAAAATTCAGCGAAATCTACGTTATTAAAAGCGAAATAAAGCAGAACAAATGCAATGCCTACGGGAATGATGTACTTGAGTACACTCGCTGTTTTTTTGAGCATGAATCAGGAGGCTATTTTATTGTCCCCATCGGGGAATATAATGGTGGGTTGATGTGCTGCTGCATCTTTTTGATTGATAGAGCAATAAGAAATGATGATAATAATATCTCCAACCTGCGCCTTTCTGGCTGCAGGACCATTCAGACAAACCTCACCGGAACCCCGTTCTCCTTTGATCACGTAAGTATCCAGCCTTTCGCCATTGTTGATATTGACGATCTGAACCTTTTCGTTCGCCACTATATTCGCCGCATCCATCAAGTCTTCATCCAGGGTGATCGATCCTACATAGTGTAGTTCCGACTGCGTGATCCTCACACGATGAATCTTAGATTTTAGTACTTCTATTAACATCCTTACATCAATCAGGTTGCAAATATAGGTTATCGATCAATCTTATATTCTCTACATATCCTGCAACACTCAAAAGGAGTGGCCCATTTTGGGCTATGTCCTCACTTAAAAGCGTTTCAGCACTTACAATTTCGAAATATTCTATCTCCAGACCGTCAACCTCATCATAAAACTGGTCAGTCAACCGAATGGTTTCTCTTATACCTTTTTTCGACTGAATTAGTTCCCTGGCCATCTCCAGGCCTTTATAGATGTTGGCGGCAATCTCTAGTCCTTTATCTGACAGGTTTTGGTTTCTGGACGAAATAGCCAGCCCGCTGCTATGTCTCTGTGTGGGGATGCCAATGATCTCTGCAGGAACGGAAAAGTTGGCAACGAGCTCCTTGACAATCAGAAACTGCTGAAAATCTTTTAACCCAAAATAGGCCCGATCCGGCAAAACCAGGTTCAGGAGCTTCGACACGATAATGCCTACCCCATTAAAATGTCCCGGACGGAATTTTCCTTCCAGGACCTCTTCCAGCCTCCCGAAGTTTAATCTGATAGTAGGCTTTCTTGGGTAGATCGCATTTTCATCCGGAGCAAATACGATAGTAGCTCCCCAATCTTTCAATTTTTTCACGTCCTCTTCCAGGGTCTTGGGATACCTGGCCAGGTCTTCAGGATTGTTGAATTGAGTTGGGTTGACGAAAACACTGGTCACAGTAACCTCATTATCACGTAATGACTGGTCAACCAGCGCTTTATGTCCAAGATGTAATGCACCCATCGTTGGCACCAAACCGATGGATAGCCCCTTCCTCTTGAGTGACTTTACTTCTGCCAGCATTTGGTCAGGGGATTGGATTAACTGCATTTAAATGGAGTATTAAAAAACGTTAAGTTTCTAAAAAGATTGAAAATAAGGCAAAATTATGGTAATTTTGGGGTCATTTTCGACAATCCTCAACAAAATAGCATGTCCATGTCAAATTTAAGAATCCTATATGTAGCTAGTGAGATTAATCCATTTCTCAAAACTTCTGAAGTTGCTGAATTTGTCAGAAGACTCCCGCAGGCGATGCAGGAGCGAGGGATGGAAATCAGGATTTTGGTTCCAAGGTTTGGCCTGATCAATGAAAGGAAAAACAGGCTCCACGAGGTTGTAAGACTTTCAGGAATAAATATTTCAGTGGGTGATGAGGAAAAACCGCTTATCATCAAGGTAGCTTCCATACCCAATGCAAAACTTCAGGTGTATTTTATCGACAATGAAGATTACTTCCACAGAAAATCAGTTTTCTTCGACAAGGAGGACAATTTCTATGAAGACAATGACGAACGCGCAATATTTTTCTGCAAAGGCGTTTTAGAAACTGTGAAGAAATTGGGTTGGTCTCCGGATATCATCCATTGTAACGACTGGATGACAAGTCTGATCCCTCTGNATGTAAAAACCACATACAAGAATGATCCGATTTTCAAGGAATCAAAAACCGTATTTACTATTTATAACAACAAATTCACACATAAATTTGGTGACGATTTACTGGACAAGGTAAAAATGATCGACATCGATGACAACATGTTACATCCGTTGAAAACCGCCGACTACGATGGTTTTATCAAAATGGGCGTACAATATGCGGATGCTGTCGTCAATGGCAACGAAGAGTCTACCGACAGTTTCAAGAAATTGATGACCGATATTGACAAACAGATTAATACAATAGATAGGGATGAGAATTTTGAAGAGAGCCACTACAATCTGTATAATGAACTTGTTGGATAAAAAAACATTCCCTCTGGGATCGGGATTAGCGCTCTTGCTGATCCCGTTTTTTTTTGCTTGTGAAGACCCCGGTGAACTTGGCGTTCAGGTAGATTCAAACAACCAAAATATTGCGGTAAAGGATACGACTATTTCAATTCCTTTATCAACTATTCTTATAGACAGTCTTCGCACAAATCAATTTACCACCATGCTGGTAGGTAATGCGGAAGATTCTGTGACTGGAAGTGTGCAATGTACTGCCTATACACAATACAGCCCGGCTTCCGGCACTTTACCAGATGATACTTTAGACTTTGTCTCAGCATATATCAGGTTTAAAATAAATGAAGTACGAACCACTGACAACATCCTGAGTGGCCATATCGATGTACATGAATCTGATGATACCCTTTACAATCAGGTAATTTATCTGGCCAAAAGAAAGATTGATTATAATCCTACTCCAATAACCGGCGTTGATTACAACATCAATATCGACACAGACTCTATTTTGACCATTCCGATGAATGACCTGGGACTTGAGCTTTATAACCAGCTGGTACGGGCTGACCAGGATTCTGCTTTCAAAGATAGTCTGCAGCAAAATCGTCTTTATTATCAGCCCCTGGTGTTCAATACCACCAGCAGCAACAGCGGTTTGATGTCTTTGAGTTTATCAAATGACACCACTGCACTGTACATAGAGATGAAGAGCCCGACGTCAGACAGCACCTACTACTACAGGTATCGATTCAACGGTCGTGGCCATTTCACAAACATTGAAAGAAGCAAATCGGGATCTAAGCTTTCCACCCTAGTTGATGAATATTCCAGTGAACATAGTGGTGGCTATGCTTACGGCAGTATGGTTGACGGGATATTTGCCAAACTAGACCTGGCACCTGTGAAAGCATTTATGGAGGCTAATCCGGGACTCATAGTAAATAATGCCAGGATAAACATTAACAATACGGATTATGGTAGTGAGTTTGTCGTACCATTCACCAGCCTGAGATTTTATTTTATTAGAAGTGGCAAGATCAATGGCCCGATTGGCAACAGTCGATTGACAGCATTCTCAAGTACCATTCTCTCTGATGCGAGCTACAGCTCATCTTCTGTTGATTATTTTAATACCATTTATAATGATGATCCACCAAACTATTCTGGAGAGATCACACAATTCACTCAAATAGTAGCGGATGATGCCCTGGGTATCGATCTTGAAGAAATCGTAATATTGAACCCCACTACCACTTCATTACAAAAAACTATCTTTACGGGAGCAGAAATTACCATCTACTACACCGTAATAAAATAGACTATGTGTGGAATTGTGGCGTATATTGGAAAAAAACCAGCTTTTCCAATACTTCTCAATGGTCTGAAAAGACTTGAATACCGTGGTTACGACAGCTCCGGTGTTGCCCTCTGTGAGAATCACAGCATCAAGGTTTTAAAGAAAGAGGGTAAAGTAGCCGCTCTTGAGGCCTTTGCATCAACTCAGGCAGGAGACAGTACGATGGGGATAGCCCATACCCGATGGGCTACACATGGAGCACCCAACGATGTCAATGCGCATCCGCACTTATCCGCTGACGGTAGTCTTGCTATTATCCATAATGGCATCATCGAAAACTATCACACGATCAAGGCAGAGCTCCATGATAAAGGATATTCCTTTGAAAGTGACACCGATACTGAAGTACTGGTGACCTTTATACAGGATATTCGGGATACACATAACCTCTCGTTTGAAGAAGCCGTGATCACCTCTTTATCGAAGGTGATTGGAGCATACGCCATTGTGGTGATCAACCAGGAAAACCCGGATCAGCTCATTGCAGCTAGAAAAGGAAGCCCGATGGTGATCGGTCTGGGAGAGGGTGAGTATTTCATCGCTTCGGATGCTACACCAATCGTAGAGTTCACCAAAGACGTGATCTACCTCAACGATGAAGAAATTGCCATAATCAGCCGGGACGGATACCGGGTAACAAATACCAGCAATGTACCGTTAATCCCCAGCATCCAGAAGCTGGACATTCAGCTGGAAGCACTGGAAAAAGGTGGATATGAGCACTTTATGCTCAAAGAGATATTTGGTCAGCCCGAGTCTATTGCAGACTGTATGCGTGGACGACTTAATGCCCGGGAACGAAAACTCACCCTCGGTGGAATCCGTGAGTATGCCAATAAACTGGTAAATGCTGAAAAAATCATCATCCTGGGATGTGGTACTTCATGGCATGCGGGACTGGTGGCAGAATACATTCTCGAAGACATTTGCCGTATTCCTGTGGAAGTAGAATATGCTTCCGAATTTCGGTACCGAAACCCTGTGATCAATGAAGGCGATATCATCATTGCCATATCACAGTCGGGAGAAACTGCCGATACGCTGGCAGCTATTGAGTTAGCTAAATCCAAGGGAGCAATCGTATTCGGAGTGGTAAATGCCGTGGGATCATCCATTGCCCGGGCAACGCATGAAGGGGCGTACCTGCATGCGGGACCTGAGATTGGTGTGGCATCTACCAAAGCCTTCACCGCTCAGCTGACAGTCCTAACCATGATCGCACTGAAAGTGGGCTACCTGAAAGGGACCATCACAGACAGCCAATATGGGGACCTCCTGTATGAGCTGGAAAAGATCCCTGAAAAAGTTGAAGAAGCTCTTGCAACAGATAAGCGGATTCAGGAAATCTCCGCGAAATTCAAAGATGCCCCGAATTTTCTCTACCTGGGAAGAGGCTACAATTTCCCGGTAGCTTTGGAAGGTGCATTAAAGCTAAAAGAGATTTCTTATATACATGCAGAGGGCTATCCAGCCGCCGAGATGAAGCATGGACCTATTGCTTTGATCGATGAAAACATGCCAGTGGTATTCATTGCCACGAGAGACAGCTCCTACGAAAAGATCATTAGCAATATCCAGGAAGTGAAATCCAGGAAAGGAAAGGTGATAGCGATTGTGAGCCAGCATGATGACGAAATCGAAAAGATGNCTGACTACACCATTGAGGTGCCATCAAGCCATGAAGCCCTCATGCCATTGATTTCGGTCATTCCTCTACAATTGCTTTCGTATCACATTGCCATCATGAGAGGATGCAACGTGGACCAGCCGCGAAATCTGGCCAAGTCAGTGACGGTAGAGTAAAGACCTCAGGATATCCATTGAACCTTCTGGTTCAGAATAAATATTGTATTCGAACGTTTTGTGTTAGCTGAAGTTAGATAATTTATCGGCACGTTTGTGCAAAGGCAGTTTAACAAATAAGAAGAATGCAAATATTTCGTTGGGATCCGATAGTAGGTGGAATTACAGTCTTCACATTACTCTGCATGCTCCCGGCATGTAATGATAATAGGATGCCTGATGACGATCCTATAGAGGATTCTTCTCTTCCACCTGTGGAAACAAATGCGCCTAACACCAACTACCAGCCCGCCTTTGAGGGTCAAACACGTGTCTCCGGAGTAGAAACTGAAACAGAATATGAGATATCTGAATTTGCAACAGGCTTAAACAATCCCTGGGGCATGGCCAATCTACCAGACGGCAGGATCATAGTCACAGAAAAAGGAGGTACACTTCGCATTATAAGTCAATCAGGGACTGTAAGCCCCAGCATCTCCGGGCTCCCCGCAGTAAACAACTCAGGTCAGGGAGGTTTACTTGATGTGGCTGTTGATCCGGATTTTACCACTAACAGCATGCTATACTGGACATTCTCTCAGAATGGATCGAATGGGACAGCAACAGCAGTGGCCAAAGGCAAACTTTCAGAAGATGAATCGGAAATTTTAAATCCGGAAGTGATCTATACGGCATTACCAGAATTTAATGGCACAGCGCATTACGGATCTCGTATCGTGTGGGACGCCAGTGGTAATTTGTTTGTGAGTACCGGAGAACGATCCAGCGCTTCTATCAGAGGTGAAGCTCAATCACTGGATGCTGCACTTGGAAAGGTGTTGCATATCACCAAAAATGGTGAACCTGTTGCCGGAAACCCATTTGAAGGCCAGTCGGGGACACTCCCAGAAATTTATACCTATGGTCATCGGAATGTTCAGGGACTAGCTATTCACCCGACAACCGGGGATCTGTGGGAAGTAGAGCTTGGCCCGAGGGGTGGAGACGAGGTGAATCTTATTGTTCCTGGTAAAAATTACGGTTGGCCCATCATTACCTATGGAATCGAATATAGTGGAAGTGCAATTGGACAAGGGATTACTCAACAGAAAGGTATGGAGCAACCGGTCTACTACTGGGATCCAGTGGTCTCTCCGAGTGGGATAACTTTTTATTCTGGATCCTTAATCACTGAATGGAAAAATAATTTATTCCTGGCNGCGCTGAGCGGACAACACATAGTACGACTTGTCATTGAAGACAATAAGGTTGTTGGTGAGGAGCGTTTACTGGAAGGTATATCTCGTTTTCGTGATGTACTGGAAGGTACAGACGGAGCACTTTATGCACTGACCGACGGATCTAATGGTAGAATTTACCGGTTGGCTCCCTAGATTTCGAATTGTGGCGATACTCTACTGTAAGCCACCTTTACCTCGATAAAGAGATAATTCATCTTCCACCTCAAGCTTCAACACCGTCACATATTTGTCCTGAACCTCCTCCGGCACCGTGATGTATACCAAACCCGGTACAGGGCTCCATGATATCTTACCCACGACATTGTGCTCGAGTGATGAACCTTCACCCACGACAGTAATTTTGCTGATCTTGTTTTTCAAACCCTTTAGCATCACTTTCCCGGAAGTTTTACCAGGCAGAAAAAGATAAAGCGAAGTAGAATCTTTTGACAAAGTGGTGGGTCCGTAAAAGTGCCCCTGAGGGAGTCCCGGAATAGATCCGAATATTGCTTCTCCATGCTTTTTATTCCAGGCTCCCAGTTCTTTCAAAATATGGACTTGCTCCTGAGGAATAGTACCATCCTCCTTAGGTCCGATATCCAGCAGTAGATTACCTCCATAGCTCACAGCATCCACGAAAATCGTGATGATCTCATATGGAGATTTCCAGTTTGTATCCGTATGTCTGTAACCCCAGTTGTCATTTGAGGTCATGCACAGTTCCCACCATGGATAAGAGGGCCTGGAAACAGGAAAGTTTTGCTCAGGCGTTTCATAATCACCGTATCCCTGCAGCCTTCCATTGATGATAGCCTTTGGATTCCCTGACAGAATGATCTCCCGTATTTCAGTTGACTTCCACTCTTCAGCACTGTGCTCCCAATCACCATCAAACCACCAAAGATCCGGCTTGAATTTGGTAGATATTTCTTCTATCTGACCCAGGTTAAATTTCTGGAACTTCTCCCATCGTTTGGGTTCATCTGTCACCTTATACCTGGAGCTGTCTTTTAGAAATCCGGGATAATTTTTGTGAGACCAGTCAATCAGTGAAAAATAAGCCCCTGCCTTAATGTCCCTCGCTTTTAATGCGTCATAAAACGGAGTAAGTAAATCCCGACTTGCCGGGGTGTCTTTCACTACATTCACTGGTCCTGATTTCCACAATGCCACCCCATCATGATGCTTGGTGGTGATAACTGAATAGCGAGCTCCCGACTCCTGAATCAAATCAGCCCATGCTTCAGGATCATAGCTACTAGCCGTGAAACCTTTCACCTGATCCATGTAATCCTTGTGCGAGATCTGTCCATTATGAAACGACCAGGATTCACTAACCCCATTCACGGCATAAATACCCCAATGGATGAAGATTCCCAATTTGGCATCTGCAAACCACTGCATCTTTTGCTCAATGGACTCTG
>JAHCMM010000205.1 GCA_019192515.1 Cyclobacteriaceae bacterium SS2
ATTCCATCAATTACTCCTTCACCTTTGTTTTCGTTGTCAGCTCCATTCAGGAAAAGCTCACCATCTACATTCACAACGCTGCTGGCTTTGTTTTCAAAAGCTCCAGTTACGATTACAACCACACCGGCAGGAATAGTAAGACTAGCGGCGTTCTTCAGGTTAAGGGAAGAAAAAGTAAAGGTACCGACACCTCCAATAGTCACATTACCACCTTTCAGCTCAACGCTACCAGCAGAACCTGGAGCAATATAAGTCTGTGCAACCGCTGATATTGAGAAGATCAAAGCGATTGAGAAGATGATTGATTTACTAAGAGATTTCATTACCTGAACTGTTTAATTACTTACAGGTAAGAAATATGCAATTCACGTACCAGACGTAGGTGATTTCCCTATATGATCGATGAATGGAACGGAATGACCCTTAAATGGATATTCTGAGATTATGAATGGAGTGAAACCAACGATTTACTAGCTAAAAGCTGTTTTTTTGGCTTCTTTCAGAGGATTTCCCAATTCAAAATATAGGAGGCAGTGCTTCTTTTTTCATTGAGTACCATACTGGTTTGGTACGGTCCTCCGGGTTTATCATCCACTTTCATCGTAAAAGTGCCTAAATGATCATTGGGAGATAGAAAATCAAAGTCCCATAGCTCTATCACCATAGGTTCGTTTATGTCTTTGTGTTGAAAACGGATCCCAATCTCTTTTTTCTCTTCATTATCTACCGATTTATAGATGCCTTCAGGCCAGATCTTCTTCCCTTTATATTTTAAGAACACCTCGTCCTTATCAATCTCATCGTTGAGGATACATTGCAGGTGGTTAAGTTGTATGGTAGGCATTATTGGATTCTGTTTGAGTTAAAATTAACCGAAAAGTTCAAATCTGCCTGATTTGATTCGGGTTAAGTGATCAGTAGGTTGGATGAATTCATAAACCCAGCAAGGCAGGGTCATACCCTTATGAAGATGTACCGGACGAATTCGCCGATGGTAGGCCACGTCCGATTCTTTGTAATGAGGAAGCGAAAGTTCGTAGGCATCCATCTCCATAAAAAAGTTTTTCTGTTCTTTAACCAGATAGACCTCCCCATATGTCCTGGACTTTCTAGTGTTGTCATACACCAGTCCGGGAAATCCGGCCACTCTATATAAGTGTGCATAAATGAATCCATCACTGAGATATTCTACTGGCATATCCGGTACACCTAGTTCTTTAAGCTGTCGGTTTTTACGCATGAGGTAACCATAAACGAATAGATATTGGGCATTTCTGCTGGTCATATAGATGAAAAAGTAATAATCCGTGTACTAAAATAATGATTTACTAAAATCAATTGGTGAACCTTTATATCTTTGAAATTCTTCGTTTTTCGTAAAAAAATAATATGTCTTTAAAGGTAGCGATTGGTGTTGATATTGGAGGTACGCTCACCAAGGTCGGGATAGTAGATTTAGAAGGAAATATGTATGGTCATACTGAGTTTCCCACCCAGAAAGGAAAGGATTTTAAGCAGTTTTTAGATGAGCTGGTCCATACATTCAATCAGCTGATTGAAAAGTCATCAGCGGATCTGGAAGTTGTGGGAATGGGAGTAGGAGCACCCAATGCCAATTACTACAGGGGCACGATAGAGCACCCGGCTAATTTGAAGTGGAAAGGAATTCTGAGGGTCACGGAAGAATTGCAAAAGCGATTTGACAAACCTGTACACATTACAAATGATGCCAACGCGGCTGCCATTGGTGAAATGATCTATGGTGAAGCCAAGGGAATGCAGGACTTCATTGTCATTACTTTGGGTACCGGACTCGGTTCAGGAGTGGTGAGCAATGGCAAGCTGATCTACGGATATGATTCCCAGGCGGCTGAGCTGGGACACATCGTGATTGATTATAATGGGAGATGGACAGGACTTGACAGAAGGGGAGGATTGGAAGCCTACGTTTCATCTACCGGACTAAAAAGGAATGTTTTCTTCCTGTTATGTGATTCGCTTAAAGATAGTGTGCTCCGTGATTATTCTTTCAATGATCTTCATGGTGAAATCATCACAAAAGCAGCAGAAGAAGGTGATCCAATCGCGATTGAAGCCTATGAGCTGACGGGAAAATATTTAGGACAGGCCCTGGCGAATTTCACAACATTCTCTCACCCTGAAGCGTTCTTTCTCCTTGGAGGGTTGGCCAAGGCCGGAAAATGGATCTTTGAGCCTACCAAGAAATATATGGATGAGTATTTATTGCCGTTTTACAAGGATAAAGTGAAGTTGTTACCTTCGGGAATGATGGATAAAAACGCAGCCATCCTTGGGGCGTCGGCACTCGTCTGGGATCATCTCAAACATTAAGCATAACCTTTACGGGTACGATTTTTGAGTAAACCTATTCTACGGAAGGTATGTTAGATATCTACATGAAAATATTCGCTAATTAATTACATTTAGGTAATGAATAAGTTATTGTTTGTACTATTCTCACTGATCGTTGGGTGGGGATATCTGGAGCCATCAGGCGTTGGTGTTGCGGAAGAAGGTTATGAATCGTTGCGGCTTGATACGCTGGAATTGCTTCGTCCAAAACAGGAACATCCTGCTGAAACCAAGGCGATTGTGGATCTGTTGACCAGGTACCACTATAAAAAGAAGTGGTTGAACGATTCCATTTCAGCTGAAATTTTCGACAATTACTTAAATGCATTAGACCCCAACAAAGCCAACTTCCTTCAGGCAGATATAGATTACCTGTCTAAATATAAGTATCAGCTTGACGATGAGTTGTTGGAAGGAAAGTTGGATTTTGCTTACCAGGTCTTCTCTATTTACAGGGAGCGGTCATTGGAAAGATTAGACTATCTGGATGTCCTGCTTTCTACGGAGTTTGATTGGTCAGCGAATGAAGAACTTGAGATAGAGCGTGAAGACTGGTCACATGCACGGACAAGGGAAGACCTCAATGAGCTTTGGAGAAAAATCATCNAAAACCAGGCCTTAAGCTATAAGCTAACAGGTCAGGACTGGGATCACATTNTGGAGTCCCTACTTAAGCGATACGCCAGGGTACGAAAATCAGTCTATCAATATAACAGTGAGGATGTCTATCAGACATACATGAATGCTTTCACCAGCACTTATGATCCTCATACTGACTATTTTTCCCCGATAGCCAAAGAGAATTTCCAGATTGATATGAGTGCTTCTCTTGAGGGCATTGGCGCCAGACTGACGCAGCAGCTTGATTATACCAAAGTGGAAGACGTTATTCCAGGCGGACCGGCATTCAAAAGTAAGGAGTTACAGAAGAATGACAGGATCATTGGCGTAGCCCAGGGTGACTCCGGGATCTTTGAAGACGTGATCGGCTGGAGGATCGATGACGTGGTACAAAAGATCAGAGGACCAAAGGGATCTGTGGTACGGCTGCAGGTGCTTAAACATGATAAAGATATCAATGCACTTCCGGATACTATCAGGATTGTGCGAGACAAGATAAAATTGGAAGAATCTACGGCTCAGGCTGAGATGATCCCTATCATAGAAAATGGAGAGTCTTTTAAGCTTGGCGTCATTACCATTCCTCAGTTCTACATTGATTTTGAGGAGATGCATCAGGGCAAAGAGGACTACACAAGTACCACGAGAGACGTCAAGCGATTGATTGCCGGACTGCAAAAAGACGGCATGGATGGTTTGCTGATAGACCTTCGTTTCAATGGTGGTGGCTCTCTGCAGGAAGCGGTTGAGTTGACCGGGCTGTTTATTGATGAAGGGCCTGTGGTTCAGGTGAGGGATACCTATGATTCAGTAGATATTTATATGGATGAAAATCCCGGACATTACTATGATGGACCTTTAGCAGTTCTGACCAACAGGTACAGTGCATCGGCATCCGAGATCTTTTCCGGAGCCATTCAGGATTATAAGAGAGGCATTATTCTGGGTGAGAATACGTTTGGTAAGGGTACCGTTCAGAATTTGATTGACCTGGATCTGTATCTAAGGAATTCAGCAGTTGAGCTCGGACAGCTCAAAATGACCTTGGCTAAATTTTATCGGGTGACAGGAAGTAGCACACAGCACATTGGTGTTGCGCCGGACATTGCATTCCCTTCTCCGTACGATGATGAGGCCTTTGGAGAGAGTAACATGTCCAATGCCCTGCCATGGGATGAAATCAGGACAACAAAGTTTAAGTCAGAGAATACTATTTCAGAAGATCTGATGGCCAGTCTGAAGAAGCTCTATGAAAAGCATCTGAAGACGGATGAGGATTTGAAATCCCTGGCAGAAGATGTAGAAAAGATCAAGGCAGATAAGTACATCAAGTCCATTTCTTTGAACTTTGAGGAAAGGATGAAAGAGCAGCAGGCTGAAAATTCCAATGACCTATCTACTACCATTGAGTCTAATGAGCTAGGAGATAAGCAGGTAGAGAAAGATAGCATAGCCAAAAAATTGTCTGAAGATCCTTACCTGAAGGAGAGCTTAAGGCTGCTTGCCACTTTGACAAAATCCAAGATCGGGTAATATTTTAGTTATCGACTGGAAACCTTTNCCCACTTTTTTGGTCTTTGATCAAAAATGTGACCATGGTTCGGTTTTGTGCATGTCTCTTGTTTGCTCTTTTTCTTCATTCCACCCAGGCCCAGTCCAGGCTGGCATATCACGAATTTGAGGCGGAAAATATATCCAGAATCCAGCTGTATGGATCCTTTTGTGATGTAAGGATATCTCATGATCAAAAGATCAGGTTTCTAGGAGAAATTGTAGGGTATGGCAGGTCTGAAGATTTTGAAATTTATTCTGACCTCACCTCGTCAGGTACCCTGGTCATCAGGGTAAAGCATCGGGGCAGAAGGTCGAACCAGATTAGCAAGGCACAGATACAATTGCACATTCCACGTGGGATCACCCTCCATATTGAGAACTCTTCAGGGGATATAAAAGGAGACAACCTTATTTCCGGTAAATACTACTTCAAAACGACCAGCGGAGATATTGGTCTCAAAGAAATAATAGGCAACCTGACAGTTGAAACTACCTCAGGAGATATNTCTATTGATAACCTGCAGGGAACTGGCAATATGACGACTACCAGTGGTGATAAGAAAGTGAGCAATGTTCAGGGGAAGATTCAGGCATCCGGGACTTCCGGATCTTCCTACATTTATAATGTCATGGGAAATGTCCACTTATCATCTACCTCTGGTAATGTTACACTAAGAATGATTAAAGGGAGTGTGGATGTTTCAGCCACATCCGGTGGTATCTACGCGCAAAAGCTGTTTATCACTGGCCATTCCAGGTTCGAGTTGTCTTCTGGTAACTTAAATATTGATCTAAACAACCCCTATGATGACCTTAAGTTTCAACTGGTCACCGGATCAGGCAGGATCAATGTGAATGGAAATTCTTTTGGAAATAAGTACCTGGAGGGTGACGGACCAGTAGTTGTTGAAGGCACTACCGGTAGTGGTAATCTGGATTTGCACTTTTAATCAGGCTGCTCTTTGTTTTCAGACTTCAAATGATCATTTTTGTTAGCATTGCATTGAATTTTTTGTATCACCTTTATTCAATCCTATGCAGCCTTACATCAGTCCTGAGACTCGACTCAATGAGCTCACCTTTCGCGCCATCATACTAGGTGCATTATTATCAGTAGTACTTGGAGCCGCCAACGCTTATTTCGGATTGTTTTCCGGGCTTACCGTGTCAGCATCTATTCCTGCCGCTGTGATCTCCATGGCCATTCTGAAAGCCTTCAAGAATGCCAATATCCTGGAGAACAATATGGTACAAACAGCTGCGTCAGCAGGTGAGTCACTGGCTGCCGGAGTTATTTTTACGATTCCTGCCCTGGTTATCATGGGGTATTGGCAAGAATTTAATTACATCGAAACCACATTTATCTCAATCTGTGGGGGTGTATTAGGGGTACTTTTTACAATCCCCTTAAGAAAGGCATTGATTGTAGAAGAAAACCTGATGTTCCCTGAAGGTGTAGCCACTGCCGAAGTGCTGAAGTCAGGGGAGTCCGGAGGAAAATCTGTGATGTACCTGGTTTATGGTGCTTTAATGGGAGGGGTCTTCAAATTTGGATATGAGGCGCTCAACCTGTGGAAAGGGATTTTTGAAAGAGCTACGGTCCTCAATCAGAAGCTATATCTCTATTTTAGTTTGAACCTGTCTCCGGCGCTGGTAGCAGTTGGATATATCGTTGGACTCAACATCGCCACACTGGTCTTTTTGGGTGGAGTGATCACCTGGTGGCTGGCCATCCCTGCATATGTGTGGATTAATGGGTTTGAATCAGTAGCCAATGAATTAATTGCAGCCGGGAAATTCACCAGTATCGACCAGGTCCATGCCGAAGCGCTGGGGATCAGTCTGTGGAGCGTTAAGATGAGGTTCCTGGGGGTGGGCTCTATGATCGTGGGAGGGATCTGGGCAGTGCTAAACCTGAGAGGAGCTTTGGTTACCTCTTTCAAGGCGGGAGTAGAGGCTTTTAAAAAAGGTGCGCAGAAGATAGCTGATACTGCCAGGACAGAATTGGATACTCCCATGTCATGGGTGATCATCGGGATTGGTATCCTCGTTATCCCAATCTTTTTTATCTATGTGTCAATCATCGAGGATGTGCCGATCACACTGTTCATGGCAGTGATCATGATCTTCGCTGGCTTTCTGTTTTCCGCTGTTGCCGGGTACATGGCTGGGTTGGTTGGTTCGTCCAATAACCCTATTTCAGGAGTTACAATTGCCACAATATTATCGACCTCTCTTTTGCTATTGCTGTTGATGGGGTCAGGAGGCGCTGTGAGTGGTGCAGCAGGGGCTATCCTTGTGGGTGCTGTCGTTTGTTGCGCCGCTGCCATAGCCGGGGATAACATGCAGGACCTGAAAGCAGGGTATATATTGGGCGCGACACCGAGAAATCAGCAGATCATGCAAATGATAGGTGTTGTGGCCGGGGCATTATTGATCGCGCCGGTGCTGAACCTGCTACTAGCGTCAAAAGGTATTGGAAGTCCAACCGCCGAGCATCCAAATCCTTTGACGGCTCCACAGGCTACCCTGATGATGAGTGTGGCTACAGGGATCTTCGGTGGAGAGCTACCCTGGACCATCATCACCATTGGTGGGTGTATCGGGGTATTGATCATCATCACAGATCTTTATTTGAAAAGGATCGGCTCCAATTTCAGAATGCCAGTCCTGGCGGTGGCAGTAGGACTTTACCTGCCATTCGAGTTGGATAGTTCAATTTTTGTTGGAGGGTTAATCGCCTGGGCACTAGATCGAAGTTTCCGGAAGAACAATGTATCTGCTGAGCTTAAGGATTCTGCATCGAATAGCGGGCTCTTGATTGCTTCAGGACTAATTACCGGTGAGGCGCTGATGGGGATTCTGATCGCACTTTTAGCAACTTTTGGATGGAGCATCTCACTTACGGATGAGCCATGGGGTGGTAGCCTGCCTGGCTTGGTGCTTTTATTCCTGATACTTATTTATCTATACCGAACAGTAAATTCGCTTAGCAAAAAGAAATAGCCAATTGACAGCTCACAACTAATGGATCAGCAGGATCAGTTTACCAATCGGTGGGGAATTATTTTAGCTTCACTTGGTATGGCCATCGGAGCTGGAAATCTATGGCGATTCCCCAGGTTGGCCGGCCAATACGGAGGATCCTTTATTTTACTTTGGTTGCTGTTTCTTTTGATATGGTCCATTCCCCTGCTACTCTCCGAGTTTGCAATAGGGAAAAAGTATAAACATGGAGTGATTCATTCCATGAGTAAGGTGACTAGCCCTGGTATGACGTGGATGGGCTTTTTTATCACCTTCTGTACACTGGGGATTGCCTTTTATTACTCAGTAGTCACCGCATGGTCTATGCAATATCTTACGCTGGCTGTTGGCAATGTGGTCGATACCTTCCGGGGTATTTCATTTGCTGATACCCTACAGCAGCAACCCGACTTTCTTCAGAACCAGTGGACATCAATCGCCAATGCCAATTGGGTCACCATATCGATGTTTGTGGTTGTGATCCTGGCCGGTGTTTTGATGCTGGTAAAAGGTATCAGAGAAGGGCTTGAAAGGGTGAATAGGATATTGATCCCTACGTTGTTTGTACTGTTGATTATCATCATTTTCACTGCACTTTCTATTGAAAATGGGGTTTTGGGGCTTGAATATATGTTCACATTTAGGGTAGAATATCTGAAGGAGCCCAAAGTATGGATTGAAGCGTTGTCCCAATCCGCGTGGAGTACAGGGGCAGGGTGGGGGCTGTTGATGACCATTTCTGCCTATTCAAGAAAGCAGGAGGATGTTACGCTCAATACCTTTATCGGAGCATTTGGCAACAATACAGCATCGCTCATCGCAGGGATGGCCATTTTACCTGCTGTTTTCGCTCTTGCACCAAATGAAGCTGAAGCTATCAGTTATCTTCAGCAAGGCAATCAGGCACTTACCTTCAATGTCATTCCTGATTTGTTTGCCAGAATACCAGGAGGTGAATACATGGCCGTCATGTTTTTTCTGACGCTCCTTTTTGCTGCCTTTAGTTCTTTTCTGCCCATGATAGAATTGTTTATCAGCAATCTTATCGACTTTGGTATTCCCAGGAAGAAAACGACCTATATTGTTATTGTAGCTTTTATTGCGTTTGGGTTTCCTTCGGCTTATAACCTGGATTTCTTTACCAATCAGGATTGGGTTTGGGGTTTGGGTTTGATTTTAAGCGGGTTCTTTATTTTGTTTGCCGTGGCAAAGTACAATCCGCTAAAGTTTAAGGAAGAGTTGATAGATCTGGATTCGGATCTCCGGATAAATAAGTGGTATTTCAGCATCTGTATTTATCTCAACTTGCCTATAGCACTGGGGTTGATTTACTGGTGGATGTCTCAGGGGTATAGCGATAGTCCGTGGTTTACGGATTCGGGCACCTGGAATCTATTGGATGTGTTTAGCAATGCAACCATCATCACCCAGTGGGGCAGTATACTCATATTAGGGATCGTATTAAATAAATATATATACCAGAAGATGGTAGCAGGAAAATGACAGTTTCAGCTATCATATCAATGATAATCATCTTAGGTTTGACCTTTGGCGGCTTCCTTTACTTTTTCATTTTGGCAATCAGAAATAATAAATAGATAATTGGATAATGGATAAAATTGACTCACTCAATCAGGTAGCAGCATTTCACAAGACATTTCACCACCCGGTGCTTGAAAAGCCTACGATCCCTGATGAGAAAAGATGCGAGCTGAGGGTTTCACTCATAGCCGAGGAATTAAAAGAGCTAAAGGAGGCAATTGAAGATAAGGATATGGTGGAAATAGCTGATGCGCTATGCGATATCCAGTACGTATTATCCGGAGCAGTACTAGAGTTTGGACTTGGTGAGAAGTTTGTGGAATTGTTTAACGAAGTACAACGATCAAATATGAGTAAAGCCTGTGAGACGGAAGAAGAGGCTCAGGCTACGGTCGACTACTACCAAAATGAACGTGATACGGAATGCTACTATAAAAAAGCGGATGGCAAATACCTTGTATTCCGAAAAGGGGACAATAAGACACTTAAGTCTGTCAACTACTCACCGGCAGATCTGAAAAAGATCCTTGATAACTAATTAAGGTATAAGTAGTGTAAGCGTGGTTGCTGTATTATTTCTTAATTCTACGAGTTTTTGGATGGTATTATCATCTTCACACCCAAAAAAAGACATTAGACAGATATAAGTAAAGCAAGATAGAAGTAAGCGGGTAACCTTTTTGTTTTTCATAAGAAATCCTATGATACTTTAGCTGATTATTAAAGAATTAAGAATTATTTTATCTTAAACGCAAAGTAACATAGGATTATTGACATAACAATGAAAATATGCCGCTATTTTTTAAATAATCTTAACAAGGTATGCCATGTTCTTTTCTCCATCATCGTCATATCCTACTAAAATGTCATTTTCCAATACCCAATGGTCAATATCTACATCATTTTTTCCATCTTTTATGAGTAGTTGCCCCTTGCTATTGATGGTCCATTCACTGTACTCAACTTCCTTTTCATCAAACGCCTCAACGATTATTCGGAGTTTTCCACCCTTCTCAAAATCCATATAAATGTCTATTTCATCCAGGATAGTTGATGCTAAACCTTCTATAGAGCCCAGGATTAATTTACCCAGAAATTCGTCATCATCGTCCAGTTCTTTTTTGGCCATGTCAAAGCCCTCTTCGAGGTTAATTACCATTTTCCATTGACCGATCAGATCTTTTTCCTTGATTTTGCTTTGGGCATTGCCAGCTAAGGCAAAAACCATAAACAGTGCGAGAAATAACGTGAGCTTTTTCATGATTTCAATATTATGTAATACAAGGTACTGTTTTTTACATACTGCTATTGTATTCCAAAGGTTGCACATTATTAACGAATTATTTAGCAAAACTTGATGAGCGGTAATCAGAATACGTATTCTTAAAGCATTTCCATCCTATGTTTATTAATTTTGCATTCTAATTTGAATTTCTATGTTTGATAATTTAAGTGTTAAGCTGGACAGGGCTTTTAAGACCTTAAAAGGGCAGGGTACCATTACGGAAATCAACGTGGCAACTACGGTTAAAGAAATCCGCAGAGCGCTAATTGATGCCGATGTTAACTATAAGGTAGCCAAAGAAGTAACAGATACCATTAAGGAAAAGGCCCTGGGTAGGGATGTACTTATTGCGGTATCTCCGGGCCAGCTACTCACTAAAATTGTTGCGGAGGAGCTTACCCTCCTGATGGGTGAAAGCAATGTGCCGATCAATCTGGATGGAAATCCGAATACCATCCTGATCTCAGGTTTGCAGGGTTCTGGTAAAACCACATTCAGTGGAAAGCTTGCCAGTCAGCTGAAGAAGCAGGGCAGGACGGTGCTTCTCGTAGCTTGTGACGTCTACCGTCCGGCGGCGATTGATCAGCTCAAGGTTTTAGGGGAGCAGATTGATGTAGAGGTCTATACAGAGCCAGAAGAAAAGAATCCGATCAGAATAGCCGAAAATGCTGTCAAGTATGCCAAGCAAAATGGTAAGCGTACCGTGATCATAGATACGGCAGGTCGATTGGCGGTTGACGAGGCGATGATGAATGAAATATCGTCTATCAAGCAAACCATCAATCCTTCAGAGACACTATTTGTTGTGGACTCCATGACTGGTCAGGACGCTGTCAATACAGCCAAGACCTTCAATGAGCGACTTAGCTTCGACGGGGTCGTATTAACGAAGTTGGATGGTGATACCCGGGGTGGAGCTGCTTTATCTATCCGGAAGGAAGTAACCAAGCCAATCAAATATATCAGTACAGGGGAGAAGATGGATGCAATAGATATTTTCTATCCCGATAGGATGGCCAAGCGGATCCTGGGTATGGGAGATGTGCTTTCTCTCGTTGAGAAAGCTCAGCAGACCTTTGATGAGGATGAAGCGCGTAGGATCAATAAGAAGATCAAGAAGAACCAGTTTGGCCTTGACGATTTCCTTTCCCAGATGGAGCAGATCAAAAAGATGGGAAGTATGAAGGACTTGCTGGGTATGATCCCGGGTGTAGGCAAGGCCATCAAAGATGTGGATATCGACGATGATTCACTCAAGCCTATCGAAGCCATCATCAAGTCTATGACCCCCAAAGAAAGAGAAATGCCTGATATCATCAATGGCAGCAGGAAACAACGTATTGCTAAGGGAAGTGGTACGGATGTAAACCAGGTCAATCAACTACTCAAGCAATTCGGTCAGATGAAAAAGATGATGAAGACCATGAACAAAATGGGTGGTGCCAAAGCTTTGGCTGGTATGCTTCGACAATAATTAGAAACAACCACTTTCTGGTATAAAAAAAGAAACCCCTGAATGACTTCAGGGGTTCGTTTTAGTATCTTTTTAAGCTAATCTTATCTGTAGCAAACTGCGTTGATTGCTTCTACTGTTCGCTTCACATTGGGAAGGATCTCTTCTATCAACGTAGGCGCATATGGTAGCGGAAGATCACGATTGTTGATTCTGTGGATAGGAGCATCCAGGTAATCAAATGCATGTCTTTGCACATAGTGACTTAATTCGGTTGCGATGGATGACAAAGGCCATGCTTCTTCTACAACCACAAGCCTGTTAGTCTTCTTAACTGACTCGATTACAGTTGCGTAATCAATAGGTCGAACAGTTCTCAGGTCGATCACTTCCACACTCACACCCTCTTTCTCCATTTCTGCAGCTGACTCATTGGCTACTTTCATGAATTTACCGAATGAAACCACAGTCACATCAGTTCCTTCTTTCACTATTTTGGCTTCTCCGATTGGGATCAGGTATTCTTCTTCAGGAACTTCGCCCTTATCTCCATACATCAACTCTGATTCCATAAAGATAACCGGATCATCATCCCTGATAGAAGACTTAAGCAATCCTTTGGCATCGTAAGGGTTTGATGGTACTACCACTTTAAGTCCAGGAGTGTTGGCATACCAGTTTTCAAAGTTTTGAGAGTGCTGAGAGCTCAGCTGACCAGCGTTTCCTGTTGGTCCTCTGAAAACAATAGGTACTTTGAACTGACCACCAGACATCGACATCATTTTGGCAGCACCATTGATGATTTGGTCAATGGCTACCAGAGAGAAATTGAATGTCATGAATTCGATGATAGGTCTCAGGTCGTTCATGGCAGCACCAATACCTAAACCAGTAAAGCCTAATTCAGAGATAGGAGTGTCTATTACGCGATCGGGACCAAATTCATCAAGCATCCCCTGGCTTACCTTATAAGCTCCGTTATATTCTGCCACTTCCTCACCCATCAGAAAGATGGCCGGGTCACGTCGCATTTCTTCACTCATTGCTTCTCCAAGGGCTTCTCTAAATTGAATTTCTCTCATAGTAAATGATTGTTTCAGGGCGCTAAATTAATCCATATAAAATAAAAAAGCCCTCCTGAAAGGAGAGCTTTTTCGAATGTTTTTGAGAAATATTTAATTATCTCACTGCTTCAGCAACTGCATCTGCGAAGCTTGCAAATGATAAATCATTCAATGCTTTTTCTTTCAATGAAGCGTCTTTGCTAACTGCTTGCTTCAGGTTTGATCCAACAGCCTGAGCATTATTTTGTTTAGCACTAGCAATAGCTTTGAGGTAGTAAGCATCAGCAGAAAGTTTTTCGCTGTCTGTTACTCCGTTCAATGTAGTTTGAGCATCACCGTAGTCACCAGTCAATAGGCTAGTAAGACCTTTGTCGAAAGTTACTTCTTCACTAGCTTCAGCAGAAGCGAAAGAAGCTTTAGCCTCGTCGTAGTCACCACTCATCAATTGAAGTGAACCTTTCATACCTTTCAACTTAGCAGATACCATGTTGGAAGGAGACGAGCTCATTGCACCATCGATAGCTTCAGAAGCACCTTCTTTGTCACCCTGCAGCATTGCAGCAGCAGCCATGTTAGTTTGTACTACAGCTGATTTTTGCTTGTTAGCAGCAATTTCAAGTTGAGTGATAGCATCTTCGATTAGTTGAGCATCACCAGACATTTTAGCTTTTTCAAGTAGGGTAGCACCCAGGTTGTTGTGAGCTCTCCAGTCACCTGATTTAGTAGCTGTTTTGTAGATAGCTTCTTTCTCATCCAAAGATGGAGTAAGAGTAGCTGAGAAAAGGAACTCATTCATAGTAAGTGAATCCATAGAAACGCTTCCGCTTACGATGCCTTTAGACAATACAGCGATTTTAGCGTTAGGCTTTTTCACAACTACTGTAAGGATCTCAGTTTTTGCAGATCTCAAACCAGGATAGATGTCGTTGAATACTTTCTTGTATGTTGAAAGTTTCTGAAGTTGTTTTTCCTTGTCAACGAAAGTACCTGATCCATTGATGATGTTGGTCCATTCACTTTTCTCACTTGAAGAGATCCCATCATATGCAGATAAAGCTGCTTTGAATTCGCTCCAGTCCTGAACTACAGGCTTAAGGATAAAGTCAATCTCATCAGCAATGTCTTTATAGTCATAACGACTCATTTGCTTTCTGTAGAAATCTTCAATGGCTTTTGCCCTGTCACTTGATAGGTCAGAGTTGATTGTCTCAGAACCTTCTGGTGAGTGAGTACCTGTGATAGTAACTGTTCTTGTTACGTTCTTCTCAGCAATGAAAGCAGACATGTTTTTTGTCTTGTCACTGTTTGAAGTACCATCAGTTGACAATCTTGGGTTAATCCTTGATCTTCCTTGCTCAAAGTAGAAGTTGATGTTTGTAGGCTCCAACTCTTCTTTGTCATTGTATCCATGGTCTGCAAGAGCAGTTAAAACAACTGGCTGTGCGAATGAAGAAGTAGTGATAAGTCCTTTTG
This sequence comes from Cyclobacteriaceae bacterium SS2, assembly GCA_019192515.1. Taxonomy (GTDB): domain Bacteria; phylum Bacteroidota; class Bacteroidia; order Cytophagales; family Cyclobacteriaceae; genus UBA7330. The sequence continues at coordinate 14,393 of JAHCMM010000205.1, forward strand.
CTACTTCCATTCTTGGAGAAGTCTTAGATTTTCCACTTGCTGTGATAGTAGCAACTCCTTCTACGTACAAAGTACCTGGGTTCATACCATCCTGATAAGGGAAAGAGAAATTTTCAGATTTTCTTGAAGTAGAGCTGCTGCTGTTAGGAAAATCTTCTGCTTTGAAATCCACAGATCCCACTGCTACTTCCTGATCACCATATTGATAGATCGTATTGATAGTATACATGGTTCCTGAGGGAAGCATTTTAGGAGGAAGAACTGCCGACATTGCAAATGGCACTTCATCACCTTTTAATTCTAGTGGATTAGGATCGATAGTTAGATCCTGATCATTTGCTAATTTGATCATCTTGCCTAGCTTACAACCCGAGAAGATTATAGCTACTGCAAGCATGGCTATAGCGAAGTTAAGTTTTTTCATGTGGATCATCTTTTTGAATTTTTGAGATACAAAATTGGTGAATTTTAACATTAGATTTTTACAATATTACTTAAAAAATAGTTTCTTCTAAACCCATATATAACAAATTCAAGGGCCATAGTGTTATCTTTGCAATAAAACAATAGTTTTAGTGATGCAGGAACTTATTGAAAAATATGCTTTTGGAGTTTGTACCAGACTTGGTGAGAAATTTCGCATCCCGACCTCCAGCATACGTTTATCCTTCATATACGCATCTTTTTTAACTTTTGGATCTCCTATCATCCTGTACCTGGCTCTCGCTTTCATCATGAATTTCCGCAAAATGTTGCGTAGAAGAAACAATACCATCTGGTACTACTAGAGTTTAGAGAACTTATTTTTTCCGCCAATATAGTAAAGAATTAGAATCAATTTATCACCTCCCAGCTCACGGGGAATACGTTTTGG
>JAHCMM010000206.1 GCA_019192515.1 Cyclobacteriaceae bacterium SS2
AAAACATGGACTGGTTGACTTCAGGTAAGACCTCCAGACTTTCTGAAATAAATGTCTGAGATGGCAATTGCCTCAATTCGNGGATCAGAGGAACAATCCCGCTGATTTGTTTCCCATCTCCTTTCCTAAAGACATCCAGGATTTTATCCGTTGGATCCTGACCTGTCAATGCGAGTCCTTTGAGGGCACCGTAGATAATGGTAGGTGGGGCATCAGAATGAAAAGCCTTTTCATAATAACCTGATACATCCAGATCAGCCGCTCCAAGCGCATTGGCTACCTGGATCAGGTGGTCTGCAGCCTGCCACCGCTGCTCTCCTTGCTGCCCATCCATATATTGTGCAATGGCGTTTGCAGATTCCTGGGAGGGAATATTTCCAAGGGCTGCCAGCACATAGGGGATCAGTTCAGGTTTCCCTGAGAGTAATCCTGCAAGGGGCTGTGCCATATCAGGATTGGCCCGGTCTCCTAATGTATTGACAATGGCAACAGTTTGTTCCTGATCCGATTCATCGATCAGCTGAAATAGTTGTTGATCAACGCGATCATCCCGGACATAGCTCAAGGCATGCAGTGCTGCATCGAAAGTTTCTTCTATGGAAAGCAATCTAAACAAAGTCTCAACAGACCTTTCTGATGCCATGGGCCCCAGATGGTATAGCACGACATTTTTAGCTGCAGGTGTGGCATCACCATTGAGAAAAGTAACAAATGAATCTTCAATAACTTCTTTTGATGCTGCTGATTGATAGCCTTTTTCCAGAACCCCCAATAAGCCATTATACCAAAGCCTGTCTCCCAGCTCCTGGTAATCTTTCATCATCACAAGTACCGAATCAACAGTCCTTTGTGAGATGGTAGGTTCTGAAGGTTTGCAGGATTCCAGGGTCCCGGTGATCGCTGTGAGCCAAATCAACGCGGGTAATATTCTCACTCGCATATTCGTCAATTTAAGCTCCAGGGCGCTCTCATGGGTCTGGACAATAATCTATTGGCTGTGGGGTCATTCGGAAACTTTTCCATTGCAGGATCCCAGGTCAGTTTCTTTCCTGTCCTGAACGTAATGTCAGCCTGGTGGCATACTGTGTCTGACCTTACCGCTACTTCGATAGGGCAAATGGTTTCCTCTCTGGATTTTACACAATCCAGGAAATTTCTTCTGTGGTCGTTGGACTCGTAAAGCTTGTCTTCATTAGGCCCAATCACTTTGGTCAGCAGGGACTTTGGATATGCATCAATAAACCCTCTTTTCACAGCCACCCAACCTTCTGATCCAACAAAGAGCATCCCCATATTATTGTGGATATACATCGGCTCCTTTTTTCGGGCTGTGATGTGATCCATATGCATCAGGGTAGTACCATTGGAATACTTATGATGTACTTCCCAGGTATGGTAGGTATCAAAAAGGCCATTTTCGGGCTTATTGAAGAAAATCCCTTCTACCTCTAATGGCCCCGTAGTATCCGCATTCATGGACCACTGGGCTATATCCACATGGTGTATACCCCAGGCACCTGAAAGGCACCCCAGTGAGTAATCATTGATTAGTGTGAACTGCCGGGTACACCTAAGATCCGTGTAAGGCTTTACAGGGGCTGGCCCAAGCCACATATTGTAGTCCAGTCCTTCAGGCACTGGCATTTCGGCCTGTGGTCCAACGGGCTCATAACTCGCCGATCCGATGATGATCCTATCTACCTCACCCAGGTATCCGTTTCTTACAAGCTCGCATGTATGTCTGAAATTTTTGTCCGATCGCTGCTGTGTTCCATGTTGAAAAACCACACCATACCTGTTCACGGCTTTCCGCATGGCCAGGCATTCCTCAAAAAACAGGCTCAGGGGCTTTTCATAATACATATCCTTGCCCTGACGACAAGCTTCCAACCCAATAAGGGCATGCCAATGTTCCGGAGTGGCGATCACCACGGCATCGATATCTTTTCTGGCCAGAAGTTCTCTGAAGTCGTTGTAGGTATCACAGTCCTTGTTGCCATACTGCTCATCGATATAGCCTTTAGCTCGATCCCGATGCTCTTTTCGCACATCGCAAACGGCCCGGTATTGTACGTCCGGATACCCGAGAAATGATCTCACATGGCCAGTACCCATGCCACCAACTCCGATAGATGCTAAATTGATTTTGTCACTAGGTGATATACCCTTTGTGCCTGAAACCGTTTGGGCAGGCACGATCATCGGCGCACCAATTATTCCACTGGCGGCAAATAGTGATTTCCTAAGAAATGAACGTCTCTTTTCTTTCTTATTCATCAATTGGGTCGTAGGGTGGGGTAAAAAAAGGCTTGCCAAAAAATGGCAAGCCTATATTGTTAGATTGATGAAGTTACGCTAAACTCCAACCATCACGATAGTCTCGCTTCACAAATCTGTTTGAAGCTTCGTGATTGGTTACGGTCATGCTTTTAGCATCCCAAAGGAGTTTTTGTCTACCTGAGAATCTTCCTTTATCATCTTTAGTCTGGAATGATCTCACAGCCAAAGAACCTAACAGGATAGCTTCAGTAAACGGTCCGGCGTATTCAAATGGAGAACTTGTCTTGCCATTTTCATATCCGGCGATACATGCATTCACCCACTGTACATAGTGTCCTTCAGGAACTCTAGGAAGTTTCTTCTTCACTTCGATGGTGTTCATCAAAGTAGTAGGAAGGATACGTGGGTTAGCACCGTAGCAGTCGGTCAATAATTTACCTCTTGTTCCGATCAGCATGATACCACCATCGCGGTTTCCGAATGGCTCACTAGGTCTCAATTCTTCCGGACGCTCAGGCATAATACCACCATCATACCAGCTAAGCTTGATATCAGGGCCACCACCAACGCGAGGGAATTTGAAGTGAATTTTAGTTGCTGTAGGGAAGCAGTCAGGCAGATACATTTCAGATCTTCCGTCATAGATTGTTGCTACTGAACATTCTACTTCAGTAGGATAGTCGATAGGCAACAATCGGAACGCAGGGTCCAGCATGTGACACGCCATATCACCTAATGCACCTGTTCCAAATTCGTACCATCCTCTCCATCCAAACGGCACGTATACCGGCTGGTAAGGAGTGTGTTTAGCAGGCCCTAACCATAAATCATAGTCAAGTCCTTTAGGAATTTTATGAGTAGCAGTTGGTAATGGAAGTCCTTGTGGCCAAACTGGTCTGTTTGTCCATGAAACTACCTCAACTACATCTCCGATCAAGCCTGCATCATAAATTTCCTGGGATTCCCGTACGCCATCACCGGAACCACCCTGGTTACCCATCTGAGTAACTACTTTATTTCTTTTTGCCGCTTCAGTAAGAGCTCTTGCTTCCTCGATACTCCATGTCAAAGGCTTCTGCACATATACGTGCTTGCCCCGGTTCATCGCATTCAATGCTGCAACAGCATGCGAATGGTCAGGAGTGGAAACAGATACAGCATCGATGTCTTTTTCATGCTTATCAAGCATGACCCTGAAATCTTTGTAGAATTTCGCCTGAGGGAATTTCTCTACTGAATCTTTGGCCCTTGGCTCATCAACGTCGCAGAGATAGACAACCTTGGCTGCCGGACTTTCTGCAAAGCTTGCCAGGTCACTTCTACCTTTACCGCCTACACCAATACCAGCAATGTATAGTGTATCACTAGGAGCAACATGACCAGGACCACCCATTACAAATCTTGGGACAATTGTAAAAGCAGAACCTGCGATACCGACCTTTTTGATGAAGTCTCTTCGCGATTCCCGCTGGGTTTTCTTCTTTGAAGTCATTATAAAATTAATGTTGTGGTTAAACTTAAAAACGGTTACAAGTTACATAGAAAATAGAAATAAACTCGCTTAGATGAACTTTAAGATGCTTATCCTGAGATACTTTCCTGAAATTCGGACCCGAAGGGATATTTCAATACATTCTATCCTTTATTTTATACTAATGTTTCTTTTATAAGGACTATTTAAGACTTTATCAAAATAAAATATTTTCGGATTATTAGACTTTTGGTAACACCCAGGGTGCCCGGTAATCGGGTGTGATCAATTTATTGGCCGTTTTGTTTTTCCCAAAATTCATTTTGGCCTCATCCCATGACAAGGTGCTGTGGGTCCTCAATGATATATTGGCCATGTGTGCATACATCGCTACCAGCCGGCCATTTTCGACGGTGCAATTAGGATCCTTTCGGGACTTGATGCAATCCAGGAAGTTGCGCATATGCTCGGAATGGTGATTCCTTCTACCCTCCACCTTGGGGATCGGGTCAATCTTCGGGCGACCGTCATCTCCATATTCGGGGAGGACCTCATAGCCCCGCCGATCGATCACCATGGTGGCATCGTTGCCAATGTAAACCAAACCGTATAACCGGTCATATGGGCCCTTTTGAATTCCTGCCGTATGTTCCCAGGTAATCGTGTAATCTTTCATCTGATAGACCACACTCATCGTATCAAAGGTCTCGTGAAAATTGTCTGGGTGAGAAAAGTTGCCTCCAGTGGCGGTAACACTAATGGGTGGTTCCTTAATGTCTTTGACCCATAGTGCCATATCCAGCAGGTGCACTCCCCAGTCTGTCATAAGGCCACCGCCATAATCCCAGCAATGTCTCCAGTTGCCATGAAACCTGGAGGCGTTGAATGGCCTGTAAGGAGCTGGTCCCAGCCACTGCTCATAGTCTACTCCTGCTGGTACCTCAGAATTAGGAACTATCGGCGCGCCTACTCCATACATGAAATTCGCCCAAACCAATACCTTCCGTAGCTTGCCAATCCCTCCCTTTCTCATGATGTCCATGGCCTCCTGCCAATGAGGTCCGCTCCGCTGCTGCTGGCCAACCTGGGCCACACGGTTATACTTTCTGGCAGTCTTCACCATCAGATCACATTCTCCGATACTATTGGCGAGCGGCTTCTCCACATACACATCTTTACCAGCCTGACAAGCTTCTATAAAAGGCAGGCAGTGCCAATGGTCCGGGGTGCCAATGATCACGGCATCCAGGTCTTTATCCTCCAGCATCTTTCGGTAATCCTTATAATTAGCCGGCTTTTTTGCATCACCTTGTGCTTCAATCACATCACCAGTACGCTTGGCAAGGATTTGATCGTCAATATCACACAAGGCAATGCATTCTGCATCGGATTGCTTCATGGCATTTGAAAGATCTCCGAATCCCATACCTCTGGCACCAATTAATCCTACGCGGATCATTTCATTAGCACCAATTATTCTGTTGCGGGCAGAGGAGATCAATGGTGCTGAAATCATACCGGACAAACTTATACCGGCAACAGCCTTAGATGAATGGCTGATAAATTTTCTTCGGGATCGAGAGGGTTTCTTTGAGTTGTTCATTTGCAGTAATATAGGGTGCAGTTGAACAATAAATATAGGAAACCCTGAAATTATGGGTGTCTTGCTATGACCTGAATTGGTCCGAACCCAGAATGAATTCACAAGCAGCATACAAGTCCTTTGCTACATGGTCTGCCCCCCCGTCTGTCAAACCATCTACCTGTACCGTTTTGATCCCCAGCTTTTTTGCCGGAATGATATCCCGGGCTTTGTCGCCTACCATCCATGATTGATATGGATCTATATCAAACCTGGCAATGGCACGCTCAAACATCAATGATCCCGGCTTTCGGCTGAGGGATTTGGAAACAGACTCATGAAAAGGGGCATAATAAATATGGTCTATACAGTGATCAAGCTTTTTCTGCATAAGAGAATGGCAGGCCCGCATATCTTCCCTGGTATAAAGTCCTTTGGCAATTCCCGATTGATTTGTAGCTACGATGATCAGGTATCCGGCAGCCTTAATGGCTTTGATAGCTTCCGGCACGCCGGGGATAAGCTGAAACGATTCGGGCTTGTAAACATAGTCTGGAGAATCCTCATTGATAACGCCATCCCGGTCCAGAAATACACACTTTTTACTCATATGTGGCAAATATTGGCAATCAATTCCTTTAAAAGTTTGTTTTCTAATTAAGGAATATGATTTTTTTCATGTTTTTATACATATTAGTGACATGTTAGACTTTCAGAAAAAGAAGCAATTGAGCATCATGGTAAAAATCGCCATGGTCGACGAAGATTTCGCGGATGAAGAAAAGGCCGTAATCAAAAAAATCAGCAAAAGATATGGCGCCTCTGATCAGGAGATCGAAGACATCTTCAACAGCCCACCTACCAGCGAAAGTCTTACACCGATGACCGTGAATGACAAAATGGATTTCATGATGGATTGTATCCTCGTGGTTTTGGCCGATCAGGTGGTGACAAGCTCAGAAGATTACTTTGCCAAACACATTGCTACAAGCCTGGGATTCAAAACGGAAGTAGTACCCTTCCTGATCGAACACAAGGATGCCAGCAGAGAAGAAATGAAAGAAAGTCTTATCCCATTCCTGGTCAGGTAATTTACTTCCTGACCAGCTTTACAATCCCAACATTTTCGACACCTACGTAAATAGTGCCGTCAGCAGCTTCTTCTATCGCTCTGACCCTGCCGATCCCTTTCAGGAGTTTTTCCTCCTTCACCACTTTACCATTATCCATTACGCAGCGGTTCACATATTGAAAGCTTAACGATCCTACGAGAATATCGCCTTTTAAATCCCCGTACTTTCCTGACGTCACATATTCCATCCCACAGGGAGCGATTGAAGGCACCCAGTAATTGACAGGCTGCTCCATGCCCTCTTTAGCAGTGAGGTCAGTGAAAGATGTTCCGTCATAGTTGATCCCGTATGAGATCACCGGCCAGCCATAATTTTTACCTGGAACAATAATATTTAATTCATCTCCGCCTCTGGGTCCATGTTCTACCTCCCATATCGTTCCATCAGGATCGATCACCAATCCTTGCGGATTCCTGTGACCGTAGGAATAGATAGAAGGCATGGCAACAGGAGAATTTCTGAATGGATTATCATCCGGAATGCTTCCATCATCGTATGTCCTGTGGATCTTGCCCAGGTGATTTCTTAGGGTCTGAGGGTTTTCATCTCGATTTTGGCGTTCTCCAACAGAGAAATACATATACCCTTTTCCATCGAACACAATTCTTGATCCATAGTGACCTCTCTTAGGCTGGTAAGGCTGGGCCTCGAACACCTCCTGCATATTGACCAGCTTGTTGCCTTCGAGTTTTGCCCGGACGATGGCAGTAGTGCCTAATTCTTTTCCGTCTTTATCTTTCTTGCCTCCTTTTGAATAGGACATATAGATCCAACCATTCCTGGCATAATCAGGATGTATAGTGATATCCAAAAGTCCACCTTGTCCTTCAAAGAGCACTTTAGGAGCACCACTGATCTCGGTAACATTTGCCCCGACAACTCTGTAGAGTTTTCCAGACTTATCCGTGACCAGCATGTCTCCATTCGGAAGGAAATCTATCCCCCAAGGAAGCGTGATCTTATCGGTAACCACTTCATGGGTAAATGATTCATTGACTGGAAAATCATTCTGAGCACAAGCGACAAATGAAGTAACAAGCGCAGCAACAACAACAATATTTTTCATAGTTGGGAATACGTTTTTTTAAAAAGGTCTTCAATTTACTTCAAACCGATGATTGAAGAGAATAGTTTAAATAATTTAATTGGATGTTTCCAATTCCAGTTTGTTACAGATCTCCTTCAGCCACTTCTTCAGCTGATCTTTGGAATTACTACCTATCAGGTAAATGTATTCTTTGCCATCCATCAGCATTGATGCGGCGTACGTCTTATTTGACGCTCTTACCTTCAATTGAGCTACATCTTTTGCCTCCGAAATCGTGATTTCATCAATTTGACGAAAGCGTTTCCACTGGCCAAATTTCAATCCTGCAAACCAATATCCCTTGAGATAGACTTTTGCGGTGTTGTTGATCTCCAGTAGGTGGTAAGCATTCCATACTGGCAATACCGGAGCCGCCAACGCTATCGAAATAAAGACCGCAAACTCTTCGTTAAGAAGGAGATTTGAATACAGCATCCCGACAAACAAAAAACCCGATATGGTAAGTCTTAGCCAGAGTGGCAATATCCTCCCCTGGTTGATTCTGACGATTCCTTTTTTTGGCATGCCAAATTAAAGTCAATTTTTTGTACAAAAATGAAAACCATGGTTCACATTTGATGTTATCAGAGTATGGTCAGAGAAATTGCTTTATTTCCTTTAAATCTTGTGGTCTTCCCCAAGGAATCCCTGAACCTGCACATCTTTGAACCCCGCTACAAGCAGCTTATCAATGATTGTCTAAAGAATCATACAACTTTTGGCATCCCCTCTCACGTGGTGAATAAACTGGAATATGGTACCGAGGTAAAGATAGTAGAGCTCACCAAAAAATATGATGACGGAAGGATGGACATCAAGACCGAAGGGGTAAGGGAGTTTAAAATCATAGACTTTCACAATCCCTGGACGGATAAACTTTATGCGGGTGGAAAGGTAGAATTTCTTCATATCTCAGATGACCAGGATTCTGCGATGACTGTAGAAATTATGGACAAAGTCAGGGAATTGTTCACCTGGCTCCAGCTAGACAAAGATTTTGACCTGATCGATAAAAACTTATATGCATTTATTCACAAGATTGGGCTTAAGCCGGAAGAGGAATACCAGTTGCTACAACTCACATCGCAGAAAAAACGCCAGGAATATATCCTTGAGCACCTCAATAAAATAATCCCCATGCTGGAAAGGGCAGAAAAGGCTCGTGAGATCATCAAGATGAATGGTCACTTCAAACATTTAGACCCCCTCAAATTCTAAGTATTGTTTTAATTTGCACCCCATGGACAAAGTTTCGGGGTTTGGAATAGTGCTTTTGTTTATCATCGGAGGGGTTGCCTTTCTGATGGTCACACTTTTTATGGGCAAACTACTACGTCCAAACAGACCCAATGAAGAGAAAAATACAACCTACGAATCAGGTGAAGACCCGGTAAATTCTGCCTGGAGCATCTTCAACATCCGATTTTATATCATTGCTTTGGTATTTCTGCTTTTTGAGGCCGAGCTGGTCTTCTTATTTCCCTGGGCACTTGTTTTTGCAGACGAAAAATTAATTGACCAAACAAACGGACTTTGGGGAATCTTTTCACTGATTGAAATCTTTATATTCATAGGTATCCTGGTGTTGGGATTGATCTACGTTTGGGCAAATGGGATGCTTGACTGGGTCAAACCAAATCCGGAACTTTCAAAGTTTAAGTCACCGGTACCAAAAAGCGAATACGAAGCATTCAACGAAAAATATATCTGACAGCATGGGACTACATGATCATAAGTTTGGAGAGGGAGGAATCGTCATTACCAAGCTGGACGATGTCTTAAATTGGGCGAGACTTTCCAGTATCTGGCCAATGGGCTTTGGATTGGCCTGCTGCGCCATGGAATTCTTCTCCACAGCTGCATCAGGCTACGACCTGGACCGTTTCGGAGTACTCCCCAGAGCATCCCCCAGGCAATCAGATGTGATGATCATTTCTGGTACTGTCACTTTTAAGATGGGAGACCGGGTACGAAGGCTCTATGAGCAAATGTCCGAGCCCCGATATGTGATTTCCATGGGTTCATGCGCCAACTGCGGTGGCCCATACTGGGAACATGGCTATCATGTGGTAAAGGGAGTCGACAAGATCATACCGGTAGATATTTATGTGCCCGGATGTCCACCGAGACCAGAAGCCTTAATCGGAGGCATCATGAAACTACAGGAAAAGATCCGCAGAGAGTCATCGATGAAACCAGAAGCCCTGGAGAAAATACTGGCGAAAAGAAAAAAGCTTGCCTAAATGGAGTTTCAGGAAATCAAAGACTTATTGACGAAACAATTCGGTGATGCTGTACTGGGTGAGGATTTGAATGCATCCCCCAACGCTATCCTTATTGATAGAAAGAAGATCACGGATGTTTGTGACTTCCTTTTTAGAAGAAAAGAAACCTACTTTGATCAGCTGTCATGCCTTACCGGGATTGACAATGGACCGGAAGCCAATAGTATGGAGGTGGTTTATAACCTGTATAGCATTCCCCGTGGCCATCACCTGATGCTCAAAGTGACAATAGATAGAAAAAAACCTGTTATCGACTCTGTTCAGCATATCTGGAGGACAGCTGACTGGCACGAGCGAGAAGCCTATGACCTTCTGGGCATCCAATTCAAAAATCATCCCGATCTACGCAGGATTTTACTCCCCAAAGACTGGGAGGGATACCCACTCAGAAAAGATTACGAGGAGCAGGAAAAGTATCATGGGATGAATGTAAAATATGACCGGGATCAATACCCGGATGACATACCCCAATTCAAGAAACAGGATGCAGATTCAGTATAAATATCATCCGGACAACCTGGCCATTTCCGAGCCGGTGATCAAAGACCCCAAGTCGCTGAAGACGGGTGAAATGATCATCAACATCGGACCACAACACCCATCTACTCATGGTGTATTAAGACTGGAGGTTGTAACTGATGGTGAAGTTGTGAAAGAAGTGACCCCACACCTGGGCTATCTCCACAGATGCTTCGAAAAGCACGCTGAGTCTGTTCCTTTCAACCAGGTGATCCCCTATGTGGACCGTATGGACTATGCAGCAGCCATGAACAATGAGCATTGCTATGCCATGGGCCTGGAAAAGATGCTTGGCATTTCTGATAAGATCCCCAAACGCGTCGAGTACATACGTGTGCTGGTAGCTGAGCTCAACCGGATCGCATCGCACTTTATCGCATTAGGTACTTATGGGATGGATATTGGTGCCGTTACACCCTTTCTGTGGACCATGCGGGACAGGGAGCATATTGTTAGGCTCTTCGAATGGATCTCCGGTGCCAGATTGCTCTACAACTACATATGGGTTGGGGGGTTGTTCTATGACCTGCCAGTTGGGTTTGAGAAGCGATGCAAGGAATTCATTGATTATGTAAGGCCCAAAATTCTGGACCTGGAAAACCTGTTGATAGAAAACAAGATATTTATTGACAGGACTGCCAAGGTCGGGACTCTGCCTTTAGACCTGGCTATTAACTACGGTGTGACCGGTCCAATTCTACGGGCTTCCGGGTTGGCGTATGACCTTAGAAGAGTAGACGATTACAGCGTATATCCCGAACTGGATTTTGAAATTCCCATAGGTAAAGGTGAAATGGGTGAAGTCGGTGATTGCTGGGACCGGGCGTGGGTCCGGGTAAAGGAATGCTATGAATCGTTGAAAATCATCGAGCAATGTCTTGACCAGCTGAATGGACCACACAAGAGAACCCGGGACTTTAATCCCCAGGCTTTGGTGCCTAAAAAGATCAGACCAACAGCACAGGATCTATACGTAAGGGCTGAACATCCCAAAGGTGAGCTTGGATATTTTTTCAGGACTGATGGAAGAGCTGATACAGCTATCCGATGCAAAGCCCGTTCATGCTCTTTTTCAAATCTCTCCGTACTAGAGGAGATCAGCAAAGGCTACATGCTTGCAGACATGATCGCCATCGTAGGCTCACTGGATTTTGTGATGGGTGAAGTAGATCGCTAACTTTATTACATGATTCCCGTCCTTTCGGCAGAAGAAACCCGGCAGGCAGATGCCTACACCATTCAAAATGAGCCAATCGCATCGATTGATTTGATGGAGCGTGCCTCGCATGCTTTTGCCAACAAATTTGCCGAGCTAGCCGGAAGAGGTCACAGGCTTTATGTATTCTGCGGAACCGGCAATAATGGCGGTGACGGTCTCGCCGTCAGCAGGCTCCTGATCAAGCAGGGATATGATGTAAGAGTGTTTGTGGCAGGGTCCCCAGAAAAAGGATCTCCGGATTTTAAGACAAACCTCGAAAGGTTAAATTCAATTACTTCCCCCGGCTTTATTGATTCGGAAAGCCATTTTCCGCGACTAGACGATCAGGATATTGTCATTGACGCCCTTTTTGGGTCAGGGCTTAGCAGACCACTTGAGGGGATATATGCTGACCTGGTTAGCCATATTAATGGATCGAGGACCAAAACATACAGTATTGACATAGCCAGCGGTCTATTCGCGGACCAGCCACCGCAAGGTACAGCCATTATTCAGCCGCTGCATACCATAAGCTTTCAATGTCCCAAGGCTTCTTTCTTTCATCCTGCCTCAAAAGACTATACGGGTCAATGGCATGTGGTAGATATTGGCCTTGATCAGAAATTTATTGATTCCCTGGGAGTTACCCAGTTTTACTCCGAACCGGAAGATTTTACAAAGCTTGTCCCACGTCGATCTAAATTTGATCACAAAGGAGATGCCGGCAAAGTAAAAATTATTGCAGGGAGCAAAGGCAAGATTGGAGCTGCTGTATTATGCGCCAGAGCAACGCTCCGGACTGGCTCCGGACTGGTATTTGTCCAAACACCCGTCTGTGGAAGGGATGTACTACAGGGCGCTGTTCCTGAAGCGGTGGTGATCGAGGATAAAAACATGGAAGTGATCACAGGGATAGAACCCGGAGACTATGATGCCATTGCGCTGGGCCCGGGATTAGATACCCGTGAAGAAACCCGAAAAGCTATCCGAAAATTTTTGGAAAAGACGTCCGCTCCTATCATCATTGATGCTGATGGCCTGAATATTTTATCAATAGAAAAAGACCTGTTGAAAAAGGCCCCCGCCCAGAGCATCCTTACCCCCCATCCCGGAGAATTCAGGCGGCTAGTCGGAGATTGGAGTAATGACTTTGAGAAGATCACCTTACTCGGAAAGTTTGCGATGGATCACCAATTCAACGTGGTACTTAAAGGGGCTTTCTCAATAGTTTGTTCTTCAACGGGAGACATCTACTACAACTGTTCAGGTAATCCGGGAATGGCGACCGGAGGTAGTGGGGATGTGCTCACTGGTATCATCGCTTCTTTACTCGGACAGATTAAAAGACCTTTCGATGCGCTCAGACTTGGCGTGTATCTGCATGGTCTTGCAGGAGACCTTGCAGCCGATAAAATTGGTACTAATGGTATGATTGCCTCTGATATTATCGACTTTCTCCCATCTGCTGTTAAAAAAATGCAATTCTGATTTTTGGCCAAAAAAGGCCCTAAAAACGAATGAAAATTACTTTTTAACAATTTTTAAGAGCGAAAAAGTGCTGTTAACGCATTTTTCACAATAAAATTTTATTGAAATAATTAAACATTGGCGATTTTTTTGCGTACTTTGTAAGTACAACCATGCACAATAAACTTATCATAGCGACGTTTGCATTATTTTTCGCAGTTAGCGGACTAGCGCAGACCGATAATGGTGAGTCGGTTAACCCTGAAATAAATTTCTCCAATCAATCTTTAGCAGCTGAAAACAAAATTGAGGTTTACCCAAACCCTGCTGTTGAATTCATTATTATTGAGCTGTCCAATTCTTCATTGGAAAATGTAGAGTTTGAGATGCACAGTATCATTGGTAATAAGATTGATATTTCCTTTGAGAATCTATCTCACGACAAATATCGGATCCCGGTAAAAGATCTGGCTTCTGGTTATTACTTCCTGGTCGTGAAGGACGAAATGTCCAGGTTCAAAAAAGCCTACAAATTTTTGAAGTCTAATTAATCAGCTCCTGCTCATGTGCTCATTACTGATTCACTTTGAGGAGCGATAGGGCGTTGCCTATATCCTGTAACATAGATGTTATCAGAACATCTGTAGAATAAGTTCATTAGATTTAAGGACTTAGGAGGACAACCGGATTTTCGATCACGGACCATAAACCAGAATAAGAAACAAGAAAGCTCCCAGGGAGCTGAGATGTACTCACGCCAATATCAGACAGGTCCTCCTGATGTACTCCTAGTATCAACAACCCCCTGGCCAGAGGATTAAATTTTGCAGAAACTTAATCGTCTACTGCTAAGACCTATTTAAAACGCAGACTGTGCTCTTGCGTAGTAGGTATTCAACATCTGCTCATAGGTAGAAGCTCGCTCGTCGTATCCATGTGCTTTATAGGCCTGGGTGAGTTCATTCAATGTGAACAGTTTCTTCCTTAGCATATCCCGATCATTTATCCCTTTGTTAAACAGGTAGTCCAGGTACTCCTGAGCATTGACGGCTGCGATATCAGCAATCTCATTAGCCTTGGCCTCTTCCCCTACTCCAAGTAAAATAGCTACCTGCTGAACGTTGAACTCATCATATGGTATAGACTCGTTAGGCATTACCTCCAATGACTTCAACATGACTGCCTTAGCTTTTTCTCTGTCACCCTTTTCCAATAGTTTAGTTCCAAGGGTATTGAAGGCGGATCGATGATTCAAGCAGAAATTTCGGTAGTCCTCAGAATAATAGATGTCTGACTTATCCAGATTTCTCCAGAAGTAATTATTCATCATGTTGTCATACATCAACTCTGTGTCTACAAGGAAATCATCTCCGCTTCCTGAAGCCACAGGCAAAAGCCTGTATGCGATACCTTCCTGAACTACATATCGCCGGATATCAAAATTCAAGCTGAACAGAGACGTCGTATTAAAGTATATCGGCCGTTCCCAGTTAGAGTTCACAATCAGGTCAATCACCGCCAGATCACTCTTATACAGCGCACTTTCTTTGATTCCCCAGGTCATTCGATCCACGATCTTATCCTCGTGCTCTTTTGGAATGATTCCCAGCGATTTTACTCTTTCTACATCAACAGGCAACGTCATCGCTTTGGCCGGGATAGTGGTCAGTGTAGACCCCAGTCTTGAAGGCACCTGAAGTCTTGAATCTCCAGACTTCACAAGGTTCAGATATTGTCTTGCATTGATTGCTCCCTGGATGCTTTTATTCTCCATCACCACCAGGTAATCATTTGGTCCTCCCTGTCGGTAATTCTCAGCCGTTAATCCAAACGGAAGTGGTTCTGATTCATAGGCAGGTCGCATCATCTGGTTGATGTACCAGTCTGTATTGAAATAACTCAATACGATGACACGTACGTCTGTTCTAAATCCTTCTACCTCCTGTGCATACCAAAGAGGGAATGTGTCATTGTCTCCTCCCGTGAAAATGATGGCGTTTGGCGCACACGAGTTCAAATAATTTTTAGCGGCATCCACTGAGAAGTATCGGTCAGACCGGTCGTGGTCGTCCCAGTTTTCCATGGCCATCAAAGTTGGGATAGACAGAGCCAACACTCCGGCCAGTGCTGCAGCTATTTTGGCATTCTTAAGGAATGTGGAAAACAGATCATAAATGGCAAGTACACCGAACCCAATCCAAATCGCAAAAACATAATAAGAACCGGCATAGATATAGTCACGCTCCCTTGGCTCTATTGGTGGTGAATTCAGGTATAGTACCAGCGCTGCTCCCGTAAGGAAAAACAACAACAACGTCACCCAGAAATACTTCTGATCTTTTCTGAATTGGATAAACATACCAAACAGCCCCAACAACAAGGGAAGGGCATAGTAGATATTTCTTCCATCATTCTCCTGAAGAACGTTAGGAATATCGTTGTCAGGAACGAGTCCAACCGACCGGGCTCCCTGTACGTCAGATGCCCGTCCTGAGAAATTCCACAGGAAGTACCGCATATACATGTGACCCAGCTGATAGGTAAACATGAAATTAAGGTTGTCTATAAAAGTTGGTTTTTCACCTTCCGCGAGACCCGTGATCTCCCGATACCGTTGCACATGTCGTCCATCCGTACTGTACATCCTTGGCAGGATCGTGGTATGCTGAGGATCATAGACGTATTCCACTTTATAATCCTTTACCTCGTACTTATCCTCACCTCTCATATAAACAGTAGCTCCCCGCTCCTGGCTGATCACCGGTGCAGTGAAATAATGTCCGTGTACAAGTGGTCGACTTCCGTATTGCTCCCGCTTCAGGTAAGATACGAAAGAGAGAATATCTTCAGGATTGTTCTCATCGATCGGAGGATTGTAATTACTTCTGATCAATACCAAAGTATATGATGAGTATCCGATCATGATAAATGTAAAGCACAACAAAGCAGTGTTTAGCACCACCTTACCTTTCTTCACTGAATAGAAAATACCATATATCAGGCCGCCTAAAAAGGCCAGGCCGAAAAAGATGGTTCCCGATCCGAAAGGAAGGCCCAGGCCATTCACGAAAAATATCTCTAATGAACCGGCAACGGATGGTAATCCTGGTATCACACCAACCATCACCACTCCAATGATCGCGAAAGCCCCTGCCAGGGTAAGGATGATACCACGCTTATTATAGTCGTGATATTTCTTAAAGTAGAAAATCAGCGCCATCGCCGGGATAGTCACCAAATTCAGCAGGTGAACACCGATGGACAATCCTACCATATAGGCTATCAGGATCAGCCATTTATTTCCTTTGGAATCATCCTCGATGTTTTCCCATTTCAGGATGGCCCAGAATACGAATGCTGTGAAAAAAGCAGACATTCCGTATACTTCCGCTTCTACAGCAGAAAACCAGAAAGTGTCTGAAAAAGTACAGGCCATCGCTCCTACAAAACCCGCTGCCATGATCAGGATGGTCTGTTGCTCAGTCTCTTCACCTGATTTGATACCTAACACACGCTTTACCAGGTGGGTGATAGACCAAAACAGGAATAAAATTGCAAATGCACTACTCAGCACACTCAGGATATTGACCCAGTAAGCTACCTGGGTGACATCCCCTAAGGCCAGCATGGAAAACATCCGACCTATCAATAAGAAAAATGGGGCCCCCGGAGGGTGTGGTACCTCCAGCTTGTAGCTACAGGCGATAAATTCTCCACAATCCCAGAAACTGGCTGTTGGTTCCACGGTTAGCAGATAAACAACCAGAGCTATTAAAAAGCTAAACCATCCGATGATAATGTTGATCCTTTGATATCCCATAGAATACTACGTCTTTTTCAGATATTGAGAGGCGAAATTAGTCATTTGTAATAATAAAGCCGGACGCAAGCTAAAGTAAATCAGGAGCATCCGGTGTTAAATCCTGTGAATTTAACTGCGATGGGCCAAAACATAATAAGTGAGCCATAAAAAGAAGAGGAATACATACGAGGTGGTGACCACGTAAAGGCTGATTTTTAGTCGCTTACCACTAATCCAGAATACGCCAATGATCAACATCATCCAGTAAACCAGCTCAAATAGGTTGAGTGATTTGAATGGATAATGCCATTTCCCTGGCACATCAGCATAATTCACCAGGTTCATTACACTTAAGGGATAAAAAGCCTGGTAATCCTGATAATCCATATCCTGTGGAATAACCGTAAACCATCCAATCTTGCAGATCTCAGCAACAATGAATATCAATTCACAGATCATCACCAGTTTCCAAAGCTGTGCAAAGGTTATCCGGTAGCCGAACATAAAGCTGCCCATCCATATCGCAAGGGTGGTAAAGGCAAACTTCCAGGCGAGAAAAATAGGCACAGACAGGTAAGTCAATCCAAAAAACAGGTCAAATACCCACATCTCTCCACGCTCCTGAAGAATTTCAAAGGCTGCAATATTATCTATGATCAACATGCGTTTTAATAAAAACATCACGATGTAGATCACACATAGAGAAATGAAAAGTAAAACTCCATCAATGCTATACCAATTTTCTAAAAAACCTTCTCTTTGCCTTCTTAACCAATTCATTGCAGTAAATTCACGGCGTGTTGATGGATATTGGAACTATACCCTGCCGTAATCGTTATTGCGAAGATAGGATATGAATAAGATCATATTACTTTTTTTTCTACTCTGCACAGCATTTGTGAGCCTTTCACAACCTGAGGACAGGGTAGACACCACACACAGCCTTCTGGAGAACAGGTATATCCAGATTGAGGCTACACAGGCCATCAATGACCTTTACAATTTCGAATTTGATCGATCATATAGACATTTTCTCTATCTGAAAAAGCAATATGGATGGCATCCGTTACCCTACTTCATGATTGGACTCAATTACTGGTGGAGGATATTACCAAACGTAGAAAACAAGGAGTGGGACGAGCCTTTCATTGCTTACATGGATTCATCCATCGTCCTAGCTGAAAGGCTACGAGAGAAATACAACAAAGTTGAAGGTGCTTTCTTCCTGGCTGCCGCCTACGCATTCAAGGGACGGCTTTATTCTGACCGTAACGACTATGCAAAAGCAGCGTTTGCCGGTAAAAACTCATTGAAATACCTGGAAGAATGTAAAGGACATGAAGAATTGAGTCCCGAATTATTATTTGGTGATGCCTTGTTCAACTACTATGCAGAGTGGATCCCAGAAAATTATCCCCTTCTGAAACCGCTCATGCTCATGTTCCCCGATGGGGATAAACAATTGGGCATACAACAGCTCAAAACGGTTGCCAGAAACGCTTTTTACACCCGAACGGAAGCACAATATTACCTCATGCGCATCGCGTATTTTGAGGATGGTGACTATACCACCTCCATTCAGCTTGCGGAGTACCTCCATGAAACATTTCCAAAGAATTCCTACTTCCATCGCTTCTATGCCCGACTGCTATACCAGACTGGGAAGTATGATCAGGCCCTGAATGAGTCATACAGCATCCTCAATCGAATAGACAGTGCTTTTGCAGGATACGAAACCAATGCAGGTCGATACGCCTCCTTTTTTGCCGGTCATATCAACGAGATCCGACGAGATTATGAAAAGGCTAAGAAATATTTCAACCTGTCCATCGAATACTCCGAATATGGAGGCCATACGGACATGGGATATTATTACTATTCTATCCTTCACCTGGGAAGGATAGCCGAAGCCGAAGGTGATACAGATGCTGCAAAAGATTACTTCAAGCAGGTGAGAAAACTCACAAAACGAAAACACCCGGCAAACGAAGAGGCCCGGGAAAAGCTCAAAGAGCTCTAATCTTTCTTTTTCATCATTTTTTCGATCTCACTCAGCTCATCTCTCAGACGGGCAGCTTCCATGAAATCAAGATCTTTGGCAGCTTTTTCCATTTGTTCGCGGGTCTGGTCAGCCATTTTCTTTAGCTGATCCTGATCCATATAGGCCACTACAGGATCTGCAGCCACCGTGGTGCTTTCACTCTCCACGTAATATTTCTTGTTTCGCTTCGCGTCGGTCACTCCGGCTTTTCTCAGTACGGAAGCTTTGTTGTTGATGATCGTCTTCGGCTCAATACCATGCTCCTCGTTATAAGCCTGCTGAATGCTTCTCCTTCGATTGGTCTCATCAATGGCTTTCTGCATCGAGTCAGTCACCTTATCTGCGTACATCACTACTTCCCCATTCACATTTCTGGCCGCCCGACCAATGGTCTGCACCAACGATCGTTCATTTCTCAGGTAGCCCTCCTTATCGGCATCCAGTATGGCAACCAGACTCACTTCAGGAAGGTCAAGTCCTTCACGTAGCAAATTCACTCCCACCAGCACATCAAATACTCCGGCACGCAGGTCCTGAAGAATTTGCACCCTGTCAAGGGTATCCACTTCTGAGTGGATATATCTTGTCTTTACCCCGGCATTCAATAAATATTTTGATAGCTCCTCTGCCATTCGTTTGGTCAGGGTTGTCACCAGGACTCGTTCCTCACGCTCAATCCTCACCTGGATCTCCTCCATGAGATCATCGATCTGATTCAGGCTTTGCCTTACATGGATGATAGGATTCAAAAGCCCAGTTGGGCGGATCAGCTGCTCTACCACAACGCCTTCTGACTTTCTGAGTTCATATTCGGAAGGTGTGGCACTTACAAAAACCACCTGGTTCAGCATGGCCTCAAATTCGTTGAAAGTGAGCGGCCGGTTATCCAGTGCAGAGGGCAATCTGAACCCATAGTCTACCAGGTTTACTTTTCGGCTTCTATCACCACCCCACATCCCTCTCACCTGGGGCACGGTCACATGGCTTTCATCGATGATCATCAGATAATCATCAGGGAAATAATCCAACAGACAGAATGGACGGGTGCCGGGATCTCGCCTATCGAAATATCTTGAATAATTTTCAACACCTGAGCAATAGCCAATTTCACGGATCATCTCCACATCAAACTCAGTACGTTCTTTAAGCCGTTTGGCTTCCATATACCTTTTCTCCTGCTCAAAGAATTGCACCTGGGCCACCAGATCATCCTGGATCTCCGTAATGGCTACATTGAGCATGTCTTTACCGGTAACAAACAGGTTTGCGGGGAAGATTGTGACCAGTCGTTCTTCGGAGAGCTTCTCCCCGGTGTGAGGATCTATTCGCTGGATGGATTCAATTTCATCTCCCCAGAAAATAAAGCGATAGGCAAAGTCAGCGTATGCAATGAAAACATCTACCGTATCGCCTTTTACCCGGAAATTACCTCGCTTGAATTCTGCCTCTGTCCTGTTATACAGGATCTCTACCAGTTTAAACAGGAATTGATTCCTGGGGATCACCTCACCTTCCTGCACCTTGAGCACATTCTTGCCAAATTCTTCCGGGTTTCCAATACCATAGATACAGGATACAGAAGCTACGACAAGCACATCTCTTCTCCCAGACAATAATGCAGATGTGGCACTCAACCTGAGCTTTTCAATTTCTTCGTTGATAGACAGGTCCTTCTCAATATATATGTTGGATGTAGGTATGTAGGCTTCCGGCTGGTAATAATCGTAGTAGGAAATGAAGTATTCTACGGCATTCTCTGGAAAGAAGTATTTGAACTCCCCATAAAGCTGGGCTGCAAGGGTTTTATTGTGACAAAGTACCAGGGTAGGACGATTGACTTCCTTAACCACATTCGCCATGGTAAAGGTTTTCCCTGATCCGGTCACGCCTAAAAGTGTCTGTGCCGGTTCCCCGGATTCAATGCCCTTTACAAGCTGATCAATAGCTGTAGGCTGATCACCGGTAGGATCATACTCTGAGATTAGTTTAAAGTCCATAAAAAAAGCACTAGCTATTCCAGATCTCCCAGGACTTATCGGCCTGGAGATGCAACATCTCTAATCCATTCTTTACCCGGGCACCCTGATCCAATCCCATCTGCATAAATTTTGTTGTCTCAGGATTGTACACCAGATCAAATAATAAGTGGACGGATCCCAATGCCTCATAAGGAATCGCCGGACAATTATCCACTTTGGGATGCATCCCCAAAGGTGTTGTATTGACAATCAGTTGGTGCTCTTTGATTATTTCAGGAGTCATCTGATCATAACTTATCATCCCCTCGCCTGATTTCCTCGACACAAATACAAATTGAATATTCAGGTCGGTTAATACAGCCTTCACTGCTTTTGAAGATCCTCCGGTGCCCAGTATCAAAGCCTTTCTAACGGAATTTTTTGGCATGAAGTTCTCCAATGAGGTTCTAAAACCAAAATAATCAGAATTATAGCCTGTGAGCCTATTACCGGTTCTTTTAATCACATTTACGGCACCTACTTTTTCAGCACTCGGATCCAGTGCATCAAGATACTGCCTCACGGCTTGCTTGTGTGGCACTGTCACGTTGATACCAACAAGATCAGGGTCCTTCCAGAGTTCCGGAAAAAGATCGATCGTTTCCAGCTCAAACAAACCATACTTATGATCTGATAAACCCAGGTCTTTGAACTTCTCAGTAAAATATTTTTTGGAAAATGAATGCCCTAGTGGGTACCCAATTAAGCCGAAATTTCTCATGACGATGCCTGCTTTCCTGCTCTTTCCAAAAGCACCACTATTGCTATTCCCAGTATAAAGAAGAGAATAGCTGCACCCAGGAAATTATCCATGCCTGTCACAATAGAATAATGAGTGGGCAATACGTTGTCCAAATCAATTTTCCATGGCCAGATCTTGTTTAGTGAGCCCAGCATAAACCCTGCTAAGACCGACATGGTAACTGCCTTATAATGCTGAAGTAACCAATGGATCAACTTAGAGAAGGAAATAATCCCAATCAGACAACCCAGGCCAAACACAGCAATCACCACTAGATCAAGATCTTTCACCGCAGTCAATACATAGTCATATTTCCCTAACAACAACAGGATAAAACTTCCTGAGATGCCCGGCAAAATCATGGCACAAATGGCAATAGCACCAGAAACGAATACAAACCACAATGATTCTGTTGTTTCACCCGGCACAAAGGAGGTGATTGCATAAGCAATCAATGCTCCCAGGATAAATCCGATATAGTCGGTTCCCTTCATTTTGGTGGGCGACACATAGAAAACAGAGACCAGTATAAGCCCGAAGAAAAACGACCATACCTGGATAGGATATGTATCCAGCAAATAGGTGATTAGCCTGGCCAATGAAAATATTGAGATCAGGATACCCAGGAAGACATTTAGAAGAAAAGCTCCATTAAGTCGCTCCCAAACAGCTTTTAGCTGGAATCTCAGGATCAATTTCACCAGGGTTCCGTCAACTGACCGAATTGAATTGATCAGTTCTTCATAAATGCCTGTAATTAATGCGATTGTACCTCCTGAGACACCAGGAATTACGTCTGCACCACCCATGGCCATACCCTTGAGTAGTAAAATGATTCGGTTTAGCATGGGAATAATTGTGGTCCCTTAAATTATTTTTTGTTTTTCAGGAAGTGATCAAAAGTATCCCCTCGAAGACCCAATCTTATGGTCTCCAATGGAATCACCTCATGTGGTGCAATATTCCCAAGGTTGACATTGGCACCAATAAGTTTAATAAACCATACCTGTTGCTCTTTCTGTGGCGCTTCCCAGATGATCCGCTCTTCCGGGATCTTCGTCAGGATTTCCTCAACAAGCCCCTGCCTAACCTCTCCGGAATCCCTGAACAAACCAACATTACCTGATTCTCTAGCCTCTCCGATCACCTTCCAGGCTCCGGCATCCAGCTCCGTCTGCATCTGCTCAATCCATTTGTAGGGAGGGATGATTTTAGCTGCGTNCTTGGATCCTACCTCACTCAAGACAGTCACCTGCTTGGATAAAGTAGAGATGTAGTCACATTTCTTTTCGTGATCCAATGTGATGGAACCATCAGATACTTCGGCATACTCCAGCCCAAAATCCTCAAGAACCTTTTGGTACTCCTCAAACTGCCCCCTGATGATAAAGGCTTCAAACAGTGTACCTCCCAGATAGCAGGGAATACCCACACTTTTATACAGGGCTATTTTCTCTTTTAACTTTGGAGTAACAAAAGAAGTTGACCATCCAAATTTTACAATGTCGATATAATCGCCACAAGTCTCGATGAGATCTTCCACCTCCCTGATACTAAGCCCTTTATCCATGACCATTGTGTAGCCATTGGTTCGGGGTTTAGATGTTCGGTAAGGCAGATCATTTAATCTATAATTCATAGTAAATTAACCATGGGTTGAATTGGTGCTCAAAAATCAAAAATTCTGACCAAAAAAGGGAAGATCAGGAATTGTTTTTCCTGTATTGATTGATGATTTTAAACAGTGCCTTTTGTGTATGCAGCTTTGGAAAGAAGTCATATAATACCGTATGGGCTTCATAATTCAGCATCAGGGCCGTTTCCAGCCTGTTTATAGCTTCTTTGTATCTTCCTTTCTCGATGAGATACACCACACTCCTGTAATACAGGTCGGCATTCTCCGGATTTTCACTAATACCGTCTTCCAATACCTCAATGGCATAGTCTACATCTCCCTGCTCAAAATACAGATATGACCAGTTGAGCCAGATTTTGGCATCTTCTGGTTCCATCTCGCTGGCTTCCGTATAGGCGTCGATGGCCGATACAATGTTCCCGGTTTTATATTCAGCTTCTGCAACTGCTTTCCAGTAAGCTCCATTTTCAATGTCCAGCTTCAGGGCTTTATTTAAGAAATGTATAGCCTCAAACCACTTTTCCTGTGCTGAAAGGGTCATCCCTACTCCATACCAGGCCTCGTGATAGAACTGATCAAGTTTTGTAGCTTTCTGATAGTATTTTATTGCCAGATCAAACTGCTTCATTTTGTCGTAAGCGCTACCCAGGTAGCAATAGATTTCAGCAGATGGACCTTCAATTTCCTGTGTTCTTTTGTATGAGCCCAGTGCTTTCTGGTATTCACCCATATTCATATAGGTATTTCCCATATTGAAGTAGGCACTGCTAAAATCTTCCTCAATGGCTACGGCAAATTCGTAGGCATCAATGGATTTTTCGTAATTGCCCAGCTTGTTGTAAACAATACCCAGGTTGTACCAGGCGTATTCGGAATAGGGATCCTGATCTATAAATTGCTCATAATAGGAAAGACTGCTTTCCAATTCTCCAATTATGTCGAGGCAGTATGCAAGCTCATATAAAGCATTTTCATTGAGGATATTCTCTTCAATGGCCAATTTATAATGGCTGATGGCATCCTCATAATTGTTCATACCCTGATAGGCCAGACCTATGCTGTAGTGGATCTCATCTTTGTCCTCCACAAAATCAACCGCAAGCTTATAGGCAGCAATAGCTTCACTGTATTCAGATATCATGGAATGAATAGACCCCTTCAGGATCAGTAGCTCCGGATCATTGGGCTGGATCAACAATACATTCTCAATGAGTCGAATGGCATCCTCGTATCGCTCCAGTTTGGTATATACATCCGCACATTCTATTGTAAGGTCAATCGAATAAGAAAAATGCTCCAATGCAACCTCGCAGGCTTTGAGCGCCATGGCGTACTTCTCATTGGCCTGGTAGAAATTTATTACCTCCAGGTAGGTCTCTTCGTCAAAGTAGTAATTTTCTTTATTCTTAAGGAAAGCTTCAAACTTTCTGATCAACTCCCTCTGCTCCTTGTGTTTATACTCTTCTTTCATACAGGCGTTAAAAAAGTACTTAATCAGACTAAAACAATTTAATCCAATTTTTTATTCGAAAACGCATCAACGCTTGAAAACTTATCCACAAAATTACCGATTGTTATTTGCGGAATTGCTATGGTTACCGGAATATAATGCTGAATCAATCTTCATAGTATCCATGGGCGTATCCTGCACCATAGCCATAACCATATCCACGGCCATTTGATTTCATGGAATTAAAGACGATTGTGAGATTAGAAAAGTGATTAACCTTTTTCAGGTTTTCCAAAGATTTAATGAAAGATCTGTTAGAATAGTCAGCTCGCATGATATACATCTGTAAATCAGACTTTTTCATGCTCTGCACTGCATCTGTCACCAATCCGATTGGTGGCGTATCCAAAATGATCAGATCGTATTTCTTCTTCAGATCACCCAGCAGCTTTTCATATGCTCCATTGAGGATCAACTCCGAAGGATTAGGTGGGATGGGTCCAGCCACGATATAATTCAGGTTTTTGATACCTGACTCCCTGATGCAGTCCTCCAACTTGCTTTTGCCAATGAGTAGGGTGCTCATTCCATCTTCTCCATTCTGAGAATCAAAGGCCAGGTGAACCTTGGGCTTCCGCATATCCATGTCTACCACACAGACTTTATTATTGGACAGTGCTACTATAGCCGCAATATTTACCGCGACAAAAGTCTTCCCCTCACCACTGATAGTAGATGTAATGGTGACAATTTTCTGAGAATTGGAGCCCTGGAGAAACTCCATGTTGGTCCGGATGGTTCTGAGAGACTCGCTGATCGATGACTTGGAATCAGCATTGATGATCAATTTGGAATCCTCCATCTTTTTCTTCGAATAATAGGGAACCGAACCAATGATAGGAACATCGGTAAGCCTTTCCAGCTCTTTCAAGCTGGTGATCTTATTGTGCGCCAGGTATGATACCAGCAGGAATCCTATTGAAAGTACCAGTCCCAAGGTAGCACCTACACCCATGATCAGCAGTGGCTGAGGTTTTATCGGTGTACTTTCCAATGAAGCAGGAGATAAAATGACCGACTTGGGCACGGTACCCGCTTTTGTGATCTCCAGTTCCATTTTAGATTGCCTCAGGGAGAGCAGAAAGTCCTCCTGAAGTGCGTACAATCGCTGATTTTTGTTGTACTCAGTCCCCATGGTAGGTAACTCAACAAAATTACCCTCCAGTTTATTTTTTCTGATCTGCAGTTCGGATAATTGAGAGCTCAAGGTCTCTTTATACTCAGAAACCAGCTCCAACAGGTTTGTTCGTTGAATCTTCAGTCGATTTTCCAACCGAGAGATCACAAACGTATTTTCATTGTAAGACTCTAGCTTCTGCTGTTTTTCCCCCTGAATCTCAAGATACATTTTAAGGGCATCTGAAATGATCGAAGGCATTTGTGTAAGAAACAATGGGCTCACTATGACTGGCTCATCGCTCAGCAATTGGTTTTCCAGTACTTCGATATCCACAAGCCGGGCCCTGATATTGAATCTCTGAGAGTCCAGGACATTCAGCAGATTGATCGTTTTAGTCAGATCACTCTCCAGGTTGGTCGTCCTGTTTTCAATGATAAAGGACTCAAAATAATTTTCAAAAGACTCTAGCTTTTCCTCAGTAGCACTTATCTGATCATCCAAAAACTTGATCTTCTGCTCCAACACCGTATTTTTTGTCTCCTTGGTATAGCCCAGGTAAAGAGTATCGATGGCCACCACAAAATCACGGGCCTTATACTTATTGAAGTCCTGCAGGGAGATGAGAATGGTCTTGGCATTCAGGTTTTCCGGACGTACAGTCACATTTTGCTGCAGGTAGTTGATCAGGGCTTCCCTGCTGTTAATAGTGAAGTAGTACTTGCCGAGCACATCATTACTCCTGAAGTAATCCGTTTTCTCAATTAAAAAGTTGAAATGATCGTTGTTAACAGGTTCGCCAAACCGATAATCTGCTTTAATAACCTCCCCATTATAGTCATATGATAACTCGAAAATCTCATCATTTTTCAGTGTGACGTCGAATGGCTTATCGTAAAAAGAGGAATTTTTGATTTTAAAAGCTACTGCAAAAGGACTATTGCGGTAACGCTCGTCCACCAGAAACTCTCCATAATAATAGTAGGAAACATCCATCCCAATCACATCCACTACTTTGGAGAAAAATAGCTTGGATTTGAGTAGCTCTATTTCACCTGAAATCTCGTTTAGCTCAAGTGCTTCAATGTTGGTGCCTAATCCAAGGGATGACGCCTCACTCTCAAATTGAAGCCTTAGGATTGATTTTGATTCATAGACCGGCTTGGTGTATCGAACGATGAGATATGAAACACCCAGACAGACCCCAAAAAACACCAATAACAGCCACCATTTCTTTTGGAGGAGATACAGGAATTTCTCAGGATCGAATGAATTTAGAATATCCTGTGACTCTCTTTGGTATGGTTGCTGGGGTGCGTTCAATTGGATAGATTTTGTATCACAACAATTAAGGTAAGCACAGATGTGGTAAGTCCCAAAATCGGCGTGACATCCCGAAGCGACTCCAGCCATGGCCTCCTCCAGGGTTCTACATAGATGATATCTTCTGATTCCACAGCTACAACAGAGCTTTTCATACCATGCAGTGTAGCTAAATCGATCTGAAAGACCTGTGGGTTGGATAGGTCACCGCGAATCAATTTTATATTATGAGCTTTCGCCCCCAGGTTCAACCCCCCATAGAGGGCTAAAACTTCTACAATGGAAGTATTTTCGTTTTCAATGGGGATCACCTGACCACCATTCGCACCAAGTACGATCACCCTTCGGTTAATAACTGACAACTTGACGAAAGGATCCACGTAATGCTCCTTATAACCCTGTTCCAGGATCTTTTCGGCCTCATCAATGGTGAGCCCGGTAAGGTTTTTCTTCCCCACCATAGGGAGTTTAACAGAGCCATCTGCCTGGATCAAGTACTCATACCGGGTCCTTTGCTGTACCATCTGATTATTTTGCTGGTCCATCAACTCAAAATTCGGATCGATTAACCTTTCACCCTCATTGGTAAAAACCTCCACCCTCAACCGGTCATCAGTCTGTAGCTCATAATTTGAGTTGGCTCGTGAAACGGCCTCGCTCAGGTCAGCGGAGGTAAATTGGTCATCAAGCCTGAAAAGAATATCCTGTTTGTAAGCCTTGCAGCCGAATAAGAGGAAAATGATCAGGAAGTAGTGTTTTCTAAGAATTATATGTTTCACCATGTTGATTTCAATCAACGAATTTCAACGAAAATAAAGATTACTGCAAAAACAATGCGTAAGTCGATATTTTAATTAGCTATTTTTTCCCGGATAGCTCCTTTATTTTTCTCTCATACAGGTCAATGACAATCTTTTCATCATAATTTTCCTCTATGTGCTTTCTTGAGTTGAGATGCATCTGAAGCTTTTCCTCCTGGTTGAGACTTAGATACAATTTCATCTTATTGGCCAGGTCCTTACTGTCTTTGACTTTGCAAAGAAACCCATTCACTCCGTTTTTGACCACCTGACGACAACCCGGTGCATCACTGGCAATCAGGGCTTTACCCATTGCTCCTGCTTCCAACAGGGTTTTGGGTGTCCCCTCCCTGTATGAGGGTAAAACCACGACATCTGCCTCCTCCAGGTATGGCCTGATATCTTCCTGGTGAGCTATCCACTCTATGTATGTGCTTGCTTTCCATTCATCCAGCAGTGACTGGTCTACACTTCTGGCGTGACCGGATTCATAACCACCAACAATCCTGAAACGTACATTCGAATGCTTCAGAGACATTTGCTTCGCGGCTTCGGAAAATTCCACTACTCCTTTTTCTACAATCAGCCGGGCCACCATAAGAAAAGTGGTGACATCCCTTTTTTTGTAAGGATCAAGCTGAAAATGCGCCAGGTTTACCCCGGACCCCGGTAATACACTCGTCTTTTTCGGGTTTATGGGTACCACTTCCATAAAATCCTTTCTGTCTTCCTCGTTCTGGAAAAAAATCCAGCTGCTGAATCGAAATGCCACCTTATAGAGCGATACGGCAATACGTTTCAGGCTCCCCTTCCATAGGAAGACCGTTCCCAACCCGCTGACATTACAAATACAGGGAATTCTCAATACACCCGACACAAGCGAAGTATAGATGTTTGGCTTGATGGTGTAGGTAAGAATAATGTCCGGATTGGCAGTCTTTAGGATCCTATACAATCTCCAGACCAGGCTCAGATCTTTGATCGGGTTAGTGCTGGTCCCGGGAAAATCCAGGGCATAATAGCTGCATCCCAGCTCCACCAGCTTTTGTGAATAATCATCCTGAGGAGCGATGGCAACCACCTGATGGCCTTTGGACATAAAATGATCGATCAACCCCTTTCTGAAGTTGTAGATATTCCAGCTGGTATTTATGATAATGGCTATTTTCAAATGTTAGGCGCCTTCTGATGAATGATTTCCACTAATTTTGAACTTTCAATACCTAAATCATGTATTGCAAAGCAACGGGTTTCTAGATATTTATCTATGATTGAGACAAAAAAAGAAGTTGAGACGTGTGTAATAGTGGCGGTAACTCCCAAAAATCAGTCTGATGAAAAGACTCAGGAGTTGATGGATGAACTGGAATTCCTGGCTGCTACCCTGCACATTCAGACAAAAAAAGCATTCGCTCAAAAGTTGGAACACCCCGATCCGCGGTCTTTTATTGGGAAAGGAAAGCTGGAAGAGATCAAGACTTTTGTAAAAGCAGAAGGTGTGAAAAATGTCATTTTTGATGATGACCTGTCGCCATCACAGCTTAGAAACCTGGAAAGAGAACTTAAAGTCAGGATCTACGACCGTAGTTTGTTGATCCTTGAGATATTTCTCAATAGAGCACAGACAGCCCAGGCGAGGACACAGGTAGAACTGGCCAGGTACCAGTACCTACTTCCCAGACTTACCAGGATGTGGACTCACCTTGAACGTCAGCGAGGTGGTACCTCTACCCGGGGTGGTGCCGGTGAGAAAGAGATTGAAACGGATAGAAGGATCATCCGGGACCAGATCAATGTGTTGAGAAAGAAGCTGGACAAAATTGAAACGCAGGCAGCTACCAGGAGGAAATCACGCTCAGGCATCGCAAGGGTCGCTTTCGTTGGATATACAAATGCTGGGAAGTCTTCACTCATGCGGTTGCTCAGCAAAGAAAAGGTTTATGCTAAAGACGAACTCTTTGCTACAGTAGATTCAACTGTCCGAAAAGTAGTGATCAATCAGTTGCCATTCCTGCTTTCGGATACAGTAGGTTTCATACGTAAACTGCCTCACAACCTGATCGAGTCATTTAAGTCCACGCTGGAAGAGGTAAAAGAAGCTGACATTCTCCTGCATGTGATTGACTATTCCAACCCCGCTTACGAAGATCATATCAAAGTGGTGGAGCAAACGCTGGAAGAAATTGGTGCAGCCAATATCCGCACTATCAAGGTATTTAACAAGGTGGATAAAGTAGACACAAATGGTGAGCAAAAAGCCATCAATGGCCATAGCTATCCTTCAGTCTTTGTATCTGCCAAAACGAAATTTCATCTCGAAGATCTTCGCAACCTGATTGCAAAAGAGGTGGAAAAAGTGCATATGAAGATCTACCCCAACTATCTGAGGCAGGAGGTTTATTAAAGTCGTGAGGTAATTCATTATTCCGGAATGCTCAAGTCATTCTTTTGCCATAAGTTTGGTGCAAGATGAAAGCACTGGTATTTGGAGAAATCCTCTGGGATATTATTGAAGGGGAGCATCATCTTGGAGGCGCCCCGTTAAATTTTGCAGCACACGTAAAGCAATGTGGTCAGACGTCCTGCATTGTCTCCTGCCTTGGAAAGGACAAGCTGGGAGATGAGGCTTACAGGCTTGTAAAAGGATTGGATGTGGATGTCTCCATGATCCAGCGAGCAGATATCCGTACCGGATTTGTGCCAGTCACCCTTAAGGACGGGCAACCTGATTATGTGATCACCAAAGATGTAGCCTACGATTTTATCGAGGCAGGTCAGCTGGATCATGCGTCGATACCTGATTACGACTTCTTCTATTTCGGATCCCTCATCCAGCGCAACCAGGTCTCTAATGAGTCCTTGTATAGCATTTTAGCAAGACATCAGTTTGAGGAAGTGTTCTATGATGTAAATCTCAGAAAAGACAGCTTTGATCAGGCCATTATCGAACAGTCACTTGGTCATTGTACCATTCTGAAAGTAAACGATGAGGAAGTGGGTGTTTTAAGCAAGATGTTGTTTGGTGAAAAGCAGGGATTTGAGGCATTTGGTCACTCCATCAGCAAACAATATGATCAGGTCAACACCATTATTATCACTGCGGGAGGTGAGGGATGTTATGTTTACCATCAGGGGAAAATCACCAGAATACCAACTGAAAAAATTACCGTGGTGGATACAGTGGGAGCAGGCGATGCCTTTAGTGCAGCCTTCGCTTGTGTGCACTACCAGACCGGTGACCCGATCAAAGCAGCGACCATTGCCAATAAGGTAGGTGGATTTGTGGCTTCATCCAGGGGACCGATACCCAGCTATTCCGCTGAACTTAAACAGCTACTGAATCAGGGGTGAGAAATATCTAATCTGGTGAGTAAATATGTAATCTAATGCTTCGGTCAAGCATCTCCAAAACAGGCATAAATTGAATCGGAATTCTCCAATACCGAAATATATTGTCTCTAAAAGGTCTTTTGCTTAGTTTTGCGGTCCCTGAAAACTGGTCCCGTAGTTCAATGGATAGAATAGAAGTTTCCTAAACTTTTGATACAGGTTCGATTCCTGTCGGGACTACTGATAAGACACTGACTACAAGATGGTTGGTGTCTTTTTTGTTTGGTGCCAATATTCACCGAATTCCATCTTCCAGGTAAGCGATAAAGTTCCTTAACTCTTCATCAATGTTTTCCGAATCCGATAACAAGGTGAGGATAATGAAATCAGCGGACTTAATCTTGAGGTGGATATTCAAAACATAATCTTTATTTCCTGCTTTAAAAGCGGAAGTGAAACTATCAAACTTCCTGATTTTTAGCTTGATTTCCTCAACATCATTTAAATAAAAGGTCTTATCAGACATGTAAATTGATCCAGAAGCTAAATGCAGTCTATTACCTGAAAAGTCAAATACAACCTTTTTATAATCTTTTCCTTTATCAATGAAATAGACAACCAATGCTATAATTGATAAGAAAATCGCAATAACTCCTATATATGAGTAACCAACAGCAAAATCTGATATAGCAACAATAAAAATGATGAGGCAACCACCGTACTCTTCAACTTTTCTGATTATTAAATAATCATCTGTTGAAGTGATCTGATATCCTTTACCGGCAAAATATTGAACGACTGAGTGATCTAACATCTAACGAAACCTGAAAAAAAGGAATGGAAAATTCAACATAACAAAAAGGTAAAGCATTAATTCAGTATATGCCACAATAAATACGGAGATTACACAATGAATTTTCTACGGAATCTGAAACAAATCAAGGTCTCTAATTACATTCACCAGATAAAGATATCCTTCTGGATCTCCATTGTATTGATAATAATTAGTCTACACACCCTACTGAATTCCATCTCACCTTTAAATATGTGGAAAGTTGCGTTATCCAGCATAGGCCTATTGGTGTTCACAGCTTTTGCATCGGTTTATTTAATTAAGATCAGGGAGCATCGATAGTTTTCTGGTGGTGTGTGAGCCACAGTGGCTCACACACCAGCCCATAAAAAAATTCCACCACTACACATAACTCCCCACACAACTTATCGTTAATGTGAGAAAATTCAAGATATGGACAAGTTGGGTTGGTTCAATGCGATCATCATTTTTAGTGGGTTAACATTAGGTGGCTATTTTATCAGCAATACGCTGGTCAAAGGAAAGGCATATGACAGGTCAGTAACGGTAAAAGGGCTCTCCGAAAGGGAAGTTGCGGCTGATATCTCTGTATGGCCCATCAACATCACGGTGGCAGGAAATGACTTGCAGAATATCCAACAGGAAATAGAATCCCAAAAGCGTGAAGTAACCAAATTCTTTAAGGACCAGGGGTTCAATGACGAGGAATTCACCATCGGGCCGACCAATATCAGTGATGCAAAAGCTGATCTTTACAATCCGGGGCCGTACAGGGAATTCCGATATATCGTCAAATCGGATTTTACCATTCGCACAACCAATATCGACAAGCTTCAAAAGGCTTTGTCAGCATCCCTGACCCTAGTATCAAAGGGCATTCTGATCAGTTCCAAAAATGACTGGAGACCCATCGAGTACAGCTTTACCGGACTGAATGCTATCAAACCTGCCATGATCGAGGAAGCGACCAACAATGCCCGGGAAGTAGCAGAAAAATTTGCCAAAGATTCCAATAGTCAGGTAGGCAAGATCATGCGTGCCAACCAGGGCCTCTTTACCATCTCTGACCGGGACCAGAATACCCCGGAAATCAAAACTGTGAGGGTGGTATCGACGATTGAATATCAGCTGAAGGATTAATTGTCTGGATTGACACTCTAGCACAAGTTGAAACTCTAGCACAAGCGTGACGCTTGCGCTAGAGTGTAGGACAGCCAGGGGTTCTAAAGCTAGATTTCTGCGTTGTCAAAAAAGGACCATTTGCACCCTATTCGATAATTCCGTAACTTAAACGTTACTTACGAATCGTCGACCAGCCTTATGAACCAGCGAATCACCATCATCATCGTGATTCTGCTCATTGTGCTATGTGCAGTTTCAATCTTCAATGCATTTTTTCAAAATAGCCGAATCAATGAGGCCATCGGCCGGCTGGAGCTAGCCGAGCAACAAATCGTCTCAGCGATTGCAGAAAATGACAACTCTACCCAGTTGGTCAATCATTTGAAATTTGAGATTGCCCGCACCAAAGACAGCCTGGACATCCTAATTGCCGAGCGGGATTCCATCATCCTTTCTTTCAAGAGATGGGGCTCAGACGAAAATTACCGCAAATACAACAAGGAGCTCAAAGAACAAACAGGTAGGCTCGAGGCCCTCCGAATAAAGTATAATGATCTCATAACCGCAAAAAATCCCACAAGCCCATGAAAGCATTATTGATCTCCGTTTTATATACGATATCCACAGGAATTTTTGGTCAAACTTTCCAAACGTTGGATAGCACCTATCTGATGGTTACACAGGATTTTAGGATAAGCATTCCGGGTGATACACTCTTTTTCACTACCGGAGGGGTCTCGCTGATCAATTCCGAGCAATTGGAGGTCATGCAGGAAATCATGCAACTTGTGAATGATGAAGCGCTGGATCAGGCGATTGGTGTATCAATAGCAGAGAATGAGAAGAAGATTGAGGAGTGTAAGACACTTTATGAAACCCTGCTCATCAACAGTAACAAAAGCCATGAAATCACCACTCAGTCTTTGAAATCTACTCAGGAATCCCTCCAGGAAATCACCCAATCGCTGGAGCAGACGAAAAATGCATTACTTCTAGCTAATGAAAATGTGGCCACATCAAAGGAACT
>JAHCMM010000207.1 GCA_019192515.1 Cyclobacteriaceae bacterium SS2
TTTTTCTGTAAACATGCTCTTTGGTTATTTCGAAATACTTAAATTATGTAATGATTTCCGATCTGGCGTCAATATTAGTAATTTAATTTGTTCAGAATAATTATTTAAACATTAACAGAATGATATCCGAATACTCAAAACTATCTCCATCCTTTTATGGTATCACCATGGTACCAGAGGAATCCTGGAAGGAATATGGTTATGCGCTTTTAAAAATTGCAGGTTCTGATGGACTGGTTTCGGATCCTGAAATGGAATGGTTGACGGTTGACCTTGCAGAGCAAGTCGGAGTTGATGAAGAAATCGTGCAGGCCTGGCTAAGTTTTGATTATCAGAAAGCAGACCTGATCAAGATCTTCAATTCATTCAATAAGAAAACAATTACCAGTTTTGACAAAGTATTGATCTATGATGCCATTCGAATGAGTTCAGCTGATGATGAATATGCTTTGGAAGAAAGACAGCAAGTGGCTGAAGCATCAAAACTGTTGGGTATTCGAACCGATGAGCTGGTAGCCATCGAATCTCTGGTGGAATTAGAGAAAGTAACAAATAAGCTTAGGCAAAACCTGCTATAAAAAAAGGCGCCCATCTGGAATCGACGGACGCCTATCACCAACCTAACCTAAAAAGAAATCTTTGCAACTATGTTGCTTAATGCTTTCTAATGCTATAACGTCTGAAGGTCGACTAAAGTTTCTACTAATTCTTAAAATAATCTAATTAGTGTTTTTTAAGCTCCTTCTTAATTGATAGACGACAAGGGAACATATATATTGTGAAATAGGTTCAATATAGTTCATCAAGCGACTTAATCAGTTACTTTTGCGTCCCAATTAATAAGTTCAGGGTGGATCTTAGGAATTTAAAAAGCATATACAAAGAAAGTTTACAGGTGAAAAGTGCTATCACGGCACTTTCTTCCGGAAATACAATTGCCTTTAAAGGTTTGGCAGGAAGTATTGACAGTTTGCTCGTCTTTGCTCTGTTTGAATCGATGGAGAATACACACCTGGTAGTTCTACATGACAAGGAAGAAGCGGCTTATTTCCAGAATGATCTGAAAAACTTCCTTCCTGAACAAAATATCTATTTTTTCCCCAGCTCATACAAAAAGCCCTATCAATTTGAAGAAACTGAAAATGCCAATGTGCTGCAGCGGGCAGAAGTACTGAACAAAATCAATGCGAAGGAAAAAATCGTCATTGTATCCTATCCTGATGCTTTGTATGAAAAAGTGATCAACAAAAGATCACTGGTTGAAAATACCATGAAAGCCAGTGTCGGGGAAAAGCTGGATGTGGATTTTGTCACCGAACTCCTGATTGAATACGGCTTTGAGAAAAATGACTTTGTCTACGAAGCAGGTCAGTTCGCTGTGCGAGGTGGGATTATTGATGTTTTTTCTTTCTCTGACAATTATCCATTTCGCTTAGAGCTTTTCGGGGATGAAATAGAATCCATCCGTCTCTTTGACCCGGAAACCCAGATCTCTACCAAAGATGTAAATTCCATCAGCCTGATCCCGAACGTGCAGGATAAGCTGATCAAAGAAGAGCGCCAATCATTCTTCGAATTTCTTCCGGACAACACCATCTCCTGGTTTAAGGATTACCGGGAAACATCAGACCTGATCGAAAAGGGATTTTTAAAAGCAAAAGAATCCTTTGATCAAATCATGGCCATAAGCGGAAACACACAAGTGGTGTTGAAACCTGAAGACCTTTTTGATTCTGAAAGTAGCTTCAAGAAACTGACGGATCCACTGAAAAAAATTGAATTTGGTAAGCGTTTCTATTTAAAGCACGACCAGGTCATACAATTTGAAATACAGCCACAACCCACCTTCCATAAAAAGTTTGATCTCCTGGCATCTGACCTCCTGGAGCACCAGTCGAACTACCTGGAAAAATTTATCGCCTCAGAATCCCAGAAGCAGGTCGATCGTTTAGAATCTATTTTTCATGAAATCAATCCTGAATTACAATTTCATGGGATCGTAGCCAGTCTGCGAGAAGGATTCATCGACAAAACCCATGAACTTTTGTGCTATACCGATCATCAGATCTTTGACCGGTATCACAAGGTCGAAGCCAAAGAGCGGTTCACCAAATCGAAATCGCTCACACTAAAAGAACTAAAGACTTTACAACCGGGAGACTACGTGGTGCATGTAGATTATGGGATCGGTCGTTTCGTCGGGATGGAAACTGTGGAGATAAATGATCACAAACAGGAAGCCCTTCGCCTCATATATAAGGATGACGATTTGCTGGTAGTGAGCATTCATTCTCTTCATAAAATTTCCCGGTACTCTGGCAAAGAAGGTGAGCCACCAAACATCAGCAAGCTTGGATCTCCGGAATGGGAAAACAAGAAGAAAAAGGTCAAAAGCAAGATCAAGGACATCGCCAAAGATTTGATCCATCTTTATGCCAAGCGTAAAGCAGCTCCTGGCTTTGCCTTCGAACAGGATAATTACCTCCAGGCAGAATTGGAGTCTTCTTTTCTCTACCAGGACACCCCTGATCAGGCCATGGCGACCGTGGATGTGAAAAAGGACATGGAGCAACCCCACCCTATGGACAGACTGGTCTGCGGAGATGTGGGTTTTGGTAAAACTGAAGTGGCCATTCGTGCCGCCTTCAAGGCTGTTCTTAATGGTAAGCAGGTAGCTGTTCTGGTGCCAACCACGATTCTGGCGCTTCAGCATTTCCGAACATTTTCGGAAAGATTTGCAGATTTTCCTGTTACAGTGGATTATATCAACAGGTTCAAATCCACGAAAGAGATCAACGAAGTCAAGAAAAAGATCAAGGAAGGTAAAATCGATATCCTGATTGGAACTCACAGGATTGTCAACAAAGACATCGAATTCAAGGACCTTGGTCTGATGATCATTGATGAAGAACAGAAGTTCGGCGTAAAGGTGAAGGAAAAGCTAAAAGAGATGCGCGTCAATGTGGATGCGCTTACACTCACAGCCACACCCATCCCTCGTACACTCCATTTTTCCCTGCTTGGAGCACGCGACCTTTCCATTATTTCTACAGCACCTCCCAACAGACGAGGTGTCGTGACGGAAATCAATGAATTCAATGATGAAATCATTCGTGATGCCATCAGTCATGAATTGCGAAGGGGTGGACAGGTCTTTTTTGTCCACAACAAAGTGAGTGATATCGAAAAAATTGCCAACATCGTATTAAAACTTGTGCCCGATGCTTCTATTGGTATTGCCCACGGCCAGATGGATGGGAAACAATTGGAAAAGGTCATGCTCAAATTTATTAATGCTGAGTATGACGTACTTGTTTCAACCAACATCATTGAATCCGGGTTGGATATACCAAATGCCAATACCATCATCATCAATTCAGCTCACACCTTTGGTCTGTCTGATTTGCACCAAATGAGAGGCCGTGTAGGTCGATCCAATACCAAAGCCTATTGCTATCTGCTTACCCCACCGGTTTCAGCTTTGTCGTCAGATGCAAGAAAAAGACTCAATACACTGGAAGAGTTCTCCGAACTGGGTGATGGATTCAAAGTAGCTATGCGAGACCTTGATATCCGGGGTGCCGGAAATCTCCTAGGATCTGAGCAAAGCGGATTTATCAATGATATAGGATTTGAGATGTACCACAAAATCATTGATGAAGCGGTGCACGAGTTGAAAGAAAATGAATTCAAAAGTCTATTTGAGAGCGAGACGTTGATCGAAGATCAGCTGGAAAAAATGATCGAAGATTGCGTGATTGAAACAGACCTTGAGCTGATCATCCCAGAAACCTATGTTTCTAATATCTCTGAAAGATTATCACTTTACTCAGAGCTGGACAATATCAATGATCATGATTCTCTGGTCAAATTTAAAACAACACTCAAAGATCGATTTGGTACCATTCCTGAAAGTGTAAATAACCTGATCGAATCCGTGGAACTGCGGTGGCTGGCCAGCAAAATCGGTTTTGAAAAGCTCACCATTAAGAATGAGGTGATGCGTTGCTATCTGTCGGAGAAAAAAGATGAGGCATACTTCAAGTCAGATGTTTTCGGTGCCGTGTTGGCATTCATTCAGCAGCATCCTAAAAATTGCAGTATGCGTGAGTATAAAAACAAGCTCATCATCAGTGTGAAGGAGATAAATGAGGTCAAAAAAGCTATCGAAACACTAAATTTTATGCAGTTAGAGACAAGTAATGCATAAAATCCCACTTTTTTCACAATTTTTTTTCATTTTTGACATTAGATATTGTGTACAATCGATTCAATACTATTATTGTATGTATTTTTGAATTAATTGTATTTATTAGTATTTTGTGCGCGTCAAAGTAAATTAAAACAGGTTATGAAAAGATTTGTGAATGCAGCAATGTATCCAACATCACTGCTATCGGTGTTGGTGTTCCTCGCTTCGTGTGGGGGTGGTGGTAATCCCACCAGCTCAAATCCGGGCTCGGCAAGTAATGCCACCGGGTTGGAATTCAACGAAGAAGGAGGATTTCAAGTAAATGATTTTAGTGGTCAGCCAGAAGGTCCAAACCTTGTATTCATTGAAGGTGGTAGGACTGTAATGGGGACTTTCGAAGAAGATGTGACCCACGCTCACGACAATGTGGAGCGAACTGTAACGGTAGCATCCTTCTATATGGATGAAACTGAAGTATCCAACATCAACTGGTTGGAATACGAATTCTACATCAAACAGGATTCCGACGAATATTTCTGGAGAAACAACCTACCTGATACCACCGTTTGGACAAGAGATTTAGCTTTCAATGATCCTTATGTAGATCATTACTATCGATATCC
Organism: Cyclobacteriaceae bacterium SS2; assembly: GCA_019192515.1. Lineage (GTDB taxonomy): Bacteria > Bacteroidota > Bacteroidia > Cytophagales > Cyclobacteriaceae > UBA7330. The sequence goes on from JAHCMM010000207.1 coordinate 4,816, forward strand.
AGGTTTCAGATATTTCCCGGTTGTTGGTGTAAACTGGAGACAAGCCGTAAACTATTGTAAATGGAGAACTCAGGTTGTAAACCTGAAATTGGCAGAGGATGCAGGATTACTTGATCCTTTGGCAAGTGGTGATGCTGAGTTTGCTGGTGCTGAGGCTACAGCATTAGGTAATGCATCTCAAAGAATTCCTTTGGAATCAGGAGTAGTGCTTCCTGACTACCGACTTCCAACAGAAGCTGAGTGGGAATACGCTGCCCAGGCTCTGATCGGAACTCAGTGGTTGGATGAGAACCAAACACACAGAAGACTTTATCCTTGGGATGGTCACGCATTGAGAAATCCTTACGGAAAAAGCATGGGTTACTTCCTGGCCAACTTTAAAAGAGGCCGAGGTGACTACGCAGGTATCGCAGGTAAGCTGAATGATGGTGCGATGATCCCAACATACGTTTACGATTATCCGCCAAACGATTTTGGTCTGTATAACATGGCCGGAAACGTAAATGAGTGGGTTCAGGACGTTTATCGACCACTTACATTCCAGGACGTGGCTGATATGAACCCTGTAAGACGTGATGGTAAACTTGATCCAAGAGACACTTACGATGCAGGATGGACATTCATCGGAAACGAAGATTTCTATACTGAAGAAGATTGGGTAAAAACTTCAGGTCTTCAAGGATCTTACAATGTAGATACTCCTCCTGTAAAAAGGATGAGAGTTTACAAAGGTGGTTCATGGGCTGACGTAGCTTACTGGATGTCACCTGGTACAAGAAGAGCTCTTTTCGAAGATTCCGCTACTGCGACAATTGGTTTCCGATGCGCCATGATCCGC
>JAHCMM010000208.1 GCA_019192515.1 Cyclobacteriaceae bacterium SS2
AAACGACTGGGCAAAGTCTTCGATCTCAATGTAGTAGTTGCCAGATATCTGATCAAAGGCGCCGATGTTCACACTTGTGTTCTTTACAGATTGTGCCGGGAGGTCCAGGGTGAAAGTGGAAAACTGGATAGAATCGGTAAATACTTTTACCAGCACATCATTCCTATTTTCTGAACCAATGTTCCTGATGGATACATTGAGCTTGTTGTCGTTGCTCAGGCCCAGGATGGCATCCAGATAGACAGAATCCACAAAAATATTTCCGTCCAGCTCATTTGATAGCTTGATCAGGTAGATCGACGAAAGTGAGTCTTTTCCCAGTGCTGAAAAATCCCCGGCTATGGACTCCTGGAAATCTGAGATGATGAAATATTCAGCCAACGAGGATGATTTGTCACTTCCCCATCGATTCATCACATCTTCCAGCGTCCGGAATCTCCTGGAATACTCCACCTCGGTCAGTCGCTCCACCAGCTCTTTACCTACCAGGAGCCTGGCGGGGTCGGTCCGGAAGTCATTGGTGGTGAGCGAATAGCTAAGCCCCGACTCACCGGAAGCAATAAGGTCTTCCACAATCTGCACGCCTTCATCCAGGAGGCTCAACCCTCCGAGCCCCTGACGACTCATGCTGAGAGAATTATCCAGGTATATTTTTCTTAAAGACTTGAGGGTGTCGTCCGGCGCAACAGTAATGGGCTGAGCAAAAGCCAGGACCAGGAAGATGATAAAAAGCATCCTGGAGGCCAGGACCAGTAATTTTTTTAGTTGTGAACGCTTTTTGGTTTCTCTTTTTACCTGATGAAGAAAGGAAGTGTTGGAGAAATATACCTTCTTAACCCTTCTGAAATTAAAAAGGTGAATGATAATCGGAACCGAAATCAGTCCAAGTGCCCATAGTACGCCCGGATATAGAAATTGCATGTAGTAAATCTATAACGAAAGTCAAAGGTAGGAGTTATTGCAATTGAATTTATCTTAACTTTTAACGGACTTTTTAATTACCTCTTTCATCTTTCGCTAAATCAAATTCCTGTGAAGGTTGGTTAAAATCAGTAACTCATTTACACGATAATGAGATTCAATGTTATTTGATTTTCTTCTTAGTGGTTTTAACTATGTTTGCCCTCAAAAGTCAGCCATCATGGCATTTGAGTATGACGGTATCAATTCCTCGATCCATCTTTATTTCGTATACCGTTATTGAGGTATCTTTGCCAATCCAATGCTATGAGTAATCGATTAAAAATCCTGTTCGTAGACGATGAGTTGGTCATATTGAAAGCCCTTGAGTTGGTTCTGGGTGATGCTCACGACGTGATTACTGCCAGGAAGGCTTCCGAAGCATTTGATATCCTGAACCAGCACAACGACATCCAGGTGCTTGTGAGTGACATGCGAATGCCCGAATCTGATGGGCTGCAACTCATCAAGCGGGTGAAGAAAAACCGGCCTGAAATCAAATGCTATCTACTCACCGGCTTTGAGATGAACGCCGAAATTGCAGAATCCATTGAGGACGGTACCCTCATCCGGCTTATCCAAAAGCCCACCGAGCTCCAGGTATTGATCGATACGATCCTCTCGGATTTCGAATAGCTCCTGAACCTACTAACAGAATGCAATCGAAATGAACCGCAAATAATCTCCTCACTAGTGCGGAGGATACTTCCGTGCGGGGCTAGTCAATTAAATAAAAGCCACAGATGCACTAATCACTTTCCTACACGGACAATACTAAACCACATGGGCTAACATTCATTATCAATCATCCAACATAGAGGAAGAATAGATCAATTGTCACGAATTCCCCATTATCGCGGAATATACTTCCGCGCGATTAATTATGTGCTGTCATATCAGACCCACACCCGAATGAACCACAAATAATCCCCCTTTTTCCCCCTTTGTGAAAGACCTATCACAAAGATTTAGGATCTGTTGTAAAGGGGGATTACTTAAGAAGACGATGATCTCTTTAATGAAAATATTCGCATACCAGTATGGTACTAAACTAGAAGATCTGGCATTCATCATCATATCTATCCTACATAGAGGAAGAGTAGATCAATTGTCACGAAATTCCCACGATCGCGGAAGATACTTCCGCGCGATTTGAAACCTGTTATGCCTTTAAGCCTTCAGCTTTTTCCAGGGGCCCTGAATGGCCACCGTTAGACCAGGTCCCTGAATATTGACAAACAAAGTCTCACCCGAAGGTGAAAAACAGGCTCCTGCAAATTCCGATTTAAATCCCACGTTTTCTCCAAAATGGTAAAGCTCGCCATTTGGGGTAACTCCTACCAGCTTGGGTTCTCTTTTGTCTTCACAGACAATCAGATCCCCCCATGGAGAATAAGTCAGGTTGTCTGCATGCTCCAGCATTTGGGCATCGTGCGACTCCACAAATAGTTCCAGTTTGGCCGGGCTTTTACTTTCGTTGGGAGTTCCTTCTTCCGGGCTTGGGATGTATCTAAAGATCTGTCCGTTCTTTTTCTGTCCACCATTGGTACAGGCAAAATAGATCTCTCCTTTTCCATTCCACATGCCTTCTCCCCTGGCAAAACGGATTGCCCCGGCGTCATATCCTTTTAGCCTAAGGTCATTTTGAGGAGACTGAATATCCTCCAGGTCCATCCACTCCACATCCAGCTTTTCATTCAAGGGCATTACATCTTTGGATTCTTCCTGCCAGTTTCTGCTATCAAAGGATGACTTACTCTTCAACTTCATGGCCTGAAGCTTACCACGAGAAAGGTCGCCGTACTGCTCAGGGATAAACCGATAGATCAACCCATCTCCAGCGTCTTCAGTGAGATAGACAATGCCAGTTTTCGGATCTACCGCCACAGCCTCATGGTTAAATCGTCCCATGGCTTTTAAAGGAACCGGCACCTGAATACCAGACTGTGTTGTGGCTTTTACCTCAAAGTTGTACCCATGGTCTTTCTCAAGAGTACCATCAGCTCTCAAAGTAGATTCTTCGCAAGAGATCCAGCTATTCCACGGAGTGGGCCCACCGGCACAGTTGCGGACAGTTCCTACCAGGCTTAAGTATTCTTTTTCGATGGTTTGGGTCTTCTCATCAAACACCACAGTGGTTGTACCACCTACTCCTACATTCTTCCCGCTTCCAAAGTCATAAACAAGATCTTTCGTGGCCCCGGCAGGCAGATTCTTCTCATCCATTCCGAAGGGTCCGTTTTCAAGGTCACCCGGTGACAGCTCGTGGTTTCTGATGATCACCACCTTATTGTCAATATTGAACGTAGCCATCCCATCTGCAGCTCCGGGGATCAAATAGCCATCCGACATTGGTGTACCTTTTTTGGAAATGATCTTATAGCTAAATCCTTTGGGAAGATTGAGTATTCCATCAGGGTCTGGCAGGAGGTCTCCATATCCTGTTGATTCCACAAATTGGGAACCACCTACTGTACATCTTTGAAGGCCAAGAAATCCAAGGCTTACGAGTCCTGAAGTAACTAAAAAATCTCTGCGTTGCATATTGGGGTTGTCTGGTTAATCAATAAACTAAGTTAACTTTTATACTTGATAATAGTCCTTTCGTACCCCGACGATGGTAATTAATAACATATTCTTCACCTGGGATTTACAGTGAAAGCCGGGAGAAAAACACCTGGCAGAACGAAAACCTCTATAAATTGGAAATTCCAATGAAGAAGACTTATTGATATATTTGAAATCACAATTTCCATAGCGAATGAACCTAACACCGACTAACCAGCGCCTATATTCACTTGATGCTTTACGAGGATTCGACATGTTTTGGATCATGGGGGCCGAAGAGATCTTTTTCCGGCTGGCCGAGATCACCGAAGCACCTTTCTGGCATGCCATGGCCAACCAGTTTACCCATCCTGACTGGCACGGTTTTGCCTTTTACGACATCATCTTTCCGTTATTCCTTTTCATAGCAGGTGTGGCGACTCCATTTTCTGTGGGCAAGCAGCTGGAAAGAGGAAAAGACAAAAAGTCTCTGACCATGCGTGTGGTAAAAAGGGGGCTTATCCTGGTGTTGCTTGGAGTGATCTACAACAACGGACTTCAGATCATGCCACTCGAAGAGATCCGTTTTGGTAGTGTGTTGGGCAGGATTGGCCTGGCTTATATGTTTGCCAATATCATCTACATTCATACATCCAAAAAAGGACAAATGATCTGGTTCTTTTCGATCCTGATTGGTTACTGGCTGCTGATATTGCTGACTGCAGCACCTGGCTTCCCAATGGGTTCTTTGAGCATGGAAGGAAATATTGTTTCTTACCTGGACCGGTTGATCATGCCAGGCAAACTTTACCTCGGCATCCATGATCCTGAGGGGCTTTTCTCGACGATTCCGGCTATATCAACAGCTCTTTTAGGGATTTATGTGGGAGACCAGCTGAAGAATATTTCCGCTGAAACACAGAAAAAGACTCTGATCAACCTGGTGATTCTGGGTGCATCCATGGTCGTGATCGCTCAGATCTGGGACTTTGTTTTTCCGATCAACAAAAACCTTTGGACAAGCTCATTTGTGCTGATGTGCGGCGGTATCAGCACACTCCTGATGGTGCTTTTTTACTTCATCATTGACGTAAAAGGATATCAGAAGTGGTCATTCTTCTTTAGGGTGATCGGGATGAACTCCATCCTGATTTATATGGCGGGTGACTTTATCAGCTGGTCGTACACTACCAATGCACTGTTTGGATGGCTGGGCCAGCTTGTGGGGGAACCGTATAATTCCCTTGTCATGGTCTTTTGCTTTTTGGCAGTGGAATGGGCATTCTTATATGTATTATATAAACAGAAGCTTTTCCTAAAGGTTTAATCGTTTTAATTTGGGCGCATGAAGTGCCCCAATCAAATCTCAAACCTAAGTGTTTTAGCTCTCATCATCCTGACTCTTGCCGGCTGTAGCCAGCAGGTTGCGGAAGAAAAACCTATCGACCGTGAATCGGTGGTCAGTCGTCATCAAGTCCTGATAGAGGCTGTCGACACCCTGGGGTCACTTTCAGTAGGTAACGGAGAGTTTGCCTTTACGGTAGACGCCTCCGGATTGCAGAGCTTTCATCAGACCTATGAAAGAGGTGTTGCACTCGGCACACAAGCCCAGTGGGCGTGGCATACGATCCCCAATCCCGATGACTATACCATCGAGGATGTGGCCAGGGAATATGAGTCTTGCAATGACAAGGTAGTGCCTTATGCTGTGCAACCACGGGATGGCAGGGCTAAAAAAGCGTCAGACTGGCTGAGAGCAAATCCACATCGACTACACCTTGGCATCATCGGGCTTGTTTTCCTCACGGAGGACGGCAAAGAATTGGGCATCGAGGATCTAAAAAACATTGACCAGCAACTCGACTTATGGACTGGTAAGATCGAAAGCAACTACACCGTAGAAGGCGAACCTGTAAAAGTTGAGTTGTATGGTCACCAGGAAAACGATGCGATCTCTGCTAAGATCACCTCGCCACTATTGGCAAAGAACCGAATTAAGGTCAAGCTGGAATTCCCTTACGGAAATGAATGTCATGTCTGCCCTGGCTATGACTGGGACAGCACAGACAAGCACCAGACTCTTGTATCAGGAAGTGGAAACACCCGTTTGATCACCAGAAACCTGGACGATGACCAGTATTTCGCCAGCCTTTCCTGGGAGGGTTCCGGAGAATTAAACGAAAAGTCCCCGCATCATCTTTGGCTGGAACCACAGGCCAACCAGGAATCCTTTGCTTTCAGCATGGCCTTTTCAAAGGAAAAGCCAAATACCCCGACTGACAACTTTGAGGCCACCGCCCAAAGCAGCATCCGGGGATTGGCAGATTACTGGAAGTCGGGCGGGTTTATCGACTTTGGAGCCTGCACAGACCCCAGGGCAGAAGAGCTTGAGCGGAGGGTGATCCTTTCGCAATATCTCACCAAAATTCAATGTTCGGGGTCACTACCTCCACAGGAAACAGGCCTGACCATGAACAGTTGGTATGGCAAGTTTCACCTGGAAATGCACTGGTGGCATGGCGTCCACTTCCCATTATGGGGTAAAGCTGACTTGCTGGAAAACAGTATGGACTGGTATTACCAGGTGATGGAAGAAGCAAGAGGCACCGCCCAATGGCAGGGTTATGACGGTGTGAGATGGCAAAAGATGACCGGTCCTGAGGGCCGGAAAAGCCCATCATCAGTTGGGGAGTTTCTGGCCTGGCAGCAACCTCATCCCATTTATATGGCTGAGCTCCTTTACAGGGCCAACCCCACAGAAGAAACCCTGAACAAATACAAAGAGATGGTATTTGAGACCGCTACTTTTATGGCCTCATTTGCTCAACTCAAAGCGGATGGCAAATATCATCTGTGTCAGCCACTCATTCCCGCGCAGGAGCTATTTCATCCTACTGAGACCAACAATCCTCCCTTTGAGGTCACTTACTGGTATTACGCCTTGAAAACTGCCCTGAAATGGCAGGAACGTTTAGGTATCAATGCAGATCCTAAATGGATAGAAGTTTCGGACAATTTGGTAGACCTTCAAATGGAAAAAGGGATGTACCTCCCTGCTGAGGGTGCTGAAGGCTACTACGACGAAATAGAGCGAAAGAGAGACCACCCTGTGGTGCTAGGATCTTTGGGAATGCTCCCACTGACTGAAAAGGTAAACCCGGACATTATGGGAAATACCTTCGCCAGGATACTGGAGGAGTGGCAATGGGAAACTACCTGGGGCTGGGATTACCCGATGATCGCCATGACCGCTGCTCGTCTCGGCAAGCCGGAAGAAGCCATCAATGCGTTGTTTATGCCCATGCAGAAAAACACCTACCTGGTGAATGGACATAACTATCAGAATGAAAGACTACGGTTATACTTACCTGGTAATGGTGGGTTGCTCACAGCTGTAGCCATGATGGCAGCAGGGTGGGACAATTCGGTAGGTGATGCACCAGGGTTTCCAAAAGATGGCACCTGGAATATCAAGTCGGAGGGTTTAGCTAAAATGCCTTAAATTAAAGTATGGAGTTAGTTAAGGATCCAAAAGTCGATGAGATATTCAAGAGTTATCCAAAAGAGATCGCAGCCAGGCTAAAAGGTTTGAGGAAACTCATTTTAGATTCAGCTGCAGAGACCGAGGGATTAAAAAAGCTGATCGAAACCGTGAAATGGGGTGAGGCGAGCTACCTGACCAAGAACGGGAGTACCATCAGGTTGGGCTGGAAAAGCAGCATCCCGGATCGATTCTCTATCTACTTTATCTGCACTACCGGTCTGGTGGATACCTTTAAGCTGGTACATGGAGATATCTTTGAATATGAAGGCAATCGGGCCATTCATTTTACGCTTGCTGATGAAGTCCCGGCAGAACCGATGAAAGCCTGCATTGGCATGGCTTTAAACTATCACAAGATAAAGCATCTCCCCTTGTTGGGAGCTTAAAATCTGAAATCAATACATGGCTGTAACACCAAAATACCGTGCGTTAACGACGGATGAGTTGACAGAACTGCGAAATGAGTTTATAGAATACCTGGTCGTAAATGGGATCACGGCTGAAGACTGGAAAAAACTCAAGACAGAGACTCCCAAGAAAGCAGAAGATATTCTTACCCTGTTTAGTGATGTCGTTTTTGAGAGCATTCTTCGCAAAGTCGATTTTCTGGAAAAACGGATGACCAATGAACTGATGATCTTTCAATGCCTGAATGACCGGATGGTGCTTGTTGGTATTACTTCTTCTGCAACAGATTTCACAAAGCAGGAAGAGCTGCAGAAAGCAGTTGAAAAACCGCCTAAGGATGCCAAAGTCTATACGACTGAAAAGGTGTACAATCAGACCAGGGAGATGGAAGTGTTTCAAATGCTGGAAAGTGGCTGCATGATTACCGATGGCAAGCTGTTTAAAGTGTTATCGCTATCGTTGTAATTCCAGGGCACTTAAAATATTTCACATCCCCAATTCGTCATCAGGGAAAACTCGATCAAAATGCAGACTATTCTCGGAGCAGGGGGTGCCATTGGCAAAGAACTGGCCAGGTCACTATCGAATTATACTTCTGAAATTAGACTCGTCGCCAGAAATCCCAAACAGGTAAATGGCTCTGATATCCTGATGTCAGCAGACCTGACTGATCAAACCTCGATTAAGAAAGCTATCGCCGGGTCAAATGTGGTTTATGTCACCATCGGCTTCCCTTATAATCTCAAAATCTGGAGAAGAAACTGGCCTGCCTTTATGCAAGCGGTCATTGAAGGATGCATTGAAAACAACTCAAAACTGGTATTCTTCGACAATATTTACATGTACGATCCTCAGTACCTGGATGGCATGACCGAGGATACCCCCATGAATCCCAGCAGTGAGAAAGGGAAGGTCAGGAAACAGCTGGTGGAAATGATCCTGAAGGAGGTAAAATCAGGTAAACTCACAGCGCTTATTGCCAGGTCGGCTGATTTTTACGGACCCTCAATTCAAAACGTGAGCATGCTTACCGAAACAGTGATTAAGCCCCTTACGGAAGGGAAGACTGCCAACTGGATGGGTCCTTTGAACTTCAAGCATTCATTTACGCATATCAAAGATGCAGGCCAGGCTACAGCTTTGCTTGGCAACACTCCAGATGCCTATAACCAGACCTGGCACCTACCAACTGCATCGAATCCCTATACTGGTAAGGAGTGGATCGAAAAATTTGCAGCAGCTCTTCAAGTAAAACCTAAATCGAGATCTGTCTCACGCTTTATGGCAGGACTTATGGGTGTTTTCGTCCCTGTAATGCGCGAAATGCCAGAAATGATGTATCAATATGACAGGCCTTATGATTTTAATAGCGATAAATTCATCAAACGCTTTGGGATACTTCCTACTACCTATGATGAAGGAATAGCGGAAATTGTCCGGATAGATTATCAATCCTAAGTCAACCTTTAACTTATTGATCCTTTCATCTTCTTAATCCTGAAATAGGTATCTTGATGATCGAATCTCAAGAATCAGCCCATGAAAATTGTAAGTGTTGAGGCTTTTCTGCTTTCTTATCCCATGCCGGAACCAATCATGCTGTCATTTTGGGGCGGGCAGCGAAGCATTATCAAACGGGATGCCATGATCATCCGCGTGACGACCGATAATGGCTTGAAGGGTTTTGCTCCGGGCCCGGCATATGAAAGAGCAAAATCCCAAATAGACCAATCCATTGCTCCTTTTCTGATGGGTAAAGACCCCTTACAATGGCGCGTATTTGATTTCACAGGTGATCCTGAGTTGGTCAAACTCTATGCTGCGGTAGAGATAGCCCTCATCGACATCGCAGCCCAATATGAAGGTTGCCCGGTGTATGAATTGATCGGAGGCAGGAAACGCAATACCATCAAGCTCTATGGAAGTGCAGGCATGTATATGTCCCCTGAGTCATTTGCTGAGGAAGCAACTGCTATCCGGGAGCTGGGGTTCAAAGCCTATAAAATGCGACCAGCATTGGGTGTTGAAGAAGACCTGAGGACCATGGAGCTCATGCGGAAAGCGGTAGGCAAAGACTTCGGCCTGATGGTAGATGCCCACACATGGTGGCGAATGGGAGATAAAAGCTATACCCCTGAAATGATCACCAACCTGTCACAAGCGATGACGAAATACGATCTGACCTGGCTGGAAGAGCCCCTTCCTCCCGAACAACATGAAGACTATGCCGTATTGAAAAGCAAAAACTATGTGCCGATTGCAAGCGGTGAACACGAACAGGATCTGGAAGGCTTTACTGATCTGATCCAAAAGAATGCTGTGGACTATGTGCAAATGGACGTTTGCTGCCAGGGCGGATTCAACATAGCCAATCAGGTGATCAAATCGACTCAGAACGCAAATCTTCAATTCGCCTTTCACTGTTGGGGTCATGAGCTGGAGATCCTGGCCTCAGCACATTTGGGGATCTGCTCGCCGGAATCCGTGGTGGAATGGCTCGAATACCCCTGCTACTCTGCACCGGGCCGAAAAGGCATGTACCCATTCCCCGTATCAGATGAAATCCTGAAAGATCCACTTACAATTCGTGACGGATATCTCCATGTACCTGACACGCCCGGATTTGGTATAGAAGTAAATGAAAAAGTCCTGGAAAAGTACCCATTCATTCCGGGGCCCTGGTCCTATTTCACCTTGGATCAGCCAGCACAGACCATTGCTGTCACGGGAGATCACAGTATGAAATGGGTGAAAGATTCAGCGAACAACTAGGAATGATGCAGCACATCCAGCTGCTTCTTCAAAGTATCCAACTCTTTCTCTGCTGAGTTGATCTTATCCTTGAAGTCATCTTTCAGCTTATCGGCTGTCTTGCTGTTGGCAAAGAATTCCAGGTTATTTTTCCAGGTCGTAATATCACTTTCAATAGCCGTGATCTTACGCTTGATGGCATTTTCCTTCCTGTTGATCTTTTGTCCACCATGAGGACTGCCCTTCAGTTTATTTACCTGTACCTGGGTCTTGAGTTCATTTCGTTGATCCTCTGTCAGTTCTTCCAATGAAATCAGCTGATTCGTAATAGAGTCGAACCTACCATGGATAGCCTTGATGGACTGCCTTGGCACAAAACCAATCTCAGCGTATTGATCCAGCAGGTCATAAATCTCGTCCAGCTTGATCGTATCGGAGTTGAGCACTGTCTCTAGCTTGTCGCAAACCGCTTCCTTTTTCTTGAGGTTTTCTTCAAACTCCTGATTTCGTTCCTGGTTTTTACCTCTTTTTCTTTCAAAGAAGTGATCACAGGCTGCTTTGAACTTCTTATAGACTTCATTCCTGAATTTCTCAGGAACCGGACCAATATCCCGCCATTCAGACTGTAAGGTTTTCAACGTGTTGGCTGTTTTTTCCCAATCGTCAGAATCTTTTACAGCCAAAGCCTTTTCCAGCAGTTCTTCTTTCTTCTTGAGGTTTTCTTCACGCATCCCCTCAAGCTTTTTGAAAAAGTTGTTTTTGTTGTTGAAGAATTCCTTGAAGTGTCCCCAGAAATGCTTGTTGATCTCCTTGGCATGCTCTCGTGGCAGGCTACCAACAGCTTCCCACTTTTTCTGTAATTCCAGGATCTCTTTGGTCTTTTGGTTCCACTCGGTGATCCTGTCGGAATCAAATTTGGTCAACTCCGCTACCTGGTCGCCAAGATTTTTCTTGACTTCCATATTCTTCTCCTGATCCTTCCTTACTTCCTCGTAGAAGTCTTTTCGCTTAGCGTAGATTTTATCCGAAGCCGCTTTGAATCGCTGCCAGACGGGCTCCTGGTCTTCGCGAGGGATTGGACCGATATGCTTAAATTCTTCGTGCAGTTCGTTGAGCTGAGAAATGGCACTCTTGATGTTATCCAGCTTGTCAAGTGCTTCCGCCCGCTCACACAAATCCAGTTTTCCTTTTAGATTCTTCTGACGGTCTAGCTCCTTCAGCTCAAAATAGATGCTTCTGTGGTCATAATAGCGATCAATCAGCGCATTGTAATTAGCCCACAGGCTTTTTACATACTGCCCCGGAACATGTCCGATCTTTCTCCACTCAGCTTGCAGCTCCTTGAGCTTGTTGATGGAGGCGGTACTTTCTTCTCCATCTACCAGCTCTCTTAGCTCTTCAAGGATTTCGTTTTTGCGCTTCAGATTTTCATCCTTGTCCTTTTCTAGCTGGACNTAAAACTTATGTCGTTTTTCTCTCAGGAGATCATACAGCTCATAAAAGTTTCTGTCTGTATCATCACCCTTGTATTCAAAATCTACTTCTGCACCACCATTATCGATAAATGCCTTGAGAGCCTCTTCTTTTTCCTTATCGTATAAGGTATCGTAATGTGGTTTTAATTCTTTCAGTCCATGATCCAGCGTACGCATGTGATCGAGGTGACTATGTTTTTTGAGAAGATCAAAAAGCTCTTTCTTGCTCGCGTGGTCCAGGTCTGCATCAGCAAGCAGATCAGGTATCTCATCGTCATGATCGTCATGGTGATGATGATCATCCCCTGATTCTGATTCCGATTTAGACTCGTCATCTTCTGCTTTTGGGGCAGATTCAGGTTTAGCAGGTTCTTTGGCGGGTTCTTTTTGCTCCGTTGGATCACCTTCTCCTGCATTTTCAGCATGTTGTGCTAGTGCAGCCGATTCTTCCTGTATGACATCGGAATTGGGAGAAACCTCCTCACTTTCCCCTGAAGGCTCAACTTTCTCGGGTTGTGTTTCTTCTGCATCACTTTCCGGTTTCTGGTCTTTTGAGGGACTGGAAAATGAATTTACTCCATCCTTTTTATCCTGCTCATTAGCGGCATCGGAGGGAATATCGGGTGATTTTTGCTCAGAGTTGTTGCTCTGAACATTGTTTTTCTGATCACGTAATTCAGCTTCTTGCTGAACGATTTCCGGAGTACTATCGACATTCTCCGAAACCTTTTTGTTCATCTCATCCATAATTTTGGACTTTATTATTCCAATTTAAACCGTTCCAGCTGGTCAATTTAATCTTGGATCCCTGGGGTAATTGGCCATAACCTTAAATTTACCCCCCATATTTTTAAGAACCACACTCCACAAATCTTCAGGATCAGTATCAAAAACCAAATCCTGGTTGGCACATTTACAAACAATCCACGTTTTTTCCTTCAATTCCTCCAACAGCTGCCCCGGAGACCAGCCTGAATATCCAACAAAAAACTTAATATCTTGTTCACTTACCTGCCCAGTATTAATTTTTTCCATGAGCCCTTCAAAATCCATCCCCCAGTGAATACCTTCCACAACTTTCACGTCTGCATCGAGGACTGTGTTGCCTTTATGCAAAAAGTGCAGGGTATTCCTTTGTACCGGCCCACCTACAAATATATCAGCATTAAACGAGTCTAACTCATCCATTAGGTCGTTGACAACTGCTTTTGACTTTTTATTTAGCACAAATCCCAAAGATCCGTTCTCATCGTGCTCACAAAGGAAGATCACAGTCCGCTCGAAATTGGGATCAGGAAGGTAGGGTTCAGAAATAAGCAGATCGCCTTTTCTGGGTATTGTCAATAAATCGTCTCCAAAATAATCCATCTAATGCAGTGCAGGTTTAATTGGTAAATTCGTTATTATCTCCGCCTCTGCCAACTTCATCTCGGTCAATCTGTTATAGACAACCTGTTCATCGAAATAGTTTAAAGCCATCTTAACAAAAATTTCTCCATGTCGTGCCTCAGACGCCCACAGCCCATGGTAAAAATCTTTTAACTCAGGATCATCTACTGCTTCATAAACCATCCTGAATCGCTCTGCTCCCCTTGTTTCCACCAGTGAAGCCAAAAGTAATCTATCCCTAAACCTTTGCTCCTTGCCACTGTGGCATAGGTCAAGCAATTGTTTCACATATACATCCTGACCAATCTCATGAGGCAGTTGAATGCCTCTTTTCTTCATGATCTGGTATACCTGGTTGAAATGTTCCAGCTCTTCAATACCTGTCTCAATGAGCTCATCCAGGATCTCTGTACGATCAGGATATTTGGCTACAAAGCTCATGGCCATGGCTGAAGCTTTCCGCTCACAGTTGGCATGATCTTTCAGAAATTCGTCAAAATCACTCATCACGGCATTGATCCATTCTTCACTACTTGCTACATCCAGGTCTATCCTTAGTTTCATGTGTATGCTGATTATTTCTTATCGATCACATGCTTACTTACAGCATGCTGGCATGAAATAGCTATCTATGACTATTTCAATCTGTATCTTTGGTTCAGCAACAAATAAAACAATTTTCAACTTATCGTAGTATACCACTCAAATGTCATTAGAAGTTGCTTCATTACGTAAAGAATATGCCAGGGCATCGCTCGACGAAAAGTCAGTAGACAAATCACCGTTTAATCAATTCAGAGCCTGGTTTGATGAAGCCATCAAAGCGGAAGTCAATGAACCCAATGCCATGGTGCTGGGTACCTCTGATAAAACGGGCATGCTTACCCAACGAACAGTCCTGCTCAAAGCTTTCGACGAGAAGGGGTTTGTCTTCTTCACCAATTACAAAAGTCGAAAAGCCAATCAAATCGGTGAAAACCCCCGTGTTTCTATTCTTTTTCCCTGGTATGTCCTTGAAAGACAGGTTTCCATTACGGGTGTTGCTGAAAAAGTACCCACCAGTGTGTCACTCAAATATTTTGCCAGCAGACCATTTGCCAGCCAGCTGGGTGCCTGGGTTTCCCAACAAAGCCAGGTGATCACCACCCGCAGTATTTTGGAAATAAAACTCCAGGAGATGAAAGAAAAGTTTAAGCAAGGCAAGGTACCCTTACCTGATTTCTGGGGAGGATACCGGATCATTCCTGATTCCATTGAATTTTGGCAGGGCCGCCCGAGCAGGCTTCATGATCGGATCCTCTATACCCGAAAAGGTGAAGAATGGACCATAGAACGGCTCTCTCCTTGAAGCAATCCACCTACCTTAAGCGGTACGCCTGGCAGCATCCGTTATTTGATCCGGCTGAATATCCGGAGGTGGATCTGATTGTGGTAGTCCCGGCGTATCATGAACCAGCCATCGAAAAAGCCATTGANTCACTGAACCAGTGTGATAAGCCAAAAAGCCAGGTACTGATCCTGGTGATCGTCAATGAGGCGGAAAATGCTGATGATGATGTTCAAGCCATCAACCAGGAGACCTATGATAAGCTCCAAAAGCCCGGTAGGAGATATCCTGTGATGAGTCGGTTTCTAAGCTTACCCAAAAAGAAGGCAGGTGTAGGACTGGCTCGTAAAATAGGCATGGATGAGGCTGTTCGAATATTTAACCACTTCGATAAAGAAGGCATAATTGTCTGTTTTGATGCCGATTGTAGGTGTGATCCCAATTTCCTGATGGAAGTTGAAAACCATTTTGCCAAAACCAATTCAAATACCTCACTTTCGTTTTATGAACACCCACTTAATGGTGAGAACCCGGAAGCCATTACCAACTATGAGCTCTATCTCAGGTATTATGTAGATGCGCTGCGATGGACGGGGTTTCCCTATGCATTTCAGACACTGGGCTCCTGTATTTCTGTAAAATCAGATGCCTATGAGCGACAGGGAGGGATGAACACCCGTAAAGCCGGTGAAGACTTCTATTTTATTCATAAGATGACGGCTTTGGGTAAGATCTCTGAGATCAATACCACCACTATCTACCCATCCGATCGGCTCTCAGACCGGGTACCCTTTGGGACCGGACATGCGGTGAATAAGTATCTTGAAAAGGGTGATCCCAACTACCCGGTATATGCTCCGGCCATCTTTGAGGAACTCAAATGTTTCATCGGAAAAATCCCGTTGATTTATGAAAACCAGGGGTTAACTCCGGATGTACCGGCAACTGTTGCTGATTTTCTTAAGCAACAGGATTTCGAGAAAACTCTTCCTGAAATCATTAACCAAACAACTGATTATCAATCATTTGAAAAAAGATTCTTTCACTGGTTTGATGGGTTGAAAGTGCTGAAACTCGTCCACCATTGCCGGGATCACTATTATGAGAATGTCCCGATAATGGAAGCTATTAACTGGTTAAATAAGGAATATCTAAACCCCAAAATCGATTATTCATCAAAAGAAGAAGCTTTAATCGCTATCAGGGAATTTGATAGAATCAACTCTCTTATGATCTAAAGTAAAGTTTCACAATAATNTAAAACTAAAGCATCTGGACAATCAATACCGCTATTTTCTAATTTATTTAATATCTTGAGAGACCATTGAAATTAGGCCATGGCAAATCAAGCTATAGTTGAACGAATAAAATTTAACACTGAAGTCATAAAGCTATTTGGACTTCTGATAATAGCAACTGCAACAGGAATATTTTCGTTAAATTTAAGTGGAGTAAATAATATAACTGAATTTCTGATATTATTAGTCGGTTTTATTATTCTCTTCCTACTATTTGGAATAGCAATTTTTATGTATTCCCAGACACTTAGATTATTACGTGATTTGAAAAATGTTTGAGATCATTATCATATTACTTGTCGGACTTCTTTTTATCATCCCCCTAGGTTTCTTGTTGGCCTATTATGTGAAGGACTATATCAAGTCTGCCAAATCACACTAGTCCGTTATCACACTAAATGATACAATTCCTTCACTCCCAGGGGGTGTTTGGTATTGAATCCTTCCGCATACTTTACCTGGATCCTGTGACCATATTCCTGCGCCCTCGCAGTGATCATATCGAGAAATTCCGGCCTTGAGATATAAGTTTGTGGCTCTTTGCTACTGGGATCATAGAACTGGGTCTTATAAGCCTTGATTGACTCCATTCTTTCTTCCATCACATCGGAGATATCCACAAAAAAGTCGGGCTCTAAAGAGGTGCTTTGTATGGCAAAAAACAATCGTTTTGGCCTCCATGGCTTCTGTTTCTCTCCATCGGTAGAGGTAGTCTCAACCATTTTTAGTCCAGCCAGAAAACAAGCCTGCTCGGTTAATTGGGATGCCCGGCCATGGTCAGGATGCCGGTCGTAGATGGCCGTACCAATGACAAAATCCGGCTGGTACTCCCTGATTTTCTGCACCAGCTTCAGTTGATTCTCCTTGTTGTTTTCAAAGAAAGAATCGGCGAGTCCAAGGTTTTCTCTTACTGTGAGACCAAGAATTTTGGCTGAAGCAGCTGCTTCTTCCATCCTGATCTCAGGTGTGCCTCTTGTTCCCATCTCCCCTCGTGTAAGGTCGATGATACCTGTTGTAAATCCTCTTTTTTGATGGACCAGTAAGGTGCCAGCACAAGACAACTCTACATCATCTGGATGTGCGGCAACGGCTAGAATATTAATCTTCATGTCAGTGAATCGAAAAGGGTATTTAATAGAAAAGTCCCTGATATCAGGGACTCCCGTATTAATGACAAATTCATTTTTACTTTCAGGCTGTAGCTGCTTCTACTTCCATTTCCTTTTCAGCAAGGAACCGCTCAGCATCCAGCGCTCCCATACATCCGGAACCTGCCGCCGTCACAGCTTGCCTGTATACTTTATCCTGTGCGTCTCCGGTGGCAAATACACCTGGTATCTTGGTCTTGCTTGTTCCCGGAATGGTTTTGATATATCCAACCTCATCCATGTCAAGTATACCCTTGAAAATATCTGTATTTGGTTTATGCCCGATGGCTACAAAAAAGCCCTGTATTTCCAGGTCACGCTCTTCGTTGGTCTTGTTGTTGACCACTTTCAAGCCCTCTACCTGGTCTTTACCTAAAACCTCTACGGCCTCAGTATTCCACAACACCTCAATATTAGGCGCTTTCAGCACTCTTTGCTGCATGATCTTAGAAGCACGCAACTCGTCTCTTCTTACCAGCATATATACCTTTTTAGCCAGCTTAGACAGATAAGTAGCTTCCTCAGCGGCAGTATCGCCACCACCAACTACCGCTACGTCTTGTCCGCGGTAGAAAAATCCATCACAAACAGCACAGGCAGAAACACCCATTCCGTTTAGTCTTTNCTCGCTCTCAAGGCCCAACCATTTGGCTGAAGCACCGGTAGAAATGATTACCGCCTCCGCTTCAACAGTTATCTTTTCATCTATTGTGACTTTGTGAGGCCATCCTGTAAAATCCACAGAGGTGACCATGCCATATCTGATGTCTGTCCCAAAACGCTCGGCTTGTTTTTGGAAATCTACCATCATCTGAGGTCCATTGATCCCTTCAGGGTATCCCGGATAGTTTTCAACATCATTTGTCAGGGTAAGCTGACCTCCCGGCTGTCCACCCTGATATAAAACTGGCTTTAGACCTGCCCTGGCTGCATAGACAGCAGCTGTATATCCCGCAGGACCCGAACCAATGATTAATACTTTTACTTTTTCGTTATCCATTATAAAAAATCGTCTCTTTTGCTGAGAATGTGAACGTAATTATAGGGCGAAAGGATCAAACATTAGGCCATTAAATAATGATATGTCATTTTGACTACCCTAAGTATGGTTTTAATGATTTGCTCCTTGAAGTATACCTCAATCTCCTAATTGCTTTTTCTTTGATTTGCCTGACTCTTTCACGTGTCAGGTTAAAAATTGTTCCAATCTCCTCCAGGGTCATGGGTGCCTGGTTATTCAATCCAAAGTAATAGGTAACCACGTCTGTCTCCCGCTGTGTGAGCGTAGAAAGTGCACTTCTTACTTCTTTACGCAGAGAATCCCTGATCATCTCTTCGTCCGGCGACTCACTGCTTTCATCTACCAGGACATCCAGCAGGCTACCTTCTTCTTCACTTTTCAATGGTGAATCTATCGAAACCTGACGAGCGGAGATCCTCAATGAATCCAGAATTTCTTCAACTGTCACATTGAGCTTGTCTGCCATTTCGGCAGCCGTGGGCTCTCTTTCATACAGCTGCTCCAGCTCAATAAAGGTTCTTTGGATCTTACTTACCCAGCCTATTCTGTTGAGTGGCAATCTTACTATCCGGGAATGCTCCGCCAATGCCTGAAGGATTGACTGCCTGATCCACCAGACAGCATAGGATATAAACTTAAAGCCCCGGGTTTCATCAAAACGTTGTGCTGCTTTGATCAAACCCAGATTGCCTTCGCTTATGAGGTCAGACAATGAAAGACCCTGATTTTGGTATTGTTTGGCAACGGAGACCACAAACCTGAGATTGGCCTTGGTAAGCTTTTCCAGTGCAACCTGGTCTCCTTCCTTAATCCTGCGCGATAACTCAACCTCCTCGTCGGCAGAGATCAACTCTACCTTCCCTATCTCATTAAAATACTTATCCAGGGATTCACTCTCCCGGTTAGTAATTTGTTTACTTATCTTAAGTTGCCGCATAGTGGAATGAAAGGATTAGCCCCAATTCATTCCATCTAATTTAATGAGCTTTGCTCTCTCTTTCAGGTTTGGGCAGTAAAACTTTTCTTGAAAGTTTGTATTTCCCGGTTTTCTTATCGATGTCTACGAGCTTCACTTTGACCTCTTCTCCTACTTCAAGTACTCCGTCCATACTTTCAAGACGCTCCCACTTGATCTCAGAGATGTGCAACAGACCGTCTTTGCCTGGCAGGATTTCTACGAATGCACCAAAAGGCATAATCGCTTTTACTTTTCCTTCGTAGATCTCACCTACTTCCGGCATCGCTGTGATCGCACGGATCCTTTTCACTGCTTCGTCCAAAGATTCTTTATTAGCCGCAAAAACAGTAACAAGCCCACCTTTATCAGTTTCTTCGATAGCTACTGTAGCTCCGGACTCTCTTTGGATCTCCTGAACAATCTTACCACCAGGTCCGATCACTGCACCGATCATATCACGCTCAATGTTGATTTGTACCAACCTTGGAGCATTCGGTTTCATTTCTTCACGAGGACCAGTGATGGTCTTGGCCATCTCACCCAGAATATGCTCTCTGCCTTTCTTAGCCTGCTCCAGTGCTTCTTTTAGCACATCGTATGACAGTCCATCAACTTTGATATCCATCTGGCATGCTGTGATACCTTTTGAAGTACCTGTTACTTTGAAGTCCATATCACCCAGGTGATCCTCATCTCCCAGGATGTCTGACAGGATCGCGTATTTACCGGTTTTGCTGTCGGAAATCATTCCCATCGCAATACCTGATACAGGACCGGAAACTTTGATACCAGCATCCATCAGTGCTAAAGATCCCGCACAAACAGTCGCCATAGATGATGATCCGTTTGACTCCAGGATGTCTGAAACAATTCGAATGGTATATGGATTGTCTTCAGTTGGTAAAGATTGCTTCAATGCCCTCATGGCCAGGTTTCCATGACCTACCTCTCTTCTTCCGGGTCCTCTGTTGGGTCTTACTTCACCTGTTGAAAATCCAGGGAAATTGTAATGAAGGATAAACTTGTTATAACCGGAGATCATTGCTCCGTCTATCATCTGCTCGTCAAGCTTCGATCCAAGGGTGACTGTGCTCAAAGACTGAGTTTCACCTCGTGTGAACAAGGCAGATCCATGCGCCGAAGGTAAATAATTGACTTCTGACCAGATTGGTCTGATTTCGTCCAGATTTCTACCGTCAATCCTTTTTCGGCTTTCAAGGACAAAATTTCTAACAGCATCCTTTTGGATGTCGTGGAAATATTTCTTCACGAGAAAGTCATCCAACTCTGCCAACTCTTCTTCTGAGTAACCTTCCAGGAATTTATCTTTGATGGCACTAAATGCTTCAGATCGGACTTTCTTGTCAGCAATCTGCTGCTCTGCTACTTTGTAGCACGCATCATAGCACGCATCAGTCATTTTCTTCTTCAGGTCCTCATCTGAAGGTTCGTGATCATACTCACGTTTTTCTAAAGAACCAACTTCTTTGGCCAAATCGATCTGTGCCTGACACTGAAGCTTAATCTCTTCGTGACCTTTCTTGATGGCTTCCAACATCTCTTCTTCTGAGATCTCCTTGGACTCTCCTTCTACCATCAGGATGTTGTCAATTGAACCAGCAACGATCAAATCCAGTGTGGCAGATTCCATCTGCTCACGAGTTGGGTTAACAATATATGCTCCGTCCAGTT
This sequence comes from Cyclobacteriaceae bacterium SS2, assembly GCA_019192515.1. Classification (GTDB taxonomy): domain Bacteria; phylum Bacteroidota; class Bacteroidia; order Cytophagales; family Cyclobacteriaceae; genus UBA7330. Next base: position 20,519 of record JAHCMM010000208.1, read on the forward strand.
TGATAACCCGTACTTCTGAAATTGGGCCATTGAAAGGAATATCTGAAACAGCCAATGCAGATGATGCTGCCAAAGCTGCCAAAGAATCAGGTGGTACTTCTCCGTCACCGGAAATCAAGGAAATCATCACCTGAGTATCTGCATGGTAATCATCCGGGAACAATGGACGAATAGCCCGGTCTACCAAACGACAAATAAGTACTTCGTAATCACTTAGTTTTCCTTCTCTTTTAAGGAAACCGCCAGGGATCTTTCCTGCTGCGGCAAATTTTTCCTGATAGTCTACGGAGAGTGGAAGGAAGTCAACACCCTCTCCTGCTTCGGTTTTGGATACTACAGTAGCTAAAAGCATGGTGTCTCCCATCTTTACAACTACAGATCCATCAGCTTGTCTGGCTAGTTTTCCGGTTTCAATAGTGATTTCTCGGCCATCAGACAATTGGAATTTCTTTGTAATAGGATTCATATCAATGAATGATCAGTGAGGCACAGAACCTCTGTTATAAATGAGAAAAGGGAATTCGTTGGAATTCCCTTATAAATTAAATCTTGATTACTTACGGATTTTTAATTCTGTAAGAATACTTCTGTATCGCTCGATATCATTGTTGTGGAGATAATCGAGTAATCTTCTTCTTTTACCAACTAACCTCAATAAACCAAGTCTTGATGAATGATCTTTTTTGTTCTCTTTCAAATGTGAGGTAAGATGGTTGATGCGGTACGTAAAAAGGGCAATCTGAGACTCCGCTGAGCCAGTATCAGTCTTGCTTTTACCATTTTTACCAAATATTTCTTCTTTCTTTTCCTTGGCTAAATACATCTTCTGTTTCTTAAATCGCTTTATCGAACCGCAAATTTAGATTGGTTATGGCTGAAAAACAAATAATTTATCGTACTAACTTTTTTGAAAACCTGGATAGGAATTTCTCCATCCAGATGGCATAGACATCAGAATCGAATATCCTGGCATCAATTCTGGCTTGTCGCAGGAAGAAGAGTCCGATTGGAAAGAGAACTGCATCGGCGGTCCACACAGCTAAAACAGGATCTACAATTCCCTCCTTCGCCCATTTCTCAGTCATGATGGTGAGCACATAGTATATAATAAAGAATAAGATAGAGATCAGCACGGGAACACCCAGTCCTCCTTTCTTGATAATGGCTCCAAGGGGAGCTCCGATAAGAAACATCACGATACAGGCTACAGCCTGACTATACTTTTTGTATAGCTCTATCTCATATTTATAGATGTCATGCTCCATCATATACAAGCGGCTGGACATAGAGGAGATATTTACCTTGATCTTTTGGGCGGCATTTTTAGCAGAAAGGATCACCTGGCTCTCCTTATCCTTCATCTTTTCATCCAAAAAAGCCCAGGACAAAGTGTCAACCAGCAGTTCAGGTTCCCTGGCTTCATTTTTAGATGCTATCACAGTGCCTGGTGGCTTATCCATATCGATATTTACTGCCGCAAGCTTCTCATCCATTATCTTGCTTGTTATGGCTCCAGCCTTCAAAAGCTGAGCTCGTCTGCCTGCACCACTATTGTCTTCAGGAGTGGAGTCCTTTTTAATGGTTTTACTCACGTCGGCCTCCTCCCTGCTTGCCAGGGCGCTGTCCGCCTCTTCATCTACCGAGGTGGTATCCTGTTCCTGTTCCTCCTTGTTTTCAGCCAAACTAGCTTCCTCCTCGGCTATCCTTTGTCTTTCTGCTTCATCTTCGGAAAGCGTGGCAGGGTCCATCCGCATCTTTTTTAGTGAGTCCTCAGAAATGCCCCAATGATCAATGATCATGTCGATCTTATCACTCATGTGATAATAAAACCCACCCCGTTGGCGAATGAATTCATATTTAGAGGTGAGCATTGTTCCGCTCAGGGAATCGATATACTCGGTAAGCTCCTCAATATTCTTCATCTGACGGTTGTTTTGGAAGAGCTCTTCTTTGGTCCGCTTCAGATCGAAGGAGGAAAGACTAAACACGATATCCATCCTGTCGAAGTTGGTCCTGGTGAGGCGATTGAGCTTACGGGTTCTCCGGCCTTCCTCATCGTAATAGTAGTTGCCATTATACAGCTCCAGCTTCAGATACCTGTCATTGAATAAAGTGTACATCTTACTGGAATCAGCGAGAATCACTGTGTTATTGCCTGTCCCCTGGGTATGATCATAGATAATCACATCTTTCAGGGTGGAATTGTCAGAAAGCTTTTCCTTGGCTTTGATGCTGTAGTCCGGAATTCCTCCGTAAAACACACCTTCCTTTATATCCAGTCCGGGCTTTTTCTTTTTGATGTCATACAAAAGACTAAAAGCCTTCAGGTTGGAAGAAGGAACGATATGATTATTGAAGAGAAAGGCTCCGTAGGATAATACCACCACAAAAAAGAATACCGGAAGTAACACCCTTATCAATGATAGCCCCGCACTTTTGATCGCGGTAAGCTCAAAATGCTCACCCAGCGTACCAAACGTCATGAGGGAAGACACCAAGACACCTAAAGGAAGTGCTACCTGAAGCATGTTGAGGCTGAAATAGAGGATCAACTCCGCAAACACCATAAAGCCCAGGTCTTTGCCTACGAAGTCATCAAAATACTTCAGCATGTACTGGATCAACAGGATAAATGTTGCCAGTGCTGTGGTCAGGATAAACGGACCGATGAAGGATTTGAGGATGAGCCTGTCCAGCTTTAACATAACATGCGCAAAATTGCCATAATTTATTAACGTGGACTAAGCCTAAATGATACTTATCCTCCTACAATCTCTTTCAGGTCGTGGATCAGACCAGCATAAAGCTCTTCACTTTCTTCGTGATCGATGTCAGAGTAGTCTGTGATTCGGATGAAGGTTTCCTGGGTCAATTCATTCATTTCAATCCTAAACTCGATAAATGAGGGGTCATCGTCTTCCGGGTCTATAAATTCAAACTTTACATGTGAATTGGCCCGGCTATTGACCATTTTGGCTTTGTTTTCGTCGCCGTCCCAGATGAAAGTATAGACTTTATCTTCGTCGATGTTGACATCATCTGCAAACCACTGTGACAGTCCCGAAGCAGTGCTGATATAGGGGTACAACATTTTCTTGGATGCGTTGATCCCATATTCGCCAATAAACTTGTCCTTCGCCATTTTTATGTCATGGAATTTTTTCTAATGTATAAAAAAAAATGAAATAGCTGGTTATTGATGTTGAAAAAAGAAACAGTTTCTTAGATTTGCGTTCCGTTTTACGGAGGAAGCCGAGTTTGATCACAGATTTAGCCCCGGTTTCTACAAAGTAGTGATCGATTTATCAAATGAATGGCGAGGTAGCTCAGATGGTTAGAGCGTCGGATTCATAACCCGGAGGTCGGGGGTTCGATTCCCCCCTTCGCTACTTTTTTTTCAGGAGACAGGAGACAGGAGACAGAAATCAGAATTCAGAAGCTCTTCTGAATTCATTCTTACTAAAAGATTGAGATTCGTTTTCAGAGGTTTATTTCTCACAACATAGTCTTCCCCATCTTTCATTTATACTGAAAACTCACTTTACAAGGCATTCCCCGCCAATTTCAATTGTATGGATAAATCCGGAGATCGGGGGTTCGACCTAGATGTGTAGTCTCCCGTAAGGAGCTCTTCTAAATTCTTCAATCCAACTAAAAAATTGAGATTCGTTTTCTGAGGTCATTTCCCGGAAACATAGGATTTTCAGGCATTCATTCATCACGACCTTACCTTTCTTTCTCCGGTGTGATCCATTCCCTGTGCTCGTTCGTAGTCAACCATAGCCTTTGGTCGGAAATTGGTGATAAATGCCCGGCGGCGTAGTGAAGTACTGTTACCTCTGCTGTAATGAGCGGTTCCTCCATGATGTAAAACACAATCTCCTGGCTTGAGAGGAACAGCAATTCCCTCCGTTTCGCTGGCATCACATGTCAAGGCTCCACCACCTTTACCTGCAGGATGGTGTGCTCTCATCGGTAGGTGATGCGATCCGGGAATGTACCACATGCAACCATTATCAATTTTGGCTTCATCCAATGACACCCAACAACTGACGGCTCTTTTGTCTGGCATATCAATCCAGTAAGCACAGTCCTGGTGCCATGGTGTAGGCGTATCCGAATATGGGGCTTTGTCTATGAGCATGTCGAAATCCAGGGCCATGTCATCACCCATTAGCAGTTGTGCTATGGATAGCGTTTTCTCATGTAGGGATTGAGTGAGTAGTTCGGGCAAAACACGGGAAGGTACCATGATCTGGGTGATCCTTTCTACAAATGTTTTGTTCTTCTCTTCTACATGACCCCCCAAATCTGACCGGAACCGCGAGGCATCCACACGATTGTGAATGAAATCCTCGTAAATCGCCCGGTAATAAGATAATTCCTCCTCATCAAGAAGTCCGGGGACCATCAGGTATCCCTTTTCTTCAAAGTGTTGTCGTTGCTGATTGGTGATTTCCAACATTGCTGTATTTATGAACCATTAAGGCATTGAGCAAATTAAGAGAATTTACTCAATGATCTTAATTTCTTAATGGTTCAATATCCACATCACAACCTGTTGAACTTCTTAAAGGCCTCCTCTGTAGGTGTGGTGCCGGCGCCCGGTAGTTCTGGGCGGATTACATTTCCATCTTTTACATTCACAGGATCGGTAAAGGCATCTTTGATCCAGGGGATATACTCCATGATCATACAGGAAGGATGAGCAAAAGCAATATGGGTATGAATCTGGCTCATCTCACCCGCGTGGGGCGCTACGGGCAGCCTGGTTCCCAAAGCCATCTCAGCTACGGTCAAAAATTCTGTTATACCCCCTAATCGGGTCACATCAGGCTGAATATAATGAACACCTCCAGCATCAATAAACTGCCTGAAGGCGTCTGCCGAATAAAGCTGCTCTCCCAAAGCAATAGGGATAGAGGTATGTCTGGCTAGTTCCGCATGGCCATTCACATCATCATGCCATAGCGGCTCTTCAAACCAATAGATATCATATTTTTCTACCCGGTCGCAGAATCTCATACAGGTAGGAAGGTCCCATTTTCCATTTCCATCAATAGCCAGGGTAATATCCGGCCCCATGACTTCCCGAACAATTTGAATTCTTTCAATATCCTTATTGGGATCCTTTGAACCCACTTTGATCTTGATCCCACGGAATCCATCTTCTTTGATGGTTTTCTGAATGCCTTTCACCAGCTGATCATTTGGAATGGAAAGCCATCCCACATCGGTATTGTATGCAGGTAATATTTCTTTATTGCCACCTAGAGCCTTCCATAACGGAACATCCTGAGACTTGGCTTTCAGGTCCCACAAAGCAATGTCAACAGCTGCTAATGCAAGCTGAGTGATCCCAGCTCTGCCGATCCACTGCATCGGTGGGTTTCTGTTCAGCTTGTACCATAAATGATTGATCAGCAATGAGTCCTCTCCAATCAGCAATGGAGCATAGCAATCGCCAATACAACTGGTGATCAGCTTATCAGCCGGTAAGTACGCATGGGTGCCGGTAAACCCAAATCCTTCCAGACCTTCATCGGTCGTGATCTTAGTTCCCACAACTCCCCAATGGCTGATGCTATGGGTACTATCGGCAATGTGACTGCCTGTAACAGGAATGTGTAGAATAAATGGGGTGACCTGGGTTATTTTCATGGGTTAGGTTGTTTGAATTCCGGATGGAATAAAGATAGGAAAGTATTTTGAAGTTGGTATATGCAAGGAAGTGACTTGCTTGATAGTCCTGAAAAAACTGCCAACCTATAGATCTGAAATCAGTTCCGCAACAGCTTCCCCACACGCGATGGTGGTGGCCTTTCCTCCCATATCTTTAGTGAGAGCCACCTTTTCTTTGATAGAGATTTCGATCGCTTCCATGATTGTGTCTGCGACTTGCTGATGTCCGAGATGTTCCAGCATCATGGCACCGGCCCATATTGCTCCAATCGGATTGGCAATACCTTTCCCAGCGATATCGGGAGCAGATCCATGGACAGGCTCAAACATCGAGGGAAACTCCTTTTCAGGATTGATATTCCCGGATGCTGCAATTCCAATTGTCCCTGCCACTGCCGGCCCCAAATCAGAAAGGATATCACCAAACAGGTTAGAACCTACAACCACATCATACCAATCCGGATGCAGGACAAAGTTGGCCGTCAGGATATCGATATGGTATTTATCGGTGGCGATGTCCGGGTATTGCTTGCTGATCTCTTCAAAGCGTTCATCCCAGAAAGGCATGGTATGAATGATCCCATTAGATTTGGTGGCTGAGGTCACTTTTTTCCTTCTCTTTTTAGCCTGCTCGAAGGCGTAGTGCATCACTCTATCTACTCCCTTTCGGGTGAAAATACTCTCCTGGCTGACCGTTTCCATTTCAGTCCCTTTATAGATCCTGCCTCCTATCTCAGAATATTCGCCTTCATTGTTTTCTCTCACAATCACCATGTCGATGTCTTTGGCAGTTCTGTTGGCCAGCGGCGACTGAATTCCATCAAAAAGTCTGGCGGGTCGGAGAGAAATGTATTGCTGAAAATGTCTTCGGATCGGGATCAACAGCCCCCAAAGAGACACATGGTCAGGTACTCCGGGAAAGCCAACGGCTCCCAGATAGATGGCATCAAACCCCGCCAATCGATCCAACCCGTCTTCAGGCATCATTCGACCTGTCTGCCTATAGGTCTCGCAGCTCCAGTCAAAATCTTCCCAGGCAATATCCAGTCCGTATTTCTTACAAGCTGCTTCAACTACCTCCTGACCGACAGGGATTACTTCCTTCCCAATGCCATCACCGGGTATTACTGCTATTTTCATGGTTTCAATATATTGAATTGTCAGGCAAATTGAATCACCCCAGGGATCGTTTGAATCCTGAACTAGCCTGAGACAATTGTATTCTTAAAAAGGAACATCAACCAACTGGAAAACCATTGTCTCATAAGCATTTTCCTCTCCCGCTTCATAAAATAGGGCTAGCTGCCCGTCTTTGGTCTTTGTCATACTGGAATAGGCTGACGGTCCTGCATGGATGGTTTTGATCCTGGGCCAGGTCTTTCCTTCATCATAGCTGATACGGAGTGAAAGGTTGTGTCGTACCCTGCCGGCACTGGCAGGATTCAAAAAAGCGATTACACTTTTATTTGCTTCATCCGGCCATTGGTACCTCAGGATACTTGCCTGACAAACCGGTTCAACCAGTTCATCCACATCCACCGGACTGGTCCAGGTCACTCCTCCATCATAACTGATGGAATGTGTCCTGCGATTGCGTCCAAAATAGGATCGCATGTTCATCAAGAGCGTACCATTGCCGTCAGCTAGCTCTACCATCTGACATTCGTTGACTTTAGGTCGGATAGTGCCCCCCAATTCCCAGGTCTTGCCGTGGTCATCACTGTAAATTACATGTGAGCCATATTCGTACGGACCATTTCTGACATTGCCATTGGGATCATCGTAGC
>JAHCMM010000209.1 GCA_019192515.1 Cyclobacteriaceae bacterium SS2
AGTGATACCCTCGATGATTGCTTCGAAGTCGATTTTACCATCAAACTCAGAAAGAATTACCGCGTTGTAAGGATCCCAGAAACAGATCTCATCTCCTTTACTTACTTTGTCACCATCCTTAACTTTAAGGATAGCACCGTAAGGCACGTGGTTAGCGATAAGTACCCGCTCCTTCTTGGCATCCATGATCTTGATCTCTCCTGATCGACCCATGGCTACCTTGATCTTATTACCTTCTTCGTCAGTTGAATCAACAGTTCTCAGCTCATCAAATTCGATGACACCGTCAAACTTAGCTTTGATGTTTGCATCAACGGCAATGTTGGATGCAGTACCCCCAACGTGGAAGGTTCTCAAAGTAAGCTGTGTACCCGGTTCACCAATAGATTGTGCTGCGATTACTCCGACAGACTCTCCAATGTGGGCCATGTTACCAGTAGAAAGGTTTCGACCATAACACTTCGCACAAACTCCCTGCTTAGACTCACAAGTCAGTACTGACCTGATCTCCACTTCCTCGATGCTTGTGTTAAAATCAATTCTCTCAGCGATCTCCTCTGTGATCTCTCCACCTGATTCTACAATCAGTTCTTCTGAGATCGGATCATATATATCGTGAACAGAAACCCTTCCAAGAATACGCTCAGAAAGTGCTTCCACTACTTCTTCGTTATCTTTCAACGCAGATACTGACAGACCTCTCAAGGTTCCACAATCATCTTCATTGACAACTACATCCTGCGCTACGTCAACCAATCGACGAGTCAGGTAACCAGCATCTGCAGTTTTAAGTGCAGTATCCGCAAGACCTTTTCTCGCACCGTGNGTAGAGATGAAGTACTCGATTACGTCTAGTCCTTCTTTAAAGTTCGATAGGATCGGGTTTTCAATGATCTCACCAACAGAACCCTGTAAGTTCTTTTGTGGCTTGGCCATCAACCCTCTCATACCACCCAGCTGCCTGATCTGCTCTCTTGAACCCCGTGCTCCGGAGTGCATCATCATATAGATAGAGTTGAAGCCCTGGTTGTCTTCTTCCAGCTGCTTCATCAGCGTATTGGTCAACTGCGTGTTAGTCCTTGTCCAGATATCAATTACCTGGTTGTAACGCTCATTGTCTGTAATCAGACCCATCAGGTAGTTGTTCCAAACCACTTCAACTTCTTCTTTTGCCTGCTTCACCAATGGATCTTTCTCATCAGGAACTTTGATGTTGTCAAGTCCCATTGAAAGACCTCCTTTGTATGCCATCTGGAATCCAAGCTCCTTGATGTCATCCAGGAAGTGAGCCGTTGCAGACATTCCACAGATTTTAAATACTGTAGAGATGATCTTCTGAAGCTTCTTCTTGGTCAATAGTTCGTTTACGTATCCAACTGCCTCAGGAACGTACTGATTAAACAATACCCTTCCGGCTACTGTCTCAATGATTTGAGTCTCAAGTGTTCCGTCTTCTTTACGAACTTTAGTTCTTACCTTGATATAGGCATGCTTAGAGATTTTTCGCTCATTGATAGCGATGATAACCTCCTTGGCATTGTAGAATATCTTGCCCTCTCCAGGTACTTTCTCTTCGTCTGTGCTTCTTCTTCCTTTGGTGATATAGTACAGTCCAAGTACCATATCCTGAGAAGGTACAGCGATAGGTGCACCGTTGGCAGGGTTCAGAATATTGTGTGTAGAAAGCATCAACAATGAAGCTTCCAAAATCGCTTCGTGTCCAAGTGGAACGTGAACCGCCATCTGGTCACCGTCAAAGTCAGCGTTGAATGCAGTACATACCAGCGGGTGAAGCTGAATCGCTTTACCTTCAATCAGTTTTGGCTGGAATGCCTGGATACCTAACCTGTGAAGTGTAGGTGCCCGGTTTAGCATGACCGGGTGTCCTTTCAATACATTCTCCAGGATATCCCATACTACAGGATCTTTTCGATCAACAATCTTTTTCGCTGATTTAACAGTCTTAACAATACCTCTTTCGATCAGCTTTCTGATGATGAATGGCTTGAACAATTCCGCAGCCATGTCTTTTGGCAGACCACATTCATGCATTTTCAGCTCAGGTCCAACCACGATAACAGAACGACCTGAATAGTCAACCCTTTTACCCAAAAGGTTTTGACGGAATCGTCCTTGCTTACCTTTTAGCATATCACTCAAAGACTTCAATGCACGGTTTCCGTCGGAACGGACAGCATTTACTTTTCTTGAGTTATCAAAAAGTGAATCAACAGCTTCCTGAAGCATCCTTTTCTCGTTTCGAAGGATTACTTCCGGCGCTTTGATATCGATCAGTCTTTTTAGCCTGTTGTTTCGGATGATCACCCTTCTGTAAAGGTCATTCAAGTCAGAAGTAGCAAATCTTCCTCCATCCAATGGCACCAATGGACGCAATTCCGGTGGAATTACAGGTACCATCTTAATGATCATCCACTCAGGTTTGTTTTCAATCCTGGTTCTTGCATCTCTAAATGCTTCAACAACTCTCAACCTTTTAAGGGCTTCAGCCTTTCTCTGCTGAGAAGTATCTGTTGCAGCCTGATGTCTCAATTGATAAGACATTTCATCAAGCTCCAACCTTGAAAGCAACATCTCAAGGGCTTCCGCTCCCATCTTAGCGATGAACTTGGTAGGATCTTCATCGTCAAGTAGTTGATTCTCTCTAGGAAGCTTATCCAGGATATCAAGGTATTCTTCCTCAGTAAGGAAGTCCAGCTGACTGATGCCATCTTCTTCCTTCACTCCCGGGTTGATAACGATGTATCTTTCGTAGTAGATAATCTGATCCAGTTTCTTGGTTGGTAGGCCAAGAAGGTATCCAATTTTGTTTGGCAATGATCTGAAGTACCAGATATGTGCTACAGGTACTACAAGCTCGATGTGACCCATTCGCTCTCTTCGAACTTTCTTCTCAGTCACTTCTACACCACATCGATCACAGATGATCCCTTTGTATCGAATACGCTTATATTTTCCACAGTGACATTCCCAGTCTTTCACAGGTCCGAAAATCCGCTCACAGAACAGACCACCCATCTCAGGCTTATAAGTTCTGTAATTGATGGTTTCAGGCTGTGTAACCTCACCATGAGAGCTCTCTAAAATTGACTCCGGAGAAGCAAGGCTAATAGTGACTTTAGAAAAGTCAAGGTTCAATTTTTTATTTTTTCTGAATGCCATATTAATGATCTATAGGTTACCCCGACCAGAGGCCGGGGCTGTTATTTAAATCTTAGTCAAGAGTAATTTCAAGTGCCAGTCCACGAAGTTCGTGAACAAGTACGTTGAAAGATTCAGGAATATTCGGCTTCTGCATATTTTCACCTTTTACGATGGCTTCGTATGCTTTTGCTCTTCCGATCACATCATCAGACTTGATCGTAAGGATCTCCTGAAGGACATTAGCCGCACCGAATGCTTCGAGTGCCCAAACCTCCATCTCACCAAATCGCTGACCACCAAATTGTGCTTTACCACCAAGTGGTTGCTGAGTGATGAGTGAGTAAGGTCCGATACTCCTGGCGTGCATCTTGTCATCAACAAGGTGACCCAGTTTAAGCATATAGGCTACCCCTACAGTGATAGGCTGATCAAATCGATCTCCTGTCAATCCATCATACAGGTAAGTTCTACCAAATGACGGCAATCCAGCCTCTGTCAATTCACTTTGAACTTCCTCTTCAGTAGCTCCATCGAAGATTGGAGTAGCATATTTTCTACCCAGCTTCAATCCAGCCCATCCAAGAACAGTTTCGTAGATCTGACCGATGTTCATCCTTGAAGGTACACCCAGTGGATTCAATACGATATCCATTGGTGTTCCATCTTCGGTAAATGGCATGTCTTCCTCTCGTACAATCTTGGCAACAACACCTTTGTTTCCGTGACGTCCAGCCATTTTATCACCTACTTTCAGCTTACGTTTCTTAGCCACATAAACTTTAGCAAGTTGAACAATACCTGCAGGAAGCTCATCTCCTACCTCAAGTGTAAATCGCTCACGCTTGAAGATACCAGAGATTTCATTTCTCTTACTCATGTAATTTTTCACCAATCGGTAAACCTGGTTATTGGTTTCCTCATCGGTTGTCCATCCCTCGATGATCAAATCTGAAATCAGATTAGCCTCTTCTGGGACGTTATAATTACTTTCATCCCGGTAGATATTTCTTTCAGGGAATAAATTGGCCTCAATATTCTTGCGGCTAAATTTGGTTCCTTTAGAGAAGATCTCTTCACCGAATTTATGCTTAATACCCTGACAGGTCTTACCATCCAGGATCTTAGTCAGCTTCTCGATCATTCCACTTCTCACATCCGTAAGCTGCTTGCTGTATTTGCTCTTCAGCAGATCAACCTCTTTCTTGGTACGAGACCTTAGATCTTTGTCTTTCTTAGGTCTTGAGAAAAGTTTAGTGTCGATAACCACACCTCTCAATGAAGGTGAAGCTTTCAAGGAAGCATCTTTCACGTCACCGGCTTTATCACCGAATATCGCTCTAAGTAGTTTTTCTTCAGGAGTAGGATCAGATTCTCCCTTAGGAGTGATCTTGCCAATCAGGATGTCTCCCTCCTTCACTTCCGCACCCATTCGGATAATTCCGTTCTCATCAAGATTCTTTACAGCCTCTTCACTCACGTTAGGGATCTCAGAAGTCAACTCTTCCTCACCTCGTTTGGTATCTCTTACCTCAAGTTCGAATTCCTCGATGTGAATAGAAGTAAAGATGTCTTCTCTTACAACTCGCTCAGAAATTACAATCGCATCCTCGAAGTTGTATCCTTGCCATGGCATGTATGCAACAAGCAAGTTTCTTCCCAGTGCAAGCTCACCTTTCTCTGTGGCGAAACCGTCACATAATGGCTGACCTTTCACTACCTTTTGGCCTTTTCTTACAATCGGCTTAAGGTTGATACAGGTATCCTGGTTCGTTCTACGGAATTTGGTGAGTTTGTACTCAACACTTGAACCATCGAAAGAAACCAATTCTTCTTCAGGTGACTGATCGTATTTTACAATGATCTTATTAGCATCAACGCTTTCGATCACTCCATTACCTTCAGCTACTACCAATGCTCTGGAGTCAATCGCCACTCTGTCTTCCAGCCCGGTACCAACGATTGGTGCCTGAGGCTTCAGGAGAGGCACTGCCTGACGCTGCATGTTTGATCCCATCAAGGCCCTGTTCGCATCATCATGCTCAAGGAATGGGATCATTGATGCTGCAACCGATACAATCTGGTTCGGTGCAACGTCCATATATTTTAGTTCTTTAGGATCTACCACAGGGAAATCTCCTTCGAACCTTGCTTTTACTCTATCGTTAACAAACTGTCCGTCATCTTTCAGCGGAGCATTTGCCTGTGCGATGTTGAATGTATCTTCTTCTTCCGCTGTCAGGTACTTCACATTACCTGTCATGTCCACTTTTCCTTCTTCAACATCCCTGTAAGGGGTCTCGATGAATCCCATCTGGTTCACTTTGGCGTGAACACAAAGAGAGGAGATCAGACCGATGTTAGGACCCTCAGGAGTTTCGATGGTACACAACCTACCGTAGTGGGTATAGTGAACGTCCCGAACCTCGAATCCTGCTCGTTCACGTGACAGACCACCAGGTCCAAGTGCAGACATTCTTCTTTTGTGGGTGATCTCAGCAAGTGGATTAGTTTGATCCATGAACTGAGAAAGCTGGTTTGTCCCGAAGAATGAGTTGATCACAGAAGATAATGTTCTTGCGTTGATCAGATCAACTGGCTTGAAATCTTCGTTGTCACGAACGTTCATTCTTTCACGGATCGTTCTCGCCATCCTTGAAAGACCCACACCAAATTGGGTGTAAAGCTGCTCACCAACTGTTCTTACCCTTCTGTTGCTCAGGTGATCGATATCATCGACAACCGCACGGCTGTTGATCAAACCGATCAGGTATTTTACAATCAGGATGATATCCTCTGTAGTCAATACACGGGTATCATAGCTGATATTAAGTCCTAATTTTTTGTTGATTCTGTATCGTCCAACTTCTCCTAGATCATATCGCTTATCACTGAAGAACAAGCTCTGGATGATATCTCTTGCAGTTTGCTCATCAGGAGCATCTGTATTCCTCAGTTGTCGATAGATCTGCTCTACCGCTTCTTTCTCTGAGTTTGAGTTATCTTTCTGAAGTGTGTTGTAGATGATTGAGTAATCAGCAACGTTTACGTCTTTCCTGTGCAGAATGATAGACTTCGTACCTGATTCCTTAATAGTCTCAATATCATCTTCAGAGATGATACCATCCCTTTCCAACAATACTTCGTTTCGGTCAATAGAAACAACCTCACCAGTATCTTCATCCACGAAATCCTCAGTCCAGGTTCTCAAAACCCTTGCTGCCAATCGTCGGCCTACAACCTTTTTCAGTTCTTTCTCGGTAGCTTCTACTTCTTCAGAAAGACCAAAAAGATCCAGGATCAACTTATCTGATCCGTATCCGATGGCTCTCAGTAGGGTAGTTACCGGGAATTTTTTCTTACGATCGATGTAAGCATACATGACGTTGTTTACATCGGTGGCAAATTCAATCCATGATCCTTTGAAAGGAATGATCCTGGCTGAATATAAAAGTGTACCGTTTGTATGTTTGCTTTGAGCGAAGAACACTCCAGGTGACCTGTGTAGCTGAGAAACGATTACCCTTTCCGCACCATTGATCACAAATGATCCTTTGGAAGTCATATAAGGGATGTTACCCAAAAATACTTCCTGCTCAATCGTTTCGAAATCTTCGTTTTCCTCGTCATTACAAAGTAATCTCAATTTTGCTTTGAGAGGAACAGAATAAGTCAACCCTCTTTCGATACTCTCTTCTACAGAGTACTTGGGAGGATCTACAGTATAATCAACAAACTCAAGAACGAAATTTTCTCTCGAGTCTGTGATTGGGAAGTTCTCCATAAAAACTTTGTAGAGCCCTTCATCTTCCCTATTTTCTGACGGGGTGTCCAGCTGGAAAAAATCTTCGAAAGATTTAAGCTGAACGTCCAGAAAATCAGGATAATCGATAACCGATTTAATTGAAGAGAAATTAATTCTCCCGTTTTTTATATTAGCCAAAGCTTTATCTGTTTAATTCTAAAATACGATCAACAACAGGTAAAATGTATACAAACAGCAAAAGACCTGACTCCAATGTTACTTGGGACCAGGCCTACGCCTTAGTGAGAAATGTCTAATTATTTTAATTCGACTTCAGCACCAGCCTCCTCAAGCTGCTTTTTAAGTGCTTCTGCCTCGTCTTTGTCTACGCCTTCTTTAACAGGCTTAGGAGCTCCGTCTACCAGTTCTTTAGCTTCTTTCAGTCCAAGACCAGTCAATTCTTTAACAAGTTTTACAACTGCAAGTTTTGCAGCTCCACCTGAGTTAAGAATTACGTCGAAAGAAGATTTCTCTTCTGCTCCACCACCAGCAGCATCTCCACCAGCAGCACCAGCTACCATTACAGGTCCAGATGCAGCAGGCTCAATACCGTACTCGTCTTTAAGGATATTTGCTAACTCGCTAACTTCTTTAACCGAAAGGTTTACTAATTGCTCCGCGAATGCTTTTAAATCTGCCATTTTAAATCAATAGTTAATTTTGTGTAATAATTTATTCTCTCTCTGAAAGTGTTTTAACAATACCAGCAAGCTTGTGTTCCCCACTTTGCAGAAGAGAAAGTACTTCTTTAGCCGGTGATTGTAGTAAGTTGATAACCTCGCCGATAAGTTCGTTCTTGGTCTTAAGTTTACTTAAGAACTCAAGTTGATCCTCACCTACGAATATATCTGAATCTATGGAAGCAGCCTTAAACCGAGGGCGATCCTTAGGATCAGCCTTCTTGTAATCTTTGATCAATTTGGCAGGAGCACTTGCATTCTCCTTCACAAACATGATCCCGGAAACTCCCTTCAACGCCTCATCCAACTTGGGATCGCTCCATTCCAGTGACTCCAGTGCCTTTTTGATCAATGTATTTTTTGCCACTTTATATTCGATACCCTGCTTGAAACACATAGCACGAAATTTATTGATTTCTGCTACTGACAAACCTGATGTATCAGTGATATAATAGTGGTCTGATTCCTGAAATTTTTCAGATAAACCAGCAATTACCTGTGCTTTTTCTTCTCTTGTCATGACGCTAATCCTGCTATGGTACTTTTGTCAATATTAATTCCCTTACTCATGGTGCTGGACATGGAGATTGACTTGAAGTAGGCTCCTTTTGCAGAAGCAGGCTTCAACTTGGCAATGGTTTGCAACATTTCCAATGCGTTCTCCCGGATTTTATCAGCATCAAAAGAAGCTTTTCCAATGTTGGTATGGATAATTCCAAATTTGTCTACTTTNAAATCTATCTTACCAGCTTTCACTTCCTTTACAGCTTGACCGATCTCCATTGTCACGGTACCTGATTTAGGGTTAGGCATCAAACCTCTTGGTCCTAATACCCGACCAAGCTTTCCAACTTTGGCCATCACAGTAGGCATGGTGACAATTACATCAATGTCAGTCCATCCTCCTTCAATTTTTTCGATAAGGTCATCAAGACCTACATGGTCAGCACCGGCAGCTTTTGCTTCTTCTTCTTTATCAGGAGTACAAAGCACCAGTACTCTCACGTCTTTACCGATACCATGAGGCAACGATACTACACCCCTAACCATCTGGTCTGCTTTCTTAGGATCTACACCTAATCTTACATCCAGGTCAACAGACGCGTCGAACTTGGTGAAGGTGATTTCCTTAACAAGCTTTGCAGCATCTTCAAGCGAGTATTCCTTTTCAGAATCTACTAGCTCAGCTGCCTTCTTTTGATTTTTTGTTAACTTTCCCATTCTCTGATTATTGAGGTGCCTGTCCGGTCACTTTTAATCCCATACTTCTGGCCGTACCAGCTACCTGCTTCATTGCAGATTCGATCCTGAATGCGTTCAAATCTGGCATTTTAGTCTCTGCAATCGTTTTGATCTGATCCCAGGTTACACTACCAACCTTAGCTCTGTTAGACTCTGCAGATCCCTTTTTGATCTTAGCAGCCTCCATCAACAATACTGCTGCGGGAGGAGTCTTGATGATAAAGTCAAAAGACTTATCAGAGTAAATGGTAACAACTACCGGAAGTACCTGACCTTGCTTATCCTGGGTTCTGGCATTGAACTGCTTACAGAAGTCCATAATGTTCAATCCTTTCGCACCAAGCGCAGGACCTACCGGAGGAGATGGATTCGCTGCACCACCTCTAACCTGAAGTTTTAAATAACCTGTAATCTCCTTAGCCATCTATTTAATCTTGTTTTTCTACCTGTATGTAATTCAACTCCACAGGGGTATTTCTTCCAAAAATCTTTACTGTCACATTCAGTTTTTTCCTGTCCTCAAATACCTCCTCCACAGTTCCGGTGAAACCGCTGAATGGACCATCCATTACTTTTACTGTTTCTCCTACTATATATGGTGTAACCAGTTTCTCTTCGTACTCCTCAGCCTCATCTACTCGTCCGAGAATTCTGTTTACCTCATTTTGTCTCAACGGAACAGGATCTTTAATAGAGCTTGTTCCACCTTCACCAAGAAACCCGATCACATCAGGAGTATTGGTGATTACATGTTGCGTTTCTCCATTAGAAAGGTCAGCCTGGATAAGAATGTAACCAGGGAAGAAGTTTCTCTCTCTTACCCTTTTCTTACCATTCCTCATCTCGTACACCTTCTCTGATGGGATCAGCACCTGTGGCACTAGATTTTCGATTTTATTTCTCGTAATCTCTTGCTCCAGGTAATTCTTTACCCTCTTTTCACGACCGCTGATCGCCCTTACCACATACCACTTAAAATCAGACATCTCTAAAAAGCGTTATAAAACCAATCCATGCCGTTTTGAAAAGAATAATCAAAAACGCCAATCAGCATCGCAAATATCAATGAAGCCACTAGTACCAAAATGCTACTGTTCTGTAGCTCAGAGTACTTTGGCCAAGTCACTTTGGTCAACAACTCGTCGTATGCTTCCTTAAAAAATGTAATGACTTTATTCATTGTATCTATTAGTTGCACGGGAGGAGGGACTCGAACCCCCAACCAACGGTTTTGGAGACCGCTACTCTACCAATTGAGCTACACCCGTAAAGGTAGCAGCCCAAAAAGGACTGCAAATTTAGATTAATCAGTTTGTATAAACAAATGAGATCGTGAAAATAATTCACGATCTCCCATATGCTATAAAACCTTAGTCAAGAATCTCAGTAACCTGGCCAGAACCTACAGTTCTACCACCTTCTCTGATCGCAAATCTCAAACCTTTTTCAAGGGCTATTTTGTTGATCAGGTTTACTTCGATGGTTACGTTATCACCAGGCATTACCATTTCTACGTTCTCAGGAAGTTTGATCTCTCCTGTTACGTCTGTAGTTCTCAGGTAGAACTGTGGACGATATTTGTTGAAGAATGGTGTGTGTCGTCCTCCTTCTTCTTTTGAAAGCACGTAAACTTCAGCTTTGAAGTGAGCGTGAGGAGTTACAGAACCAGGCTTACAGATAATCATTCCTCTTCGGATATCATCTTTTTCAATACCTCTTAGTAGAAGACCAACGTTGTCACCAGCTTCTCCTCTGTCCAAAATCTTACGGAACATCTCAACACCAGTGATAGTAGACTTAAGTCCTTCTGCACCCATACCGATGATATCAACTGCATCACCAGAGTTGATTACTCCTCTTTCGATTCTACCTGTAGCAACTGTACCTCGACCAGTGATTGAGAATACGTCCTCAACAGGCATCAAGAAATCTTTGTCAACAGCTCTTTCCGGAATTGGAATGTACTCATCAACAGCTTTCATCAATTCCTCTACTTTTTCAACCCACTTAGCTTCGCCATTCAACGCGCCAAGAGCTGATCCCTGAATTACAGGAATGTCATCACCAGGGAATTCGTAGTCAGAAAGAAGTTCTCTGATTTCCATTTCAACAAGCTCTAAAAGCTCAGGATCGTCAACGAGGTCTACTTTGTTCATGAAAACAACCAAAGCAGGTACTCCTACCTGACGAGAAAGCAGGATGTGCTCTCTTGTTTGAGGCATAGGACCATCAGTAGCAGCTACAACGATGATAGCACCGTCCATTTGCGCAGCACCCGTTACCATGTTTTTAACGTAATCCGCGTGACCAGGACAGTCAACGTGCGCATAGTGTCGAGACTCAGTTTGGTACTCGATGTGCGAAGAGTTGATTGTGATACCTCTTTCTTTTTCTTCAGGAGCGTTGTCGATAGAAGAAAAGTCTTTTACTTCAGCAAGTCCTTTACTAGCAAGAACTGATGAAATTGCAGCGGTTAGTGTTGTTTTACCATGGTCTACGTGACCAATGGTTCCAATATTAACATGTGGTTTTGAACGATCAAAGGTTTCTTTAGCCATGTCTGATAATCCTCAATTTAGATTCTAAATATAATTTTCAATTACTTAATAAATACTTAAACTAATAAAAGGTAGCCTTTCAGCTTCCTTAATTAATGCTTTGCATCTTGTCTAGAGCCGATGACGGGATTTGAACCCGTGACCTCTTCCTTACCAAGGAAGTACTCTACCCCTGAGCTACATCGGCAGAATTTCGATTTCGTCAGGTAGCACCTGAGCTCCATCGATTATTGAGAATTGGACCTCCATAGTTTTTCGGACAAATCCTCATAACCCTGAACCAATAACTCAAAGTTCTTGACAGGTGTCACCATTTTGATCTTTGAGCGGGCGACCAGGTTCGAACCGGCGACCTACAGCTTGGAAGGCTGTCGCTCTACCAACTGAGCTACGCCCGCTTATAATCCAATATCAAAATGACCTTGCACTGTATACAAATACAAGGCTGACACCTGCGCTTTTTGTGGGGGGAGAAGGATTCGAACCTTCGAAGACATAAGTCAACGGATTTACAGTCCGTCCCAGTTGGCCGCTTTGGTATCCCCCCGGCTTAATTAAGTCAAAAACACTTCCCTTTTTTACGGTCTGCCCGAAAAAGGGAATGCAAAATTATACGTATTTTTATTATATTCAAATTTTTGATTTGATATTCTAGATAGTATTTCAATTATTTGTTTTACATATAATGGAGTTTACTGGATATCAAGCCATCAGGATTTTGACTACCTTACAACCCAAATGAAGCTAACCTGCACTATAAATAAGGATCAATCGGTTTCACTGGAACTTTCCGGCAAGAAAACACTGGTGAATGGAAAAGAATTTGACTACCAGCTGACACAAAAGAAATCTTCACATTATCAACTCATGGCAAATGGAAAAAGTCATGAAATAAGGATTTTATCAGTGGAAGGGGATCAGATTTGGATGCTTGTTGATGATTATGAGCTCAGACTGGAGACAAAAAATGAGCTGGATTTGATGATGATGAAGCTTGGGGTAGCTACTGGCTCTGCAGTCGATAATCCTGAAGTCCTTGCACCAATGCCGGGCACAATCCTGGATATTATGGTCTCTCCTGGTCAGAAAGTGAAGAAAGGAGATAGTTTACTGGTTCTAAATGCCATGAAGATGGAAAATGTGATCAAAGCTCCGGGTGATGGGGAAGTATACGAGATCAGCGTATCCGCCGGTGATAATGTCAATAAAAATCAAGTCCTGATTTCTTTTAGCGTATAGCTCCTACTTTTTAGGGCTACCTTAAATAAACTTTATATTTTTGTGAGATTTGAATTTCAACTACCACACAAACTCTCAATGAAATATAAACGCATTCTCCTCAAACTAAGCGGTGAGGCACTCATGGGTGGCAAAGACCACGGAATAGACAGTGAAAGATTAGAGCAATATGCCGAGGAAATCCAAAGAGTACATGAAGCTGGAACACAGC
>JAHCMM010000210.1 GCA_019192515.1 Cyclobacteriaceae bacterium SS2
AGACCCGGTAATTAACATGGTCAGCCCCATTACTGATAACACTATATGTGTTGGCGGACCCATTGGCACAATAGAAGCAAATGGTCAGATCATCATTGAGATTCAGGATGAGCTGGGCGTGGTTCAGGATCCGGTTAATTATAACGTGGAATGGTTCTTGAACTCCATTGCAGGAGGAAATGAAATCCCTGCTACACAGGTGACCGGAGCAGATATTACAACTACTGCAGTTGATATAACTATTGATGATCTGCCCGGAGGCACTTATTGGGTGAGAGTGACCAAAAACAATGGTGACGATGAGCAATGTGAGACTACGGCGTCTTTCGTCTTGATCGATGATCCTGCTGAGGTTACCATCCAAAAAATTCTGAATACGGACTACACAACTGCACACAATACGAACTGTTCGCCAGATGAAAATGGTAGGGTAACACTTCTAAATGTATATGAAGATGGTGTGGCAGACCCGGTAATCAATGGAAACTACGTGTTTAACTGGTACGATGCAGACCAGGTAACCCCAATAAGTGTTGGAACTGTTAATGTAATGGGGGATGATGTAACTGATCTGCCTGCTGGAACTTATTACGTTGAAGCTGAAAACATCAATACTGATTGTGTATCGGACAAAGTACCATTCACTATCAATGACAACAGGGTGATACCAAACCTACAGTTGGCGCAGACTTTACCGGACACTACATGTGTTGGATCTCTGGTGCCTTCTGGCGAAGTGACTGCCTCAGTCATCCTCCCTGGAGGTGGAACCGGAAACCCGNCCGACTACACATTCACCTGGTATGAAGGTGTTGGAACAGGTACTCCAATCACCGTTGGTGCGGTTGATGGAGCTGCAGTCAATGGAAATATGTATGAACAATTACCTGCAGGTATTTATACTGTAGAGGTGGAGGATAATGTAACTCCTGGTGATAATTGTACAGCTACTGCACAGATAACCGTATCAAGGTTCTCTCCTGTCATCAGTATTCAAACTGTGGACATTACCATTCAAAATGACCTGGAATGTAACATTGACAATGGATCAGCCACAGTGGACAGGGTAACCGTTACCAAATATGGTGGTGGCACCTACAAAGTAAATAGTGGTGATGCTGCATTCGCAGACTTTGACTTCAATTGGTACTTCACTGCTTCCGGGGGTGTCTCTCAGGACAATGATAACGTATTTGATATGCGACCTGCTGGAACCTATTACGTAAGCGTAAGCAACACCCAAACCATGTGCGCGATGCCTTCTGGTGGAAGAAAAGCAGTGACTATCGGGGATGAAACTACTTTACCAAATGTTCAGTTGGTAACCAAAACTCCGGACGAGTACTGTACAACAGTTGCCAATGAAGGTGATGGTACACTTGAGATAGAAATCATTCATGAAGGAAACAATCCTGCTAATCCAGCAGATTACAACTTCACCTGGTACCGTGGTACTGGTACAGGTACTACTTTGGCATCTGCCCCTGGCTCATCAGCGATTGCAGGAGGTGGAACACAGCTTACAGGATTAAGTACCGGCACCTATACAGTTGTAGTAGCTAAGAATGCTTCTCCAAATGATGGATGTAGTACACAAAAGACCTTTACCATTATAAGAGACGTTCCTACCTATTCATTGCCTGAATCTGCAATGACCATCCAGGATAACCAAAACTGTCTAAATCCTAATGGTACAATTACCATTAATGGAATTCATATCGACGGTGTATTTGAGGATTTCTCCACAACCGGGGATACTTACACTATTGTATGGACTGGTCTGCCTGGTACTGCGGTGGTAAACAATATAAATTTTGCCAATGACGAGGTAACTGCACTTGAAGCTGGTCTGTATGAGGTAGATATCACAAATGACCGAACCAACTGTACTGTAAATGCAACTATCGAACTGGATGATATAGGTACCAACCCGGTCGTTCAACTAGTGACTAAAAATCCAGATGAATACTGTGCTACCCTGGTTCCGAATGAAGGAGATGGTGATCTTACCATTAAGGTGGTGCATGAGGGTAACAACCCGGCCAATCCCGCAGATTATGTCATTACCTGGTATCGTGGTACAGGTACGGGTACAACATTATTATCTGCCCTGGGAACTGCAACTATCAGTGCAGACAGGACAGTTCTGACTGGCCTAAGTACTGGAAATTACACTGTAACAGTTTCTAAGAATGGTACTCCTAACGATGGTTGTTTTGTTCAACAAACATTCACCATCAACAGAGATCCACAAACGTATTCTTTACCGGCTGCAGCCATTACAAAAACCAACAACTTCAACTGTAGCACTCCAAATGGTACCATTACCATTGATGGAGTATTCATTGACGGCGTATTCGATGATTTTGCAACAACCACGGATACATATACACTTAATTGGATTGGCTTACCTGGTGGTGCGGTACTCAATACCGTTGAGTTTGCCGATGACCAGGTAACAACGATTCCCGGAGGAACCTATACTGTGGATGTAACCAATGACCGAACCAATTGTACGGTGACGGCAAACATCACTATCACAGATATAACCTCAAATCCTTTGGTACAGCTGGTAACTAAAACTCCGGATGAGTATTGTGCTACTGTTACACCAAATGAGGGAGACGGTACCTTAAATATCAAGCTGGTACACGAAGGAAATAATCCTGCCGACTCTACGCTTTACAACATTCAGTGGTATCGGGGAACCGGAACAGGAACTTTACTTACCGGTGCATTAGGTTCAGCAGTGATCAGCCCTAATGGAACAGGATTGAGTGGACTGAGTGCTGGTACCTATACTGTAACAGTAACCGATGCAAACAGTCCTAACCTGGGATGTTTGACTACTCAGACATTTACCATCAACAGAGACGCTCCTACCTACTCATTACCACTTTCTGCCATGACCATTCAGGACAACCTGAACTGTGATAATCCAAACGGATCAATCACCATCAATGGAGTGCGAATAGATGGAGTCTTCGAAGATTTTAGTGCCACAACTGATACCTATACCATCAACTGGACAGGTCTTCCGGGTACTGCAACTCTTGGCACTGTGAATTTTGCAAACGACCAGGTCACAGGTATTGAGGGAGGAACTTACACCGTGGATGTACTGAATGACAGAACCGGATGTACAGTTTCGGCGGATGTTGTGTTGGATGACATTACATCCAATCCGCTGGTTCAGCTGGTGATCAAGCAACCTGATGAGTATTGTGACAATGCAGGATTCCAGGGTAATGGTAGTCTGCAGATGCGTATTGTGCATGAAGGCAACAACCCGGCAAGTCCACTGAATTACAATATTACCTGGTATCGTGGAACAGGCACTGGCACCACATTGGCATCAACACCTGGCTCATCTGTCGTGGCAGGAAGTGGAACACAACTTTCAGGATTGAGTGCCGGTACATACACTGTGGTAGTTACCAAGAATGGTGCACCAAACGATCAGTGTTTGACCACTACTACATTCTCGATTGGAAAAGATATTCCACTTTTCTCTATCCAGACATCTTCGGTGTCTATTGCACACAATACCAATTGTACAAATCCGAATGGTAGCATCCAGATCACCAATGTGTTGGAGGATGGTGTGGTTCGTGACCTGGCTACTTTTGGTGCAGACTATTCCTTCACATGGCCGGATGGATACAATGGTGGTACTCCAGGTGCGATTAACTCCCCAAATGACATTGCGACTGGTTTACCTGCCGGAACCTATAAGATCATAGGTGAAAATGTAGTGACAGGCTGTTCAACAGATACTATCAATGTGATCATTTTGGATGATCCAACTGAGCCGGATTTGAGCTTCACAGTGGATGCCATCAATACCAATTGTGGTCCTACCAAGAACGGACAGCTGACCGTAACCGCATCTACGGCAGATGGTAATCCTTTCACCAATGTCGGACGATATACCTTCACCTGGTATGATGGTCAGGGAACTGCTACTCCTACTTCATATGTCCAGTCAGATGGAGTTGGAGCTAATGACAATCAAAGTACTTTACTTGCACTGGATTCCGGGTATTATACGGTTGAGGTCTTTGACAATCTTAACGAATGTACCACAATCGGCGCTTATGCCGTCAGCGAAACACTGGATGTGCCAAAAGTTCTTTTGAGTAAAATAGTGGTGAGAGCGGATTCTACCTGTGATATAGGAAGCAGCGGAACAATCATTGTGGCTGACACCAGCTTTGCTACAGGCGTGCTGGATGATTTCGATGTGGAAATTCGATCAGGAACTTCTACCGGACCTATACTGGCACAAAGTACTGCCGGAAGTGGTAATACAGATCTGACTATTAGTTCCTTAGATCCTGGCACATTCTACGTAACCGCCACAAGAGCAGCCTCTCAATGTCCTGCTGCTCCGGTAAAAGTGATCATCCTGGATGAGAGGTTCCCTCCTACCATCCAACTTGATACCATGATTGCCAATCCTAATTGCGGTGGTACCATTGCTATGGGATCAATCGCTGTTACAGCAGATGGATTCGATGAAACAAATCCTGACTATATCTTCCAATGGTATGTGGGTACCATCGGTGGCGGAGTGATCGTCCCTGGAGCTAGTGGTGGCAATACATCTACCATGATCAACGTGGCCGAAGGACAATACGAGCTTTCTGTGACAAATGTCAATACAGGATGTGTTGGCACACAATTGTTCAACCTTCCGGCAGTACCGGTGAATCCTAGAATATCGTCTTATGAGGTAAGCAACAACCTGATTTGTAACATGCCCGGAGATGGATCATTCGAAGTGAACCAGATCAGATGGAACGGCAACTTCTATGATGTGGGTATCACTGCCGACTCATTGAATATCGTGACCAACTATACATTTGAGTACTATTCAGATGCTGCTTTGACTACTGCAGTAGCCGATCTTGACCCTAGCACTCCATTGCAACTGGATGGATTAAGTGCTGGAACATACTATGCGAGAGTAAGACGCAATGATTCACAATGTGCTTCAGGGCCTATTGAGTTTACGATCCAGGATATTCCGCAATATCCGGTCATCCAATTAACTCAATTGGTGGCGGATTCTACCTGTAACGGAATGAATCCGAATGGAACTATCAGTGCTTTGGTTGATGGTGTGGCCAATGACACACTTTATACCTACGACTGGTTCGAAATAGATCCGGTCTCCGGAGCCAGAATCAGTGGATCATTGAGTAATAATGATACGATCTCAGGTCTTGCAGCAGGCAGATATGAAGTTGAGGTAACAGGTGTTTCTACAGGTTGTGTAAGCACTGCCCGCAGAACTGTAATAAATGCACCTATTGAAGTAGACATATTAGCTGTTACCACTACAGATCCTACTTCATGTAATCCTCCGGATGGAATCATCGAGGTAACATCAATCACCCCGGGAATCCTGACTGATTACACTTATACCTTCTATCTGGGTGATCCGGGTAGTGGTGGTGTACAGGTTCAAACAGGTCTTGGACCAGTGTATTCCGGAGGTGCTGGTGGAACATATTACGTGGAAGCCACTCATAATGTGTACGGGTGTACTAACAACCTTTATGAGGTAGAGTTGGAGGATAACCTGACATATCCAACAATAAACCTGGTTTCATTTGCAAATCAGACTAATTGTGATCCATCTAATCCTAATGGTGAGCTTTCTGCTACCATAAACGGTTCTACGGATAATGTGCTGTTCAACTTTGAGTGGAGAGACGCATCAAACAACATCGTTGAACCAAACAATGCTACGGTATCCAATATCCCGGCAGGAGCATATACACTGTATGCCACAGATAACAGTACAGGATGTATGTCAAGTGCCACATTTGATATCATTGATGACTATCCGGATCCAATCAGGCTGGTTATCTCCACTTCGCCAAATACCAATTGTACAAATCCTAATGGTGAAGTGAGTGCTACGATCAGAAACCTACAGTCATTGGGTAAGCCTATCACTGACTATCAGTTCTACTGGTTCAATGGTGATCAGACAGCTGGTGTTCCTGATATTGCGAATCCTGATTACTTTGGAACATTGATCACAGACTTGCCAGACGGAGACTATACAGTATATGTAGTGGATGCTACAGATGGATTCTGTACCTCAGATCCTACCCTGGTCACAATCCAGGACAGAACGCTTCCACCTCCATTCCAGGTTGAGATCCAGAACCATGTTACAATCTGTTATGATTCTCTACCAAACGGTAGAGCCAGGATCAACCCTGCAAGCCTGGAAGCATCCAGAGAACTTTTCGAGTTTAGCTATGAGTGGTATGTAGGTACAGCTGCTGATACAGCCGGACAGGCACCATTCGTTACCGGAATCCGGGCAGATTCACTGGATATCGGAACTTACTCAGTATTGTCTACTGATTTAAGAACGGGTTGTGAAAACCTGGTAACATTCGATATTATCGACGACACGGACGCAGTACCTGCACCTGACGTGAATGTAGTATCTGATCGTGACAACTGTATCTTCGCAAATGGTCATGCCGTAGCTTCTATTAGTGGTTCTATTACAGGCTACAGATTCGAATGGTTTCTTGCAACGGGAGATACAACCACTGTTCAGTTTACAGGACATGAAATATTTACCCTGGATTCGGTAGACTACAAAGTAAGAGCTACGAGGTTGTCCACCGGTTGTATTTCACCGAGAACGCCAGTTGAGATCATCAATGCCATTGAAGACCCGGTTTTCGAAATTGCAACGACCACCTCACTTTGTTTGAGAACAGAAGACGGAGCCTTCAACCAGTTTACCGGTACGGCAGAAGTGATCTTCTCTCAATTTGGAGTGATCAAACAAATCGACTGGATTGCCCCTGATGGTACTGTTTTCTCCAACGACATCAAGCTGGTGAATGCACAACCAGGCAGATGGACCGTCAGGTTCGTTCTGGACAATGATTGCGAGTACTTTGGTACATTCGGAATAGAGACAGCATTGAAGATCTACAACGGGGTTTCTGCCAATGCGGACGGACTCAACGATTACTTCTTCATTGACTGTATAGACTATTTCCCTAATAACAACGTTCAGATCTTTAACAGGGACGGAACAAAAGTGTGGGAATCTGACGCATACAATAATAATGACATCAGATTCGACGGATTTAGCAATGTAGGAAGAGGCGGGTTACAGCTACCTGCCGGAACGTATTTCTACATCATCGAAAAGGGACCTCAGGAATGGGGAACTGATGAAGAGTTGACAGACAATACAATTCGACCTAGAATTCAGGGTTATTTGGAGTTAGTTCGTTAAATTAGCAACGTATGAAGGTGTTTAAGTATAGTTTAGTGTTATGCTTGTTGGCGTGCTGCATGGTTACACATGCCCAGCAGCGAACCCTGACCTCTACCTACCCTTTTAACGGACTTTTGCTCAATCCGGCCTATGCCGGGAGCTTAAACATCCTTTCTGTCATTGCTGTTCATCGTAAGCAGTGGCTAAACATTGATGGTGCTCCTAATCACCAGGCACTCACGGCTCATTCTTCCTTCTACTCCAACCGGGTGGGAATAGGATTATCAGCCTTTAGAGACGAAATTGGTGCTACGGAGACCTTTTCACTGTATGGCCAATATGCTTATAAGATCAAAACCCCTATTGGTATTCTGGCCATGGGATTACAGGGGGGATTGGATAGACGTGAAACCGACTTCTCCAAGCTCACCATTTTTGATCAGAATGATCCCTTGTTGACAGGAGCGAACAATCGGCTGACACCGAATTTTGGTACAGGTCTGTACCTGGCCAATCCGAATATGTATGCTGGAATCTCTATTCCCTACATCCTTGAAAATAAAACCTATACCATTGAAGAGGCTGTAGAACAATTCAATGCGAGACAATCAAGGTACTATTATATAACCGGTGGAGTGATCTTTCATGCATCAAGCCTTGTGAAACTGGCTCCTTCCGTATTGATCAGGGTTCAGGAGCAAAACAGACTTTCCTACGAGTTTACCGGAAACGTAATCTTTGACAATATTGCCTATGTAGGACTAAGTGTTAGAAACTCATTAGAGGTAGTATTTATCGGTCAGCTTGTGCTGAACGAAAACTTACGGGCTGGCTATGCTTACGACGCAGCCACCAATGACCTGGGGCAAAACACTACAGGATCCCATGAAATCCTCGTCAACTACAGAGTGAAACTGAGAAACTACAAGAAAGACCCTCAGTGTCCGGTCTATTTCTAAAAGAGATCGGACGACAATCAGACCATTCTATACTTTTTTTCCATGGCTGGCTTGTCCTGACAGACCAAATGATAGAGTGTAGGTAACGAATAGGGCTGTCGCGGACCAGCATCGTTAACTTTGGGACTGATAAAACAAAAGAAGTTAATCTTAGAATAATCCTATCAGGTTTTCAAGGAAACATGAAATTTGGAGGGAAAAACAAAGATATGATTTGAATAAAAACACCTCTCAGTGCCTTTAAAGGTCGATTTTGTAATGGTCCCGGAAGTCTGCGCAGATATTACCTAAAACCCGCGCGGGTTTTACCTGAAACCTGCACAGGTTTTGATCAAAGTCTGCGCGGGTTTTAACCAAAACCTGCGCAGGTTTTAATTAAATAATGCTGTATCGGAATAGTACAATTGGTAGCATCAGTCCCGATCAATTTGAAGCATTGATTATGGATAGATCTTATTCTAAAAACAGAATGAAAGTAAGTTATTTAGATAAATACAGAGTGTTAAATCCGGTCAACCTTATTTAGGCATCATCAGGCTGAATCCTGACTTCTGATTTCTGTCTCCTGTATTCTGAAAGAAACTTATTTTTTCTCTGCTCCACTCAGTTCGGACAATAAGCTATTGGTAAGTGAAAGCAACAAACTAAACAGCAACGCCCACCAGAAACCTTCTACTTCAAAACCAGGCACCACGCTATCAGCCAGCATAATGATCAACGCATTGANCACCAGTAGAAACAATCCCAGCGTAAATACAGTCAATGGGATGGTCAGTATGATCAGCAGTGGTTTCACCGTCATATTGAGTAATGACAATAGTACTGCGACAATTACGGCTACAAAGAAACCTTCTACCACTACTCCCGGCAGCAGATATGAAACGATGATGACCGCGATGCTTGAGAGTAAAGTACGAATAAGAAAATTCATAAAAGATCGATTTAATTTACCTGTTTCAAATATACCTCTCTTTGAGCATTTTGAAATGATGCTCCAAATGACCCGCAATGATGCTCAATAATGCAGCAACCGAGCAAGCTGAGCCGTTGGCGTTCCCCACATATTTAACATGCTCCTCGTCCCATGAACAAAACATTTCGATATTCCCTCTTCTCACATAGTCAAACTCACGAATGAGGGACTCCTTCGTTCTGGAATTGAAACTGGATTCTGCCATATATTGATCCTGATCAAATCCTGGCAGCATAACCTGCTCCCCTCTGGCTATACACAGCGCTCGATAAGCCATAACGCGCTCCGTATCAATGATATGGCCAATGACCTGTGCCTTGGACCATTTTCCTGGAGCATAAGCAAACCCAAGGTCTTGCTGATCCAGCTTGCTTAGGTAATCCATAAACCGCTCATGCTGATCAATGATGTAACCAATTACGTCCTCTTCCGAGATAAGTGAAATATACCCTGCATAAAAGGGATTGTATTCACCTTTGGGTGCTCGCTTTACCTTGACCCAATTACTTAAACCAGCCTGCATATTTGATGTAGTTATTGGCTATTCGAGACTGCATTTCACGGTTTTCAGGACCTACCGTTTTCACTTTTTTTGCAGGAACACCCGCGTAAATGGTGTTGGCTTCCACGATGGTATTTTGTAGTACAACCGCACCGGCAGCAACGATGGCCCCCTCCTCTACCACAGCATTATCCATTACAATCGCTCCCATCCCTATCAGCACTCCATCTTTCAGTGTACAGCCGTGCACGATGGCATTATGGCCTATTGATACTCCATTACCAATATTCGTGGGGGCTTTCTCAAAAGTACCGTGAATGGTCGCATTATCCTGGATGTTGGTTTTATTGCCAATTCTGATATAATGCACATCTCCACGCACCACAGCATTAAACCAGACAGTACATTGATCGCCCATCTCTACTTCTCCTACTATGGTCGCATTTTCAGCGAACCAACAATCTTCTCCAAATTTTGGAGTGATACCCCTGACCGGTTTTATTAGTGCCATGAAAAAATATAGGTTTGCCTAACAAGTTGTTTCAACCCGGATTATGCATTAGGATTTCTTCATGAGGGGCTAAAGTACAATGAAATCAAGTACTTACGTGAGGAAGCATAGCACCGCTATGGTGACGAGCGAATATCATGTTAAGTGCTTGATTTTGAAGTAATTTAGCTACGTAATAGAAAATCTAATGCATATTTCGGGTTTAATTCTTCGTTAAGGTAATGTTTTTGAATAATCTTTCGAATACCAAATGATCAAAACAAATATTTTCATCCTATCTCTTTCGATATTAATTATTAGCTGTACGCAAAACCCAAAAGGTACCGATGCTCTTGCAGGTGAACCTCTGACAAAAACAGAGGACGTAAACAAGGGCACTAAATACTTTATAGATCCTTCCAGCTCGGTGGTGACCTGGATTGGCAGCCGGCCTGTAAAACAACACAATGGTACAATTGGTATAGAAGAAGGGTATATCGCTGTGGATGGATCAAGCATTATCGGAGGTGAAATCATCATGGACCTCCCTTCCCTGGATATTAAGGATCTCAAAAAAGACTCTGAGAGTTATGACAAACTCAAAAATCACCTGATGTCCGAAGACTTTTTTCTTGTAGACTCCTTTCCCAGGGCTCAATTTGAGCTGATTGCTTTGGTACCTTATGATTCGATGGTCGAAATTTCGGATAAAGATGAATATCCATCAGAAAATACTCCTGCTCTTCTCAGTGAGTTTATGGTAAAAAATCCCACACATTCCGTAACAGGCAACTTAACCCTGCGTGGTATCACCAAAAGCATCACATTTCCGGCAGCAATCTTGTTCCGAAACGATAAGATCTTTGCAGAGGCTAAATTTAACATTGACCGCACTGAATGGAATGTGAAATATGATGACGAATCTTCGGTATTAGACAAAGCAAAAGATAAATTCATCTACAATACAGTGAACGTCGGCTTTAGCCTGCAAGCCCAAAAAGAAGAGTAATTCCCCACTTTTTCCGGCATACTAAATATACTGACAAAATGTCATTCCTTTTTTGAATCCTGTTATCTTTGCGTCGAATATGGAGCTGATAGAAGACATAGGAATTTTAGATAATACGAAGAAAGAGGAGCATTGCGAGGTCCGCATTTCTAAAGAAGGAAATGCCACAGCCGCCAAAAAGCTATACATTGAGAGCTATGGTTGCCAAATGAACTTCTCTGACAGTGAGATAGTTACCTCCATTCTCAAAAAAGAAGGTTACGACACGACAAGCTCTTTTGAATCTGCAGACGTTATTTTGCTCAACACCTGCTCAATACGGGACAAAGCTGAGCAAACCGTCAGAAAACGATTAACGCAGTTTAACCAGATCAAAAAAGATCGTCCGGAAATCACTGTGGGAGTGCTGGGGTGCATGGCCGAACGTCTAAAGTCCAAGCTGCTGGAGGAAGAAAAGATCGTAGACCTCGTTGCCGGACCGGATGCATACAGAGACCTGCCAAACCTCGTCAGAAAAGCTGAAGAAGGTGATCGGGGTGTCAATACTTTCCTCTCCAGGGAAGAAACTTATGCGGACATCTCCCCTGTCCGGTTAAACTCTAATGGTGTCACTGCCTTCATCTCCATTATGCGTGGATGTGACAACATGTGTTCATTTTGTGTAGTACCCTTCACCCGTGGCCGGGAACGTAGCCGGGACCCGCATTCAATCGTTACGGAGGCACAGGAGTTATTCAACAATGGATACAGAGAGGTGACATTGCTTGGACAGAATGTAGATTCTTATAAGTGGTCACCAGAAGAAAATAACAAAGCCAGGCTGGAGAAAAATGAAGGTGCGGGCAGCATTGTCAATTTTGCTAATCTCCTGGAGATGGTGGCTCAGGTACATCCTGATCTTAGGGTTCGCTTTTCTACTTCTCACCCTAAAGACATTACGGATGAAGTGCTTCATACCATGAAGCAATATGAAAACATCTGCAACTACATCCACCTCCCGGCTCAAAGTGGTAACTCCCGTGTCTTGGAGCTGATGAATCGGACATACGATCGGGAATGGTATATCAACCGGGTAGACGCTATCAGGGCAATTTTGGGTGAAGAATGTGGGATCAGCTCAGATATGATCGCAGGATTTTGCTCGGAGACAGAAGAAGAGCACCGGGATACACTTTCCCTGATGGATTATGTGCAATACGACTTCTCGTATATGTTCTACTATTCTGAGCGTCCGGGCACCCTGGCAGCTAAAAAATATAAGGATGACATTTCACTGGAGGTCAAAAAGAAAAGGCTTCAGGAAATCATTGCCAAACAACAGGAAATATCTCACGCCCGTAATCGTCAGGATATTGGAAAGACATTCAAAGTTTTGATAGAAGGGCCAAGCAAAAAATCCGCGACACAACTACAAGGCCGAAATTCAGCCAATAAAGTCATTGTTTTTGATGACAACAACTTCAAAAAAGGACAGTACGTAGAGGTGAAAGTGAAGGAGTGTACAGCTGCTACACTTATCGGGGAGGTCGTTTAAGCATGAATTATCACATAGATTCAGAAATACAGTCAGTCAAACAGCGGTTTGAGATCATCGGAAACTCACCTCAGCTCAACAATGCCATCAGGGTAGCCATCCAGGTAGCCCCGACAGACATGAGTGTGCTCATTTCCGGGGAAAGCGGAGCAGGAAAAGAGTCTTTTTCCAAGATTATCCACAGTCTGTCACATCGTAAGCATGGCCAGTTCATTGCCATCAACTGCGGTGCCATCCCTGAAGGCACGATAGACTCAGAGCTTTTTGGTCACGAAAAAGGTGCCTTTACAGGTGCTCACGAGGCAAGGAAGGGTTACTTCGAAGTGACCGACGGGGGCACCATCTTCCTGGACGAAATTGGTGAAATGCCGGTAAGTACCCAGGCCAGACTGCTTCGGGTATTGGAAAACGGTGAGTTTATTAAGGTAGGATCCTCTAAAGTAATTAAGACCGATGTACGGGTAATTGCGGCCACTAATGTGGACCTGAGTGAAGGCGTCAAAACCGGGAAATTCAGAGAAGACCTGTTTTACAGGCTCAACACTGTGCCCATCAAGGTTCCGGCACTCCGCGAACGTGGAGACGATGTACTCCTCCTTTTCAGAAAGTTCGCTGTTGACTTTTCAGACACTTATCACATTAAGCCCCTCTCACTCAGCGATGAGTCCAAGGAATTACTAAAAAGCTTTCGTTTTCCTGGTAACATCAGGCAGTTGAAAAACCTTGTGGAACAAATGAGTGTGCTGGAAATAGAGCGGGAAGTGAGCAGAGACACCCTCGCTAAATACCTTCCCCGAACGGAATCAAATCTACCCGCACTCCTCGAAAAGTCGAAAAACAGTGACAATTTCTCGGAGAGGGATATCCTCTACAAAATCCTGTTTGAGATGCGCCAGGATGTCACAGAGATGAAAAAGCTCATCCATGACATCCTGAAAGATGATCGCTCCCGTACTGAAATTTTATCACGTCATGAACGTTTATTCCATGACCTCGGCACTTTACCTGCCAAGAGTGAGCAGGAGATAGCAGATGATAATTATGAGCCGCTGGTGATAAATCCTGTAGAAAATGACAACAGCACCGATGAGGAAATAGAAGACATTACTCATGAAACAGAGGATGATTCATTGTCGCTGGAAAAGAAGGAAAAGGAAATGATCATCATGGCGTTGAAAAAGAATAACAACAAGAGAAAGTACGCCGCACAGGATCTGGGTATTTCTGAGCGTACTCTTTACAGGAAAATCAAGCAGTATGAGATTGATAGTGAGTAGCATAGCATTAATCCTGGCACTGATCCCCAGTGGTTGTGGTATTTATACGTTTTCAGGAGCCTCCATCTCTGCGGACATAAAAACCATTTCCATCCTCAACTTTCCCAATGAAGCCACGCTGGGTCCGTCCACGATGAGTGTGACGTTCACTGAAAAGATCAAAGATTATTATCAGCAAAACACCAACCTCAGCATCGTTGATGAAAATGGAGACCTGCAGATAGAGGGCTATATTTCGGATTACCGGGTAACACCTGTAGCTGCTTCCGCTTCACAAAATCAAAATCAGGGTGACTTCGCAAGTTTAACCCGTGTTACTATTGAGGTGTTTGCCAGCTACGTTAATACAAAAAACGATGAGTTTGATTTTGAAAGAACATTCTCATTTTTTGTGGATTTTGATCAAAACAGGACCGATTTATCATCCAATGAACAGCAATTCGTGGAGGAAATCTTTGATCAGATTATTTTTGATATCTTTAATGCTTCAGTAGCGAATTGGTAATTTTTTTTAATTTAGATACTTCACTCAAGCGAAAAAACTTTGAATAAGCAGAAATTCATTGAGTTACTCAACAATCCTGGGGATCTGAAGGAAATCAACCTTCAGGAGTTGGATGATATGGTGGCTGAGAATCCGTATTTCCAGGCCGCAAGAGTGTTGGAGGCCAAAGGCCATCGGCTATTGAAATCAAAAGTAGCTGGGCGTAAAACAGCTTCTGCTGCCATCTACTCTACCAATCGGATCCTTCTCAAGCAATTTCTGGCGGGAGATGGCACCAGGGTCGAAAAACCTGTTGCAGCGAAACCAACGCCAATCGAGGAAAAGCCGAGACCAGCTACCAGGCCAGCTGAAAAACCAGCCAGCCAGGTGCCTTCGCCTATTCCGACACCACCTGCGACTCCATCTGTTTCTGAGCCTACCCAGGTTGATGATTCCTCCGGATCATCCTCCATTGATCAATTGATCTATAGCCTCCAAAAGGATATGAAGGAGCTTGAAAAATCTCGTGCGCGGTATATCGAGGTGTCCAGAAAGATTGAGGAAGAAGAAGCTGTAGAAAAGGCTGTAAAGAAGGCCACCAAAAAAACTGAAGAGGTTAGTCCAAAAACCCAGACGGAACCAAAGAAGACTACCGAATCATCAGCTGCTGCCCCTAAAGCCAAACCTACAAGCAAGACCACCAGTACTAAAAGTACTACCGCTTCCAAAGCCAAGGCTACTACAGAAAAGAAGACTACTTCTACAAAAAAAACTATAGCTAAAAAGACAACAACAAAATCTACCAAGCCAAAGACCAGCGCTACCAAATCATCTACTGCCAAAAAAACGACTACCAAGGCCAGCACCCGAAAAGCTTCGCCAAAAACAAGCGCCAAGAAAAGCACCTCCAGGGCTTCCAAATCGTCCAAAACCACTGAATCAAGTAAGAAAGACGATCATGACGGGGTCAACCAGCATGAATTGATCGATCAGTTCATCAAGAATAATCCGTCCTTCAAGCCAGCTGCCGATTCGGGAGAGCAGAGCGATTTAGCTGCGGAAAGCACCTCCCTCCCGGAAGACATTGGAACCGAATACCTGGCGGAAATTTTTCTCAATCAGGGAAAAAAAGATAAGGCAATAAAAATATACAATTCCCTGATGTTGAGATTCCCTGAAAAAAAAGCTTACTTTGCGGGCAGAATTAAAAAAATCAAGTAGGGATGTACGCATTAATTGTTGGAATCATCATTTTAGTTGCTCTTTTGCTGGTACTGGTAGTATTGGCGCAAAATCCTAAAGGAGGAGGGCTATCCAGTCAATTTGGTGGAGGTGGAACCTCTCAGATCATGGGTGTAAAGAAAACCGGAGACTTGCTGGAGCGACTCACCTGGGGATTTGCGATTGCTTTACTTGTACTTACCCTATCCACAAACTTCTTCCTTGCTGACGCACAAAACACAGGAGGACCTACCAGTCCTAACCTGGAGAACGCCAGAGATC
The DNA here is from genome assembly GCA_019192515.1 of Cyclobacteriaceae bacterium SS2. GTDB lineage: Bacteria > Bacteroidota > Bacteroidia > Cytophagales > Cyclobacteriaceae > UBA7330. Next base: position 15,999 of record JAHCMM010000210.1, read on the forward strand.
AATCTGCTTTACCTCCCCCGTCCTTCCAGCCTACCGACGGGTCTGCTGAAAACGCCATCGAAGGCCTTGGAGAAGAGCTTCAGATAGAATCTACAGATTCAGCACAGTAAAACACTTCTCTTTTAAGCTGCCACAGATAGGTGCCGCACCAGAAGCCTTTTGGCTATGGGCAATACAGTCTGTGGAATTGGAAAGCTAAGCTTACTCACAACCAGGTACGTAGCCGGGTTGGGTAAATAAGTATATTTTTTTACCAGGTCCAGCTTGATGCTTTCAAATGTACGGGAGATGGAATGCATCTCCTGACCGAGATACTCCGTACTGATTGCCCTGTAGCTTTCATCAGCTTTTTCAAACATCTTCAGCTGATACCTGAATATTTTGACATCACTGGCTGCATCCTGGTTCAGGAGTAGATACCCTTCTTCTTTGTAGATAGGAATCAGGCCAATGGGGCTAAGCTCCAGGTTATCTTCTACAAACTCATACAGCTCTTTACCTTCCTTGATGCGCTGCTCCATTTTAGGGATAGCAAAAGAGATAATATCCTCTATCTCACCCATTACCTCTCCATCATACACCAGCTTCTTGTAGCTAAATTTCAACTTACGAAAATCTGCTTTGGTGATGGATTTTGGAAAAGACTCATAGATAAGCTCCTTATTGGCTTTGACCTGTAAAAGATTTTTATAGTGAAAAACCAGATCCGAAAGAAAAGGATAGAGCTCAGTCTGATCAAACTTCTCTTTGATGGTTTTGAGGTAGGCTAACAGAATGTATTTCTTAAACTCATAATCGATAATTCCATCTGTCAACCAATCATGCTTCAATTCATTCATATCCGTATATAATTAAATCAAATCTTAAAATAATCATCATTTTTTAAAATGGCAAACTGTCAGGGGTGTCAGTCTAAAAAAAGAGATACTGATATTTTGTCAGGCTTTCCTGTCAAAAACACCACAAAATGGCCGCTTTTCAGGACTGGCATACAAAGTGTTATAAAGTCATCCGTTGAACATTTTCAAGTTTAGATTAAGAACTTAACCAAATAAACGATTAAACACATGTCAAAATTAAATTTCAAACCACTAGCCGACAGGGTTCTGGTTGAGCCGGCTGCAGCTGAAGAGAAAACTGCCTCAGGAATTATCATTCCTGACACAGCGAAAGAGAAACCTCAAAAAGGTGCGATTGTAGCTGTTGGTACTGGTAAGAAAGACGAACCACTTAACGTAAAAGTTGGAGACCAGGTACTTTATGGAAAATACTCAGGTACAGAGATCACAATCGATGGTACAGAATACCTGATTATGAAGGAAGCTGACATTTACGGAATTATTTAAGTAAAACCCAAAATTTAAAAATTAACAAAAATGGCTAAAGATATATTTTTTGATACCGACGCAAGGGATAGCCTGAAGAAAGGTGTGGATGTACTTGCTGATGCAGTAAANGTTACATTAGGACCTAAAGGAAGAAACGTAATATTAGACAAGAAATTCGGTGCACCTTCAGTCACTAAAGATGGTGTTTCTGTAGCTAAAGAAATCGAGCTGAAAGAGCCTATCGAAAACATGGGTGCTCAGCTGGTAAAAGAAGTAGCTTCTAAAACTGCTGATGACGCAGGAGACGGAACTACTACTGCTACAGTTTTAACTCAATCCATCTTCAGTCATGGTATTAAAAACGTAGCAGCTGGTGCTAACCCAATGGACCTTAAGAGAGGTATCGACAAAGCGGTTGCAGCTGTAGTTGAAAACCTGAAAAAACAATCTAAAACCATCAACACTTCTGAGGAAATCTCTCAGGTAGCTGCTGTATCTGCAAACAACGACCAGGAAATCGGTCAGATGATTGCTGATGCAATGGACAAAGTTGGAAAAGATGGTGTAATCACTGTAGAAGAAGCAAAAGGTACTGAAACAGAAGTAAAAACTGTAGAAGGTATGCAATTCGACAGAGGATACCTTTCTCCTTACTTTGTGACCAACACTGAGAAGATGGAAGCTGAGTTGGAGAATCCTTACATCCTGATCTACGACAAGAAGATCTCTAACATGAAAGAGCTTCTTCCTGTTCTTGAGGCTACTGCTCAGACTGGAAAACCTCTTTTGATCATTGCTGAAGATGTAGAAGGTGAAGCTTTAGCTACTTTGGTAGTAAACAAAATCAGAGGATCTTTGAAAATTGCTGCTGTTAAAGCTCCTGGCTTTGGTGACAGAAGAAAAGCAATGTTGGAAGATATCGCTGTATTGACAGGTGGTACTGTAATCTCAGAAGAAAGAGGATACAAACTTGAAAATGCAACTCTTGATTCTCTTGGATCAGCAGAAAAAATCAACATCGACAAAGACAATACTACTATTGTAAACGGTGCTGGTGACAAAAAAGAGATCCAGGGACGAGTAAACCAGATCAAACAACAAATCGAAAACACTACTTCTGACTACGACAGAGAAAAACTACAGGAAAGACTTGCTAAGCTTTCTGGTGGTGTAGCGATCCTTTACATCGGTGCTGCTACTGAAGTAGAAATGAAAGAGAAGAAAGACAGAGTAGATGATGCCCTACATGCAACAAGAGCTGCTGTACAGGAAGGAATCATCGCTGGTGGTGGTGTTGCGTTGATCAGAGCTATGAAGTCTCTTGATGGCTTGAAGCTTGAAAACCTTGACCAAAATACTGGTGTGAAAATCATTCACCAGGCTATCCAGTCTCCTTTGAGAACTATCGTTGAAAACGCTGGTGGTGAAGCATCTGTTGTTGTAAACGAAGTGATCAACGGAAAAGATGATTACGGTTACAATGCTGCTACCGGAGAATATGTAAACATGTTCAAAGCTGGTATCATCGACCCTACTAAAGTGACAAGGTTGGCACTGGAAAATGCTGCATCTATTGCATCACTTCTATTAACAACCGAAGCTGTAGTAGCTGACCACCCTGAAGCAGAAGCTCCTGCAATGCCAGGTGGTGGAATGCCAGGTGGTGGAATGGGCGGCATGATGTAATATCATAAAACTCAATATATATCAGTACCCTGGCGAATATCGTCAGGGTATTTTTTTTACTCTCAAACCATTGAGAATGGACGGAAATAAACCCAAACTTCCCCGATATTTTCAATCTGAGATTTCATGAGATTCAGCTAAAATCCCGAAGGGATGAAAGGATTGCAGGAACCTAATCAGTCTATTTAATCTAACCCTGAGGGGATGTAATTCCAATCATGTTATTTCTAGAAAAAATAATTTTGATCCTATTCTGAATTCAATTTAATTTATTCTTCATGGCCAAAATCATCAAGATCCCTTCAGCATATGTCATCGATACCAAAGTGGTAGGTGTCTCACATCTGAATGCGGATGGATCAGCGAGGCAAACCATCATCTCCAATAGCGTGAAAGAAGATGATCTTCTGGTCCTTGAACCAGAGCCGAAAAATCCTTATGACCAAAACGCTGTAAGAGTCCTCACCAAGAACGGGCAGCAGATAGGGTATCTGAATAAAGAGGTGGCCGAACAGATCAGAGGAGCACTACACAATGATGTAACCATTCACACAAAGGTATCATGGGTGAGTGAAAGAGAGATCAAGGGTGTGGGACTAAGGATTGAGCTGGTGAATTGATATCTAGCCTTCGAATGGTTTACTTTGAGCAAACTTAAATCATGCTCATGACCAGATCAGTCAAATCATTACTCATCCTTATCATCATTTTATTAAGCGCATCAAATAGCCAAAGCCAGGGTGTTTCTTTTTCGTACCTCTTCCCTACTAACGGATATCTTTCTGCACCTGTAAGTCCCTTTTCGCTTCGTGGAGTTGGGCTGGACTTCGGTCTGGTTGGTGTGGAAACAGGATTCACGCTTTACACCGTTCCGGGACTTCCCATTGATGATCTTCCTTTTAAAAGTGAAAAGCCCCTGATGGGTCCTGGTTTTGCCACGCTGGTGCCACTTCAGCTTTCATTGGGGGTGAAATCAAAAGCGGTCTCCTTTAAGGTGCTGGGAGGTGGTTTTGGGATCTGGAACATCAACCCAAGGATCAATTATGGAAATTTTGACCGGGCCGTCAGAGACTTTAAAGGCTGGGATGTAGCCAATGCGGATTTAAG
>JAHCMM010000022.1 GCA_019192515.1 Cyclobacteriaceae bacterium SS2
CCGTGACAAGAAGGGCAGAATCCAGGTCAAAGGAGATGAGGAGCACCCTGTAAACAAAGGGATGCTTTGCAGCAAGGGAATGAATCTGCACTACACTGTGATGGACAATAGTGACCGGTTTAAGCATCCTCAGATGCGTTGGAGTAGACATCATCCAAGAGAACAAGTTGACTGGGATACGGCCATCAATAGGGCTTCGGCCATTTTTAAGACTTTTATTGCCAATCACGGACCAGACAGTGTAGGGTTGTATGTATCCGGGCAATGCCTGACGGAGGAGTATTATCTGGCCAATAAACTGGTCAAGGGATTTTTGGGTACCAATAATATTGACACCAATAGCAGGCTGTGTATGAGCTCTGCAGTGGTGGGGTACAAGGAAACCCTGGGTGATGATGCCGTGCCGATTTCTTATGAAGATATTGAGCTATCCGACTGTATCTTTATTACGGGTGCAAACCCCGCCTGGTGTCATCCGATCCTTTTCAGGAGGATAGAAAAGCACAAAGCAGAAAATCCTAATGTAAAGATCATCGTAGCAGACCCTAGAGTCACGGACTCCTGCTCACTCGCAGATCTCCATCTACAGGTACAGCCTGGCACTGATCAGATGCTGTTTCACGCCATCGGGAGATATCTCATTGATGAGGGATTGATCAACGAAGAATTTATCCAGGCACATACTAACGGCTTTAATGATTATGTGAAAGAGGTTAGATCCAAATCACTCCGGGAGTATGCTGCAATATGTAAAGTATCCATAGATGACATTGTAGAAGCTGCCCGAACCATCGGCGCTTCTAAAGGGTTTATCACCATGTGGGCTATGGGGCTTAATCAAAGCACATCCGGTGTAAATCAAAACCTGGCGCTTATAGACCTTCACCTGATCACTGGGCAGATTGGAAAACCCGGAAGTGGTCCTTTCTCCCTCACCGGCCAACCTAATGCCATGGGAGGCAGAGAAGTAGGAGGACTATCAAACTTACTGGCTGCTCATAAGAACCTGGCTAATCCGGTCCACAGAAAAGAGGTTGCTGACTTCTGGGGAGTAGAGAAAATACAGGAAAAACCTGGTCTGACTGCCACAGAGATGTTTGAATCTTTGAAGTCGGGCAAGATGAAAGCCATCTGGATCATTTGTACCAATCCATCCGTGAGCATGCCCAATGCACGGTTGGTGGACGAAGCGCTCAAAGCAGCCAAATTCGTCATTGTTCAGGATATTTCGAAGAAAAGCGATACAGCAAAATACGCTGATCTAATCCTTCCTGCAGCAGGCTGGCTGGAAAAGGAGGGCACGATGACAAATTCAGAACGACGTATTACCCATCTGTCAAAAGTAATCGATCCTCCGGGAGAAGCCCTTCCCGATATGGAGATCCTGATGCGTTTTGCCAAAGCAATGGGATTCCACGGTTTTGACTTCAACAGTGCAGCTGAAGTATATGCTGAATATGCTCAGCTAACCAAAGGCACTCCGATAGATATCTCAGGGTTGTCATATGAGAAGATCCAATCGAAGACCTCTATCCAATGGCCAGTCCCAACAGAGGACCATGAAGGCACTCCAAGACTCTTTCAGGATGGTAAGTTTTTGACTCCGGATGAGCGGGCAAATATCCATACCTCGGGACCATCCAACCCACATGAATCGATTTCTCCTGATTTTCCTTTGATCCTAACCACAGGTCGGATCAGGGATCAGTGGCATACAATGACCAAAACGGGTAAAGTAGCTAAACTCAATAAGCATATAGAGCGTCCATTCCTGGAGATCCATCCCAATGATGCAAAGGCACGGGGACTTAAAGATGGTGATCCGGTGAAGATTTTTAACGTCAGAGGAGATGTTCAGCTTTCGACAAAGATCACTGATGGGATCAAAGAAGGTGTAGTTTTTCTCCCTATGCACTGGGGTAAAAAACTGAATTCAGACTTGTCACGTGCCAATAACCTCACGGATGATTCGGTAGATCCAAAATCTAAACAGCCTGGTTTTAAATATGCGGCTGTTCAGGTAGAGCGAGTGGTTTATGAGAAAAGAAAGATAGTAGTCATAGGTGCAGGAGCGGCAGCGTACCGATTTGTAAATACCTATCGCGACTTCAACAGAGAGGATGAGATCCATGTGTTTAGCAAAGAACCATGGCCATTCTACAACAGGGTATTACTACCTGATTATGTGAATGAGACCAAGCAATGGCCGGACCTGGTAAAATATACTGAGGAAGAACTCAAATCTCTAGATCTGAAGCTACATCCGAGCAACCCTATTGATCGGATTGACAGGGAAAATAAGTGTGTGATTGATAGCAAGGGCGAATCACACCAATACGATGTTGTGATCATGGCTACTGGTAGCAGAGCATTTGTGCCGCCAAATGCACCTATGCACCTTCCCGGTGTATTCACCATGCGTGACAGGCAAAATGCAGATGATCTAAAGCAGAAGATATGCCCTGGTAGTCATGTGATGGTCGTTGGGGGTGGACTCCTAGGTCTTGAGTTGGCATCTGCGCTTACAGAGATGGAGGTAAGGCCCACAATTATTCAATTGGGCTCCCGCCTGATGGAACGTCAGCTGGATCCCATGGCCAGCTCAATGCTAAGAGAATACGTGGAAGATCTGGGTGTTCAGGTGCTTACAAACAGCGAGGTGGTAAGCGTTGAAGAAAACGAAGAGAAACTGCTGCTCGTTACGCTTAAGGGAGGACATCAGCTGGTAGTAAACGCGGTTGTCTATGCCATTGGAACGAGACCAAACACCCAGCTTGCGGTGGATTGTGGACTTGACAGCGGTAGAGGAGTGGTTGTTAATGACTATCTACAAACGAGTGATCCGGCAATCTTTGCTCTGGGGGAAATTGCTGAACACAACAAGAAATTAAACGGAATCACCGCTGCTGCTGAACAGCAAGCAGATGTGTGTGCCCGCTACCTAGCTGGTGACCCAACAAGCCATTACCAGGGAACCTCTCCGATGAACATTCTGAAGTTCCCAAGCCTGGATCTCTGCTCAGTAGGGCTATCTGAAATCCCAGTCAACGGCAAAAACTACAATGAAATCACATTTCTGGATCGGGAAGCACTATATTACAAGAAGTGTATCGTTCACGAGGATCGTTTGGTCGGTACTATTTTGCTGGGTGATAAGGCTGAGTTTGCTGAATATAAAGAGTTGATTGAGAGCCGAACGGAGCTTTCAGAGAAGAGAATGATGCTGTTGAGGTCCGGAAATCCTCCGGAACCCGTGATCGGCAAGCTGGTTTGTTCATGTAATAATGTGGGGGAGGGTAATCTGACTGAATGCATTGAAAAGGGAGTGAGCAGCTTGAACGAACTCTGCCAGGCAACTGGTGCCGGGCTGGGATGCGGCAGTTGTAAGTCAGAAGTGAAACGGCTAATCGACAGATCTCTGGCTCAGATATCCCAATAAACCTTACTTTTGAATAGTGGTGAAGAATATACAGGTTAAAGATCTCGTACGCATTTTCGTAAAAGGTGGAATCATTTCTCCAGGTGACTTCCTAAAGATTTTGCTAGTGGCAGAAAAACTGGGAGCAGAGCACGTACATTTTGGTTCCAGACAGGATATTTTGTTCCCTGCCAAAGAGAAGAGCAAGGAAATTCTTGACGAGACCTTTCGCTCCATCAGGACGGATTATGAAATCAATACATTTCATTATCACAATATTCTGAGCTCCTATGTGGCACAGGATATTTTGAATGGGAAACATTGGTTGGCGTCGCATATCTATCATTATGTTTTAGACAGTTTCACCTACAGACCCAAGCTTAGGATCAATATAGTGGATCCTTCTCAAAGTCTGGTACCGCTTTTTACTGGTCAGATCAATTTCATTGCTTCCAATCAGGAAAACTACTGGTTTGTATATCTGAGGTTTCAGCATATCCAGAATGCCCCATGGCAGTTCCCCATGCTGGTATATACCGAAGATCTGTCGAAGCTTGCTTTTGCATTGGAGGAACATGATATCAAAGAAACAGACTGGGATTACAGTGATATCCAGAGATATCTTGAACATAATGTGAAAATGAACACTATGCCGGTCACCGAAGACCTTGTACTTCCGGAAACCCATTTTCCATATTATGAAGGTCTGAACAGACTGCCAGATGGGAAATATTGGCTTGGTTTATACTGGAGAGACAACAAATACAGGACATCCATTCTTAAAGCCATTATGGAGCAATGTATTGCGACGGAAGTTGGTAAAGTGTCGCTCACTCCATGGAAGTCTTTTATCATCAAAGGCATTTTCGAGAAGGATCTATTCGGCTGGGAAAAGCTGATGGGAAAATTTGGGATGAATCTTCGGCATTCGGCACTGGAGCTCAACTGGCATCTTCCAGCGTTGGATCAGGATGCCATGGATCTCAAGCTTTACCTGGTAAGAGAGCTGGACAAGCTGGATATCAGCACAACGGGTTTGACTTTTTCGATCAAGACCAAATCCGAATACACACCTTTTACTTCCGTAGTAATAGAAGAAGCCGGTACGGAAGATGGAGTGGAGTCATACAACATTCTTTATAGCAAAGACTTTAATCCCAATCTTACAGATTATATGGTGTATGCCGACAACATTCCCAAAACCGTCATGGCATCATTGATTGTGGAGCTGAGCCGCATGTATTTTGAGAATGTAAAAGATGAGCCTGCAACCTCTCCTAAGGCCAGGATTATCAAGGATAATCTGCAAAAAGATATTTACCAGTGCATCCATTGTCAAACGGTTTATGACTCGGAAGTAGGGGATATTGATGCGGGAATTGGTCCTAAGACCTCATTTCGGGATTTACCAGAAGACTACGTTTGTCCTACCTGCGGAGGGAAAAAGGACGGTTATAAGAAAATGCAATTAATGTAAGTCTGCCCTTGTATTGGCATTTTTCAAATGCGAGGGGCTCGTGGGTACGATCTTGTGAACGTTTGAAGATTTCAATATACCCTGTAAACTGTTTTTTCCCTGACTGACAGCATTTTCCACAGTCTCAAAAACATCAGTACAATAAATCGTGATGGTGGTCTCGGGAAATGCTGATTCCTTTTTTTGAAAGGTAACGATACCCTTACCCTTGTTTTGTCCGATCACTTCCTGAATGGTAGTCGGTTGCAGATTAATGAGATCACAGGCCACCACCAACCAGTCGGTATCAGGGTCATGCTTTATGGCAGTAGCCAGGCCTCCGATAGGCCCAATCGATTTGAATTCGTCAATAAGCAAGGGGATATCTTTACGTATTTTGTTGGTTTGATCTGTTGTGCAGGAAATAAAGGTCGGAATTCCTAAATCAGAGATCATATGGTATAAATGCAAATACTGTGGCTTACCATTTATATCCATGAGAAACTTGTCGCTCCCCATTCTGGAGCTAGATCCACCAATCAAAACCAGCGCTTTCAACATAATTTTTACTGCTTTCTTTCCCAATTTATAAAACTTCAATCAGAAAGAACAGCCGGACTAAATCCCTAGGATTAGTGAGCAAAATCCCTAGAAATAGCTGTTTCCTTCTTTACCATTACCTACTAAGTTTGTTCTTATTTAGAACGAATATAAATAACGTTTGAAAGAGGCCTAATGAGCAATCTAAGGAGTGGTTTCCTTTAGTGTATTTAGGTTAAAACATTACGGCCCTCTTCAGACACATAAGTCCTCGGAAATCGTGGCAATGGTCACGATTTCATGAGGCACTAATGCGCATGTGTTCCATCAATAACCATATCATTTTAGCTGAATCAGCCGACTCACAGGTAACCTTGTGCCAACATTGTCATAACCTTTCGTTGGTATTTAAGTGCTTTTGTACTTCATTCACCCACCCTGAACTTCGGTTGTTCATCTCCTTGCTGGATAACCTTGATGAAAGAGATTTTCACTATCAGTTCCTGAAGGAGAACCAGGCGATATTGAGAAGTTCAGGTTCACCGGTAGGGCTGTGTCTGAGCAAAGGTGACGCAGTATCATTAAGACATCTACTGAAAGAAGCAGATCTTCTGTTTGAAGCGCATCAAATTCTAAACAGTAACTTGAAATGACTGATATCAAATCATATGATCATTTTTTGTTGGATCTGATCAATCAGCTAAATAATAACCCTCATCTGAAGTCACAAATTCTTTCCAGGGCTCTGGAAAAAACAGGTTGCCCATATCTTAAAGAAAAAATAAGACGGATGGAATCTGACATTAAACAGACCAACCGTCTTTAAGTGTGTTTGAATTCCCATTCGATATACGAGCGGGAATTGCATATTATTTACTTAATATCGCTATCTGGGTGGCACAACGCCATATGTGCTCATACACATTTCCGTAATGTTCACCATTAGTGTTTTCAACATGAGTGGCTTCCAGAAAGTACTTACCCTTGCCCTGAGAAGGAATTTCAAACCTACCTTCACTATCGGTTTTGAATCCTTTACTCCATAATGAAGGAGCAACGACTTCTACATTCGCATTAGGTAGGGGAGTGCCTTTAAAATACACCATTCCTGATAGCTTAGTGCCACTCGGATCAAGCACAATTTGTAGCTCGTTTCCTTCTTTCACTAATGAAGGCGAGACTTTCTCACCAATTGACACAGTAGCTGCTGTATTGAACTGGTAGAGCCAGCCGCTACTCAGGTCTTTGGAACTATGGCCAATGTAAAGTGTATAGGTGCCCCTTTCATTGGGTGTAAATGTGGCTTTTCTGAAATTGTCACCTTCTGATGTAGGAAGTTCGGTTTTCTCGCCTCCAGGTGCTAGCACATACAATTTAAACTTTGTCACATCAGAGTACCAGTCTTTGAATTCTTCATTTTGACCGACTGCATACTCACTGTAATAGATCTTTACTTCCTGTGCTACTCCCAATTTGCCGGTTGGATTGGTTTCAATTCTAAGAGCATGAGCGAACAGGCTAATGTTCATGAGCAGGAAAATAAATGTAACGAGGGTTTTCATTGGAGTTTTGAATTAAGAGTTTCTAAGAGAAGAAATCTGCATGACCTGGACTACATAAGTAAAATCCATGTTCATGCAGATTTGATTTTATTTTGACTTACGAAGTTTATTCTCCTGAAGCAGGTTCCAGATACTTAATCGCGGTTATTTGACCACCCTCGACTTCAAGACCTTTAGTGGCTGTAGCTGTTGCCACATCAATCACGTAGACATTGCTTCCTGTATCGGTATTGATACCTGCATAGATCGTACTGCCGTCTTCGGAAACAAAATTGTTATATCCTGTCGTAAAAGTGGTGATTGCAGAAGGCTCAGGAATGCCAGTCACCCAGGTAACACTTTTGTTGTATACATCTATGATGGCATATTCTTTCCCACCACCCCAGGCTGTTGTCATTTCAGCCTTTTTTTGCATCACGCCCAAAAACTTTCCGTTTCCGGCATAAACGTGGGAATCAATGACATAGCCGTCTGTAGCTTCTTCCAGGTTGAAGTAATATTCGTCAAATTCGTCTGTTCCAGCTGAAATTCTGGTTACCGCGGAGGGTAATGTTGGAATAATTTCCCAGTTAGCATTCATAGGGACTGCAGACGAAAACGCATAAGCATCCCCTAACTCATCAAAAGTGAGGCCGGTAGTAAAATATCTGCCAATGAAACTTGTCCGGTCATCTGATATGGTCTTTATGTACTCCATTTCTGGATAAGAATACACTGCAATATTCGCCTCGTCAGGGTATTCGGTTGCCCATCCACCTTCAGTTGTACCTGCTATGGTAAAATATGGCAGATATACTTTATCAGTTCTTGGGGTAATCCAGGAAAAGAATGCCAGTTCACCATTTTCTTTGCCAGCCAGTTCTTTCACATTGATCTGACCCTCATTCACGATCGTCAATGAGTTTGTGCTGATACGATACCAATAAACGAACGGATTATAGGAATTTGGAGTGATTTTGATGGTAAGAATATCGTCAGCTACCGGAGCAAAAGCACGTACCGTTTCAGATTGAAAATCTGAAAGCAACTCTAACTCTCCATCGGCATTCAGTTCATAAGTTGTGACAGCCCCTGGATTTCCCTGACCATAAAGCATGCTAAAAAACTTATTATTGCTGGTGACATAGTATCTGTAGGTACCATCTTGCTCTATTCCATTACCTTGAGTAGAAATGCTACCGGTAGTAAGATCTTCTGCAGTAAGCAGGTAATCAGCTACCCCTTCCGAGGCTACAGGATTTGCCGTTATGATAAATTTTCCAGTAGCATTTCCATCCGGATCCGGGTCATTTCCATCTCCATCATTACAACTTCCCAGAAGTAGGATGCCAAAAAGTAGTGTGAACAACAAACCTAAGTTGCCCTTGTTAGTAAAACGTTTCATATTAGTCATTGTATTTGAAATTTAAAAAATGTTATATCTGATCTTTCCTGTGAAGCTTCTTCCCGGTTTTTGCAGACTAAAATTGTCATAGAGAATGGCATCAGTCAGGTTTCTGCATTCAGCAGTAAACTGAATCTTTTCGTTTAATATGTAAGTCAGTGTCAGGTCATGGGATAGCTGCATGGGTATATCAAACTTGTCTTTTCTATTTCCCTGGCTTGGCCAGTACAGGTAAAAGGCGTGGATAAACCGGGCATTGTATTCTACATTCAGGCGATGACCTTTTTGCCAGAGATCCCTGAAACCATAGGAGGCATTACCATTACCAAATAAGTAGGGTTCATTGGGGATTCGATCGCGATACACCGGACTTTCTACAGTTTTCCCCGGCTCGAATTGGGTGTTGTTTCGCAAATTCTGGTATGAAAAGTTGAACCCGGCACTCAATGTTTCATTGTGCTGATACCGGACCTCTCCGTCCAGACCCATATTGGTCACGCTACCAAGGTTGCACATTACAAGTCTTACCTGATTGGGGCTGAGTAGGGGCCGGATGAAATTTCTTGCATGCCGATAAAATCCGCTTAAGTTGAAGTTGAATCGGTTATCCTTGTTGGGGTAAATCCACAGGCTCGTACCCAGGTTATAGTTATCACTGTTTTCAGGCTTCAAGTCAATGTTTCCTTCCAGATTGATCACATCACCAAACAATTCATTTGATTCAGGTAGTCGATAGCTGGATTCATAGGAGGCTTTTAGCTGGAGATTGTCATATACGAACCAGCTCACTGCTGCACCATATCCCAGGCTGTTGAATGAATTTGTTACATCGTTGTACTCGTATTGATTGTACCCCCCGCTTAATTCTGTTACCTGGGTAAACTTGTTCTGCTGAAAATATTCTTTTGCAAAGACCGAGGCACTCCATCCATTTTTTTCAAAGGTGTAACCCAGGCCAAGGATGTTTTTCAGGTTTTCTCTAGGCTCTTTATCTTCATCATCCTCCGGATTGAGCTCATTTCTACCCACACGATTAAAGGAATTCAAGGTACTTGTTAAAGCCAGGGTGTTTCCTTCTCCGAATCTATACTCTATGTTGGCGATGGCAAGACCTACATTATCCTTGTATTTGTAAAGTGAATAGGAGCTTTCCCCACCAGGAACGTCATATTGTTTGTATTGCCCAAACCAATTGTATCTCCGATTTTGAATGTCAATGTTTTGTTCATACCCGGCATTGTAGTTGGCATTAAACCTGACATTCAACCCTTTGGTGAAAAGGTCATACTTGATGTATTTGATGCTGGGCATCATGATTTTTCCCCTACGGTACCAACTTCCAAAAACTGCTGCAGCACGCGCTCCGGTCTGTATCTCCATATACTTTTGTCCAAGAGTCGCACCAATAAGCAATTGATCAGCAAAGGGTTTGTTGACCAACCCGACATTGACAATGGCTGTTTCGTTGTGATAAGTATCATGAAAACGTTCTACCGTCTGATCTCTGAAATAAGCACCTGTATTGATGTCGGCAACATCAATGCCTCTCATTTTGTAACTGTTGTCTGAATAATTCTGAAAAGCGTTAAGCTGAACAGTAAATCCGGATTTTGGAGCCACAAAAATGGCATTGACAATACTACGGTGGGTGTTGAATGAACCGTAGGAATAGGAGACATCCAGGTGATTTTTGGTGTAGGTATTGGTTATGATGTTTACGGCTCCCCCCAGTGCATCGGCACCAAGGCTGATAGGAACAACCCCTTTATACACTTCTATCCTTTCGGCCATACCCACAGGGATGTTATTCAATTGAAAAGATGAGCCCAGGTTGTCCATGGGTATACCATCAATGAATATCCGTACCTGATTGCCTCTAAATCCGTTAATGGAGAAGCTCATTTGAGATCCTACTCCTCCGCTTTCCCTGATTCTGAC
>JAHCMM010000211.1 GCA_019192515.1 Cyclobacteriaceae bacterium SS2
GCCGACATATAAGCCAGGTTCATAGACATTTCACGAAGCTGGTCGAGGTTATTCACGAAATGAATGCCTTTATAAGTGATAAAAACACCCAGGGCAATGCGAAAGATCACAAACCAGCCGAGTCTGTGGGAATCCCCCCAGTGCTCAATTTTTGTAATTACATTCATGGTCATCACTTTTTGGTCTCACATAAGTTACCAAAAAAAAGAATGCAGATCAAGCACGGAGAAGATTTAATATTTTGAGAGTCGGCTGAAAATCAACATGTTAAAGCTAACCTTTGCGAAGAAAAACACTTCCGCTGATAGTCTCAAAGCTAGATTTTTTGCCTCCCTGACGTATGCGTCCATCCACGTCCATACCAACAAATTTTCTCAATCCGTCTTTTCCCTGAGGGTAGGTGATTTCCAGGTCTGAATATACATCTCCGGAAATGGTTTTGGCCCTGAAATCCAGACCTTTATTGGATTCTATGGTCAAATCAATGTTTCCCGAAATGGTTTTTAGCTCCAGAGGCTGATCAAAATAATGGGTGATGATGTCGCCACTGATGGTTTTGGCGCTGACTCCCATCGATGCAGGCAGATAAATGGTGATAAAGATTTCTGATGTCCAACAGTCGCGTTTTTTCTCATTTCCTTTCCATTGGTCCTTGTCCATCAAAAATTCTATAGTGGAAGAAGTCACACTTTTTTCAATAGCAAACATGGCGTCATCTTCTCCTTCGTTGATGGTGACCCTGGCTTCAATGAAAGCTTCTTTTTTATCCCAGATTTTGATCACAATTTCATCCGTAAATGGGAAGTCTACGTTCACCTGGTTTTGTGTGGTGATGTCCGCCTTTTCCTGGTATGTGGTCTGGGCTACCCCAGTGAGGCAACCCAATCCACATAAGATGATCCAAAGTCCTTTCATTTTTATTTGCTTTTTCTCAGGTAAACATCTCCACTGATACTGCTGATATCAAAATTGACTCCACCACCATTGAGCTCAGCCTGGAATTTCGATCCGATCCCACTGGGTGTAGCCCAATTGAAGTGGAAAGGAACCTGTGGAGGAACAGGAGCTACCACTGGGTGCGCATTTGCTGAGTGTTTAGTAGCCTCCCTTTCCATTTCTTTCATAGCTCTTTCCTGCTCCTTCATGGCCCGTTCAGTTTCCCTCATAGCTCTTTGGACTTCTCCATTTACATCTACCTGGATATCGACATCAATGTCGGTAACACTTTCTCCTGTTTTTTTGACTTTTAGATCCAAATCTGTAAAGACCTCTCCTGAAATGGAACTGATGGAGAATGATCCCTTATCTGA
This sequence comes from Cyclobacteriaceae bacterium SS2, assembly GCA_019192515.1. Lineage (GTDB taxonomy): Bacteria > Bacteroidota > Bacteroidia > Cytophagales > Cyclobacteriaceae > UBA7330. The sequence continues at coordinate 1,311 of JAHCMM010000211.1, forward strand.
GGAGGCAAGTGTAATGTCTATATCTCCACTTATTGTGTTGATGGAGCTCGGCAGCTTTTGATTGAGGGAAGAAAACTTGATTTCAATGTCCCCTGAGATAGTTTTGGCTACTATTGGTCCTGTGACGTTGTCGATTATAATGTCCCCACTATGGCAATTTAATTCCACTTCATTGCTCATGCCTCTTACTTCAATATCGTTCGAAAGAAACGAATTGTCTGCCATCTTTACTTTTACAGATTTTGGGACTTTAAAGATATATTCTCCATCCTGAGATCTCCGAGAGGCAGGCATTACTATAATCTCGCTGCCCTTTTGCTCTACATTTAGCCCAATGGATGTATTTTCCATAGCCATATCCGATAAAGATCTTAATCCGTCTGCTCGTTCCGGTTTTTCCTCAAAATCACTGGTTGAGATCTCAATGTCACTTCCATTGGTTCCCTCTATCAGTATATCAGCTCTAAAGCCAGTCAGCACAAGACGTGTCTCCGAAAGGGTGCCTTTTGGCTTGACTACGTGTTTTTTGATCTCCTTGATCTCCTGTGCATGAAGTCCCCCGATCGTAATTACCAGAAGCGTTGCGATAATACTTAGTCTCATTATTCTTGTTGTTTAGTCCTTTGTTATATTAAAATTTTAATGGCTGTCTCGGCTTGTTGTTTCACCTCAGGGATCACCTGATCGCTTTCCAGCATTTTCTTCAGTGATTCTACTGCTGATTTTTCTTTGGCATCCACCAGTAGCCTTATCAAAGCAATCTGGATCAGCGGGTCATCCTGTAGCTCAAGTGATTGCACCAGCTCATCCCTTACCAGTTTATTGCCTGAGAATTTTTCCAGTGCCTGGATGGCCTCATACCTCACATTCGAGCTTTCGTCAGTATTCACTGTCTCAATCAAAGTTTTGATGAGCCTGTCGCTGGATTTTATAGGGGTTTCTCCAATTTGATTCACAGCCAGGATCCGTTCGCTGGCAGAATGTGTACGCAATGCACTTGTAAGCGTGACTTCCCTGAGCTCCTGAACCTGGTTTTGCAATTCAGCAATCTGTTGCTCATTGCCGCTGTTTGATTTCCCAAGCCAGTACCCAATCAGCAGGATGGCAATGGAAGCGGCAATTTGAAGCCATCCAAGATGAGAGCCGTTGCCCGAGTTCCCCTTTTCTTCTTTGATAGCGGCATCAATTGACCACCGAATGTGTTCCGGAGTCTCCTCCTGGGGGGATTCGGCCATCAGTCTCAGCATTTCCTGGAGCTCCTGACGGAGATTTTGGCAATCCTTACAGGAAGAAAGGTGTGTTTCGTCCGCCTTAGAGATCTTACCTGTTTCCAGGTAATCAATCATCTTTTCCTCACTGATATGTTTCATTAGTGTACTTTTTTAGCACTTAAGCTTCTAATTGTTCAAAATATATCTCTCTCAAATTCTTGATGATCCGATGGACCTGCACTTTGATGGCTGAAACGGAAGTAGCTCTCATCTCTGCAATCTGCTCATACTTCAGGCCCTGGAATTTGCTCATGACAATCAGCTCCCGTTTGTCATCCGGCAACCTGTCTATGGCTTGGTAAAGCCTGTTTTCCCTGTCCTGCCCATCATCCGTTTCATGCACCATATCCGGGATGTGATCATTTGTTTCCATCCGGGAATGCACCACTTTCAGTTTCTTAAAGTGATCTTTTACCAGGTTTCTTGCGATTTGAAAGATCCAGGTCTCAAAACGCTTGTCCTTCTGGTAAGAACCACGGTATTTCATCACACGGATGAAAGTATTCTGGGTCAGATCCCCGCTATCGCTGACATCACTGGTACATCGGATAAAATAGTTGTAGATCCGTTTGTTGTACCGGTCATACAGAATCCCCAATTTTTCAAGGTCTCCCTTTTTCACAGCTGACATGAGCTGCTCATCGCTTGTTTCCAATATCAATCGAATTTCACGTGAGAATTAATCTTGCCTGAATGGAGCATTTCGGGCACCTAATGTGCTTAAATGAACTCAACCCAGGTGGTAAATTCAATTAAGTTACTTTGGGAATAGGAGAAGGTTACATCCGGGAATAAAAAAATAGAAGTAAACGCTTAATCTGCAATGAGCGTGATCAGAAGATTTCTCGACCCTCCATGATCTCTGTGCTCACACAAATAAATTCCCTGCCAGATACCCAGGTTAAAATGGCCATCGGTTATAGGGATAGAAACGGATGGACCTAATAAAGAGGCTTTGATATGGGCGGGCATATCATCCGGACCTTCGTAGTTGTGCAGGTAATAGGGAGCATTCTCCGGTACCATTTTATTGAAGTGGGATTCAAAATCTTTTCTTACGGTAGGATCTGCATTTTCATTTATCGTGAGCGATGCGGAAGTGTGCTGTATGAAAATGTGACAAAGGCCAGCTTTGATCTTGCGCACATCAGGAATGGCATCCAATATGTCGCGGTTGATCAAATGGAACCCACGTGGGTAAGGACGTAACGATATTTTATGCTGAGATATACTCATTCTTCAATATACTCATAAGCACCAATGTCCGGAAAGGAATCCCTGGTTTTGCCTCTCAGGTCTGTCACAATCCCGGCATCTATTCCACGGTCAATTGCGAAAGATGTCGAGTCGATGAAGTAGTTAAAAGACAAAGGATTTTCGAATTCAGGGAAGTTACTGTCTGTGGAAGTAAAGTTGTCAGGTATAGTTTCTTCAGATCTAATGATATTCGAAGTCAGCGTCAAAACGATTTCTTCTCCGCCGGCTCCATTTACCAGTAGTTCTTCATCACCAGATCCCCAGATGATGTTATTGATCAGCGACACATTCAATGGAGCAGTAATGGGGTCACTACCCGTTTCAATATTATCTGAAAAAATAACTGCAGGGTCTTCTGAGATAAAAAAGTTGGGATAATTGGTCATGGTGCAGTGAGTGTACTGATAATTACCGCCGGCCAGGTTGGCGATGAGTGATGATCCGCAATTGTAGATCAGGGAATTTTCCACTTTCAGATCTGAAGTGAATGCGATTATTCCGTACCGGGTCATATGTCGGATTGTCGTGTTATTTATTTGCAGATCAAAGTCCTGGTCATCGTCCGGGATACCCATGTAGATGCCTGAAGCTGCATTCTCGATGATGCAATAGGACAAATTGTTGCCCTGACTTTGGGGATAAAAAATGATCCCCGCACCGATTTGAGGGTCGCCCCACTGGCCGGGCGCTTCCAGGTAATTTTCATCAAACCGGCTATTTCTGAAGGTCACCGATGCATCCTGCTCTCCCTCTACTATAAGTGTACCGGCCACATGCAGGGCAGCATTGTTGTTGAACAGCATTCTCACTCCTTTTTCTATTCTCAAAGTACACTCAGGAGCCACAAGCAAAGAATCATAGATCACAAACGGTCTCGTGCCCCTGAAAGTGGTGTCACATAACATCGCTGAATTAATATAATAGGCGTCCTGCCCCCAGGCGACCAACTTCACATGGATGCTATTGGTATTCCAGTCAATAACCACAGAATCTTTCACCAGGTAGGGGAGGTCCTGGTCGTTGGGGTCGATCTCGCTGTCTACCAGTACGAGCAGGCTATCCCCACCACTTAGCACTTCGTTAGAGATTTCGGGCCCTTCTTTACCATTGGCAATGATTCTGTATGAGGATTGATTGCCCAGACCAAGTCGAATTCGGTCGATTCGAACGGCATTTTCTGATGGATTGTAGATCCTGAAGCGCTTGGTGATGCTAAGTTTTTGAGTAAGTAACGTATCAAAGAGTACAGTATCATGACTTACCAGCAGCCTGGCAGATGGTGAATCTGATATGATCTCTTCC
>JAHCMM010000212.1 GCA_019192515.1 Cyclobacteriaceae bacterium SS2
ATGATCTTGGTTCCCTGGTACTTGTTGTATAATGAGACCAACCAGTATCTAAACAATTCATCACTATCACCGATCCCGGCAAAAAGCTTATCAATTTCCACGTTGATAGTGTCCGGATGCTGTGGTATTATCTGGTCAAAATATTTCATCACCTTGGGTTGCAGCAAAGGAGTCCTGATCAGTGCTTCATTCCCAAGCTGCACTTCATCAAAATAATGAGCCCTGTAGTACCTGTATTGCTTAACCTGCCGATCCTGGGAGTCTCCAATCTCTGTAAATTCAGGCACCGTAGGTTCTCCCATCAAACTCAGAAATGCACTTAAAAAAGTATTCGGATACTCCTCAATAATTCCAGATCGAAAACTGGTGATCATATCCCCTATTTCCTGTAGTTTTTTTTGAAGTGGCAGAGAATCAGCTGGTGATGCATTCAATTGATTCTGAAGCTCAATTTGCTGCTTACGCAAATCTGTCATGGTGATTTGGAATCCTTTGAAGATCTCATTCTCCTCAGACCCAAACACATTGACATGCTCGTAACCTTTACCATACACTGATTCTATAGAAAACTGTTGCTCTTTTACAATGAACTCAAAGTAATATGTAGGAGCATACGTGAAGTATAACCCGGGCTTTAATGGATCTGCTCCCTCTATTACAAAAGATCCATCCCTAACCTGCAGCGTATCCAGTGCATATTTCTGAGTACCCATATGATACCCGATCGTAATCACGCTATCCGGCAGTCCTGAAACTTTAAACTGTATTTTGTGTCCCTGACCCTGGGCACTAAGACAAATACATAATAGAATCAGACTGAATAATCGGGTCATCTTAAATACACGAACATTAGCTTTTAGCAATCATGATAAAGGCTCCCCAATATATAGGATCTTTAAACTCAGCTTTGACTGCTTTTTGTGCCAGGTTGAATGCCTCTCTTTTCTCTTTCTTCTGCTCGATCCAGTTTTTATAGAATTCTGTCATGAGCTTTTCTGTAACTTCATCTGACACCTGGAACAAACTCATGATCATGGCATCGGCTCCTGCAACCAGAAAAGAACGTTGCAAACCAAATACTCCTTCACCTTGTTTGATCTCTCCACGTCCGGTTTCACAAGCACTCAAAACGATAAGTTCCGTATTGTCAAAATTGAGGTTCATCGCTTCATAAGCAGTCAGAATCCCATCATTCATGTTGTAATTCTTGTCTGAGGCTTCCAATAATACATCCCCGCCACCTTTGGCCAATAGACCTGACCTTTCAAGTGGATTATCCTCTTCAAATAATGAAAACCGATCTGTGACCTTTTTTTCCTCCTCATCAAAGAATCCATGTGTGGCGATGTGCAATAACTTATAGTTATCTGCTTTCTTAATAGCCTCCTCAGAAGCTTCGGTTCCAATGTAAGTATTGGCTTTCCAGCCCTGATTTTTCAACAGATCTGATATGATGGTAACCTCTCGCTCTGTACCTGGTAATTGTGGAATGACTTTTTTATTGGGACCAGTAGCTTCACTTACCGCCTCTTTATCATTGGTATAGTACTCAGGATTTCCAAAAAGCATAGCATTCAACTCTGTCTGAGTATTTTTCTGGGCTTTCTTCGCTTCCTTACTTCTGTTAATAGGTAGCGCCTTGGTGCTATTTACAATCCGTATATTTTGTTTGTCAATCACAAAATTCCCATCATCCATCATCAGTGCTTCAATGTTAATCTGGTTGTAAATACCATCCGGAGAAACATAAACCACATCTTTGTTACCAATGGCAGTTGCTATTGGCCTCCAGTAATTCAGGTAAGATAGCTTGTCCTCCAACTTAAATTTGACACTATTCCTTTGCAAGGTGAAAAACTTATTCTCCAGGTCGTTACCATTCTCCAGTAAAACCAATGTAGGATTCTTCTTTGTTTCAGCGGTAACAATCAAAGCTGCATACCTTACCTTTTCTTCATTAAATTCCTTATCAAACTGACGATAACGGATGATTTCAACTGCCGCTTCGTTGTCTTTCAATACTTTCCTGACATCGTTCCAGGAATAAACTTCATTCTCAAATGTCTGGGCAAAATCCGTTGACTTTTCACTTAACTCTTTTTCCAATCTGGAAATATCATCTTTAATATCATTGATATTGATCCCATCCTCGACCAGCTCTTCATCTGACCTCGAAAGTGTGCTTGTAAGAAATTCTTTTTGCTCCAGCCACTCCTCAAACAACGAGATCAATGTCGTATCCCCGCTATTGAGAATAGCATTTCGGGTTTTGATGGAAGAATTTAACAATAAGCTCTTTGTAGCCAGAGCAAAGTCATACATGTTCTCCAGGTATTTGGGCTTATTATATTGAAAGTCTACGGCTACAGTATTATAGAATTCAAAGTCCTTCTTGATTTTCGCCCAAAAATTGGCTTTTTCCTCTTCACTTAGAGTAGGGAAATAGATCCTTGTATACTCAAGGTACGCCAATGTTGTTTCGCTCAATATCGACTCTACCTTATCCAGCTCACCATTAATGTAATACACCTGGGCCAGTTTACTCAGAGCATTCAAATAATCAGGGTGTTGTTTACTGAAGATCTTCCTGAAATATTTGGATGATTTCTCATATTCAGTTTCAGCGAGTTCAAATTTTTCCTGATCCGTATATATATCTCCTTTTAGTCGAGCTACCTCACCGGAACTTCTGTTTTTATTACCTAGTGCATTGGTCCAGATCTCATCAGCCTGTGTCAGCAATGGAAGTGCTCGGTCATATTCACCACGCTCGGCATATAGAAATCCAAGGTTCTTAATAGCTTCTGCATAGGAAGGGTGATTCTGATCAAATGTAGTTTGAACAATCTCACGAGCCTGCTGGAAATACTGCTCGACTCTATTGAGGTTCGATCCCAGGTGATAATGCAACAACCCGTAATCACGATACACCTCGCTAAACAAGATATGTCCTTGTTGTAATTTCTGAGTTCGAATCTTAAAGATATTATCCAGTTGCTGCAAGCCTGCCTGATAGTTTCCAATCTCCTTATAGAAGTCAACCAGAGCAACCAGATTATTGGCATAGATCAGGCTGTTTTCCCCATACACAGTCTTACAGATATCAAGCGATGTGCGGATATTCTTTTCAGCTTCCGGATACTCCCCCCGGATCATATACAACTCACCTAGGGCGTTATAGGCCTTGATCAGTTTTCTACTGTTTGCTCCGTAGATCTTTTTCCTGGCTTCGATCACTTCTTTGAGTAAAACCTCTGTTTCAGAGTAGTTTCCTATCCGCGTATAGAGAAATGCAAGATCTTCGATAGACTGAAGCCGGATTTCACGATCACCACCGATCAGCTTACTTGAGATCGATTCACCTTTACTCAAGAGTCTCTCAGCTTTATTGTAAATCCCCATTGTACCATAAATCAAAGCGGCTGAATTGAGTGCATTCACATATTCATAAGATCGCTTTTCGCCATCCCTTCTGATCAATTTCAACGCCTCATCAGTATTGATCTCAGCAGTCTTATAGTCTCCGGCATAGGTTTGCATTCTGGCCAGGGAAACCATCTTATCACCCAGTTTGGTTTGGTCTGTATATTCGTTGGCCCTCATCCCGTCAACCACTTCCTGGAGTAGGTCCACTCCATATAGGTAATCTCCCTCAAGGACCAAATATTCAGTCATGTCTGTGACTGCTTTTGCGAACCTCCATTGTGTTGCCTTGAGCTGCTCGAAAACCATTTCTTCAGGTTCTTGATCAAAGATCTCGTAAGCCTTATTAGGTGTTTCTGTATAATTCAGATAATAACCTGCAAGCGATACCTGATACAGCTTGTTGAATAACGAACCATCCACATACCGGGCATTGATCCTTCTCCCCAATTTGATATAATAATCCTCTGCTGATCGCTGATAGATAAATTTCCTGGAATCAATAGAAGTGTTGATAGTGAACTCTGCCAGATCAGTCCTCAGAGAATGATCTAAAGGAACAACTGTGTTAGGGGTTTCATTATCGATTTTTCCAATTTCCAGCAGACCTCCTCTCAGGTCATTCTCATGTATTTTGATGAATGCTTCATAATAGCTCCTCTTGAAGTTTTCAAACTTCTTGTTCATTCTTATTTTACCGGCGTACTTACTCAGTTGCAACACTGCTGACTTGGCATTGTCTGGCTTCCCTACCCTGGCTTCTATTTTGATATCATTCTCTATTCCTATCTCCTTGTACTTACCAATTAGCTTTCCATAGGTATAGTTGGAGTTGAGCCTTCTTGCCTTATTCAGATCCCCGGTCTCAAAAGTGATCTCAATCTCAGCCAGCCTGTATTTAAAGTATGCAGGGCTGGTACTGCTCATTTTATTGAAGAAGCTTTTGTGCTTATCGTGCAATTCAAATGCTTTCGAGTACTCCCCTCTCCATGTCGCCAGGTTGATCTCAGCTACGTACAGCCGAGCCAACAATTCATTACGATAGATCTGGTCCAGGTTATCCACTTTCTCACCCAGGTATCCCTGGTTCATCAGTGGCTGCCAGGTCTTGACAAGGTCCTGAATCCGTGGCTCAGACTCCAGGTAAAAACCATTATAAATATCAGTAATTACCTCCCTGATCTCAATTTCCTTCTTCAGAACCTCACTGCTTTCATACGCAACCTTATAATCCTTAAGCTGAGTCAACAGGCTATCAGCAGTACGATAACTTCCATAGTCATTGTACAGGTCCACGAGTTTTAGCATTCCAATGGAATATGCAAATCCATTATTGGCTTTGGTCTGATCCAATTGCCTGGTGGCCTTTTTCACTAAAGAGTTCATGGCTGGGTAGTCATGTTGAGCTTCCAGGGCTCTTGCTTCCATGATATTCGCCAGGGCATACATGGATGAGTCATTTGAATAGACCTTAGGTATGGTCTTCTTCCTGAATTTCTTAAGCTTACTGGCTACCTTATGGTATTTCCCCTTGGTGTACATCTTCTCCGGCTTCTCGAAAAGTACCTCCCACGACTGGCTTCGGGATTGAACTCCCATGAACATGAGAAAGGTTAGCAGAAATAATAACTTAGTGAGTCTCATTTGTTTAGCGGTCAATCTATTTTGGATGTCGTTCTTTCAAACTTGAATTTAATAGAAATAAGAGATATTAAATTTATAATTTTCAATATTTCCTATAAATAATCCAACTTGCTTTTACAAGGAAAAGCAATATCAAAGATAACTAAACTGAGTCTTCTTTAGTAATTTGATCAGCTCAGAAAGGGATATCTGTAATCTATTGGGGGTGAAAAGGTCTCCTTAATGGTGCGGGCACTCACCCAGCGAAGCAAATTCATCATTGAGCCAGCCTTATCATTTGTCCCAGAGGCACGAGCCCCACCGAAAGGTTGTTGTCCTACCACTGCACCTGTTGGCTTATCGTTTATATAGAAATTCCCCGCGGCATTTACTAATCGTTTTGTAGCAAAATCAATGGCATATCGATCCCTCGAAAAAATAGCTCCGGTCAATGCATATGGAGATGTTTCATCCACCAATTTCAGGGCATCTTCAAAGTCTTCTTCAGGGTATACATAAATGGTTAGTACAGGACCGAATATTTCTTCCTGCATGGTTGTATACATTGGGTCTTTGGTAACGATTACTGTAGGCTCTATAAAATAACCTTTGGAATCATCGTACTTGCCACCAGCAATAATTTCAGCCTTGTTATCCTTTTTAGCCTGGTCTATGTATCCGCTGATTTTATCAAAGGCTTTCTTTTCAATCACTGCATTGAAGAAGTTGCTAAAGTCTTCTGGAGGACCCATTTTCATGTCTTTCAGATCATCCATTATATATTTTTTCACATCACCCCACAGGTTGGAGGGGATGTATGCCCGCGAAGCAGCACTGCATTTTTGTCCCTGAAATTCAAATGCTCCACGCACCAGGGCTGTGGCAAGTTCCTTGGCATTTGCAGAGGAGTGCGCAATGACAAAATCTTTTCCTCCTGTCTCACCGACTATCCTGGGGTATGATTTGTACTTACCGATGTTTTCTCCAATGGTCTTCCACAGATGTCTGAATACTCCAGTGCTTCCGGTAAAGTGAAGACCTGCAAAATCCGGGTGATTGAATATCACGTCGCCGGCTTCAGGCCCATCCACATACACGAGGTTGATGACCCCATCAGGAAGTCCGGCTTCTTTAAAGATGTCCATTATTAATGCCGCAGAGTACACCTGGGTATAATTAGGTTTCCAGATTACGGTGTTACCCATCATGGCTGGCGAAGCCGGCAAATTCGCTGCAATTGATGTAAAGTTGAAGGGCGTGATCGCAAAAACAAAACCCTCAAGTGGTCTGTACTCCACGCGGTTCCAAATACCCGGAGCAGAAATGGGCTGATCCTCATAGATCTGCTCCATAAATTTTGCATTAAACCTCAGGAAATCTATCAGCTCGCAAACGGCATCTATCTCTGATTGGAATGGATTCTTGGATTGAGCCAGCATCGTAGCCGCATTCATCTTGTATCGATACGGTCCGGCGATCAGGTCTGCTGCTTTGAGAAAAATGCTTGCTCGCTGCTCCCAGGGCAAGGCTGCCCAGGCTCGTTTGGCATCTGTGGCAGCACGGATTGCCTGCTCAACATGAGATCGGTCCCCTTCATGAAAATGTCCCAGAACATGCTGGTGGTCATGAGGAGGTGACATCTTGATCTTCTTACCTGTTTTCACCAGTTCTCCACCAATATACATGGGAATATCCAGGGTAGTTTCCCTGGCCTCCTTCAAGGCTTGTTTCAGCTGCTCCCGCTCAGAAGTACCAGGTGCATAGCTGAATACGGGTTCGTTGGTTGGTTCCGGTATGAAATATCTCCCTTTTGGCATGTGTCTCTGTGTGTTTATTGAATTTCAAAATTACACATTTCAATGGGGCCCTTACAGCAAACGTTTCAGTTCCTCGAAATGCGTGATCCTCGCACCGGCTTTGGAGTCTACCTTGCCGGAGGGATCAAATAAAACGGAAAACAAACCTGCTTTGTTAGCACCATCAATATCGGTGGATGGATTATCTCCTATCATAATTGACAAATCAGCTACCGCTTTTGTTTCAGATAATGCATATTCAAATATTTCCGGTGCCGGCTTTCTAAATCCTATCGTCTCGGAAGTGTACATATCATGTACGTATTTACCCAATCCGGAGGATTTTAGTTTGATCCACTGCACATCGTCGAACCCATTGGTAATGATGTAGATCTTATACTTATCCGTTAGATAATCTAATATCTGATCCGCACCATCAATGATTTTCGGCTGTCGAGGACAATGATGTAGAAAGTAATCACTCAAATCATCGGCCAGAGCCACATTGCCCTGACACTGCTTCATGATCATATGAAATCGATCATTCCGGATTTCATCACGACTGATGACAGCCATATTATATCGGTGCCACAATGCAGCGTTGACTTTAAAGAATAATCTCAAAAACCCTTCCTGTGAAGTATTTGAATTGTCCGCTAATCGGAACTGATCATACATCTCCAAAAGCACTTTTCTGGCATTAAAGTCATAGTCCCACAAGGTGTGGTCCAGATCAAAAAAAATATGTGTGAATTTCAATCCCTGTAGCCTTTTTCTTCCAACCTGTTAACTGCCAGCTCACGATTTGAATTCATGATCTGGTATGTTTCCTGATCTTTTTGCAATGTGACATCCTTATGCAAAAACTCAAATATCTGGCTAATGATGTCATATACTTCGTCTTTTATGCTATAGAACACCCACTGGTCCTTTTTTGTGGCATTTACCAGGGATGCATTACGCAAATAGCTGATGTGCCTCGACGTCTTGGTCTGGGTAAAATCAAGGATTCGCTCAAGGTCTGATATTGACAATTCCTCGTTCTTGTAAAGCAGATGGATGATACGAACCCGTGCCTCGTCGGCAAAGGATTTGAAGATCTGCGATCCATAGGTAAGACTGAAATTTTTTATTCTCATTTAGCTAGCTGGGTGCTCAATCACCAAGTTAGTCAAAGCAATGTTCTATTTGACAGGTAAATGTTAATTTTTGTTGTTATGCTGGTTTATGGCCCGATTTAGATGTAGGTTTGATTTTCTAAAACATTTGAGGCTTTGACATAGTATACATACTTGGAGCCATGTTGAGAAAGATACTTCTATATAGCACCCTAATTCTCTTTACACTGGGTTTAGCTGCTCAGGATCAGGAGAAAAAAGTTATCCAGTTTACCGGAGTGATTTTTGGCCCTGATTCTGTATCGATTATCCCCGGAGTTCACGTCTATGTACCTAAAGTTGGACGTGGTACCACCACCAATCCATACGGTTTCTTCTCTATGCCTGTGCTGGAAGGAGACAGTATTGTTTTTAGTGCAGTAGGTTTTCAGCGTGAGTCATTTGTCGTTCCGAAACATGAAAAAGATCAAAGCCTCAAAGTGATCATTACCATGAGTGAGGACATCGCCTTCCTCGAAGAAGTAGAGGTATTTCCCTATCCATCAGAGGCTATGTTTAAAGAAGCAGTACTCGCGGTTCAGCTTCCCAACCAGGAAGATATCAACAACATTGAAGCGTGGTTAGCTCAACAATATATGCGCGAAGCTTATAAAAATCTGCCAGCCAGCCCTGGAGCTAATCACAGGTATTTCATGGATCAGCAGGCACAGTCTATCCAAAACAGATATATGCGCCCTCAAAACAATCTATTAAATCCTTTTGCCTGGGCTCAGTTTATCAATTCATTGAAGGGCAATTAAGCCCCCTGCAATTCCTTAGCTTTCTCAATAACCTCATTCCAGACGCGGAATGTGTTCTTGTAGCAAATCTTCTCTATGTCTTCAGCAGTATATCCCATTTTGAGCAGCTCGTAGATCACATTGGGGAACATGGAAACATCTTTAAGTCCCATTGGCAGGCTGTTGCCCACACCGTCAAAGTCAGATCCAAAGCCCACATAATCTATGCCGGCTAGCTTCACTACATGATCAATGTGTGTTGCGGCCATCTTTACGTCTTCGAAGTAGCCAATCTCTTCGGCAACTGCATTGTAATATGCAGTATAGGCGGTATCATCCTCACTCAGGTTATTCTCCACCTTGTAGTTGATCAGACGCTCCTCAAGCACAGCATCTTTGCTTCTGGACTCCTCAGACAGGAAGGTGGAGCCAAAGTTGATATGGATCACACCCCCATTGGCTGCCAGATCCTTGATCATCTGATCCGTCATGTTGCGGTGAAATCCCGGAGTATAGTACCTGCATGATGAATGTGAGGCGATCACCGGAGCTTTGGAAAGTGCCAGCGCATCATAAAAAGCACTGTCGGTGATGTGAGAGACATCTACCATGATCCCCAGCCTGTTCATTTCTGCCACAACTTGCTCACCGAACGGTGAAATACCATTCCAGGTGTAGGTAGTATCATAGGAGGAATCCGCAATTTGATTGTCTTTGGAATGCGTAAGTGTGATGTACCGGATTCCCCGATCAAAAAAGTATTTGACGTTGGCCAAATCATCGCCAATAGGTGCGCCGTTTTCCATCCCCAAAGGAAGGGAGATCAGACCTTTCTCAAAGTTAGATTGTATATCTGCCGGCGTGAAGGCTTGAGCAAACTTATCCGGATAGGTCATGGCTACCTGGTTAGTCATGTCAATGAGACTATCGGCAAACTCTTTGGCACCCCCGTTGAAATAGTAGGAAGAAGGGATGTAGATTGACATAAAANGGGCATCCAGACCGCCTTTTTTGGCTTTGGGATAGTCGAAGTTTCCTTTTGTTTCCACGGAAACATCCTCAACTGTCTTTTTAAGCATAAATCCAGCTACTTCCATCCGGTATGGCAGGTCCACATGTCCATCTACGATGATGTATTTATGAGCCAGCTCATCAGCATAGGCTCTGATTTCCTCATCTGTCATTGAGGAAATGTCAGGTTGGGTCTCTTTTGGTGCACTACAAGCAGCAAGCAGTATGATTGAGAGGATGAGAATGTTTTTGATCATGGTTTTCAAATTGATTGAGCGAAATTAAATGAAGTAGCCAGTAAACAAAAAACCCCGCTGTTGGGCGGGGTTTTCGTGAATAAATATAAAGCTTATTCTTGAATTTTCACCTGAATAGTGATTGCTCTATCCGTTCCGGATGTTCCAGACACAGATAGAACTTTTACTAATCCAACTTTACTAGATCTTCCTTCAGCCAGCAAAAAGGCAAATACATCACCAGCATCAAGTCCATTAACTTTAGTAGCTTCTGCAGCAACTTCACCATAGATATTTAATAAAGCCGCATCTGTCTCAATCGCGTCAAACTCAGCTGCAGTGGTCTCCAAAACTTTAAACCTTGTAGCATTGCGAGTTTCAATAATTGAGGAACCTAAAGCATTTTCACTTTGCAGAGCAGCGGAAAATGCAGTGTTTGCATCTGCATCATCGATCGCTGCAATCGTATATAAGTTTGTGTTACCATAGAAGAACAGGAAGTCTACACTTGCTGACTTCTCATCTCTGGTCGTTGCATAATTGTATGTTTCATCATCAACTGCATTGTAAAAGCTGTTTGCCTGGCTGTTAGACTGTCCACCAAGTAATGTCTGTGTATGTGTTACAATTCCCTTTACAACTTCAACGGTTACAGTTATCCTATTGCTTTCCTGACCTGCTTCATCAATAGCATAATATTCTGTAGTATATGTACCTACTGTAGCAGGGATTTCTACTGAAACAGGGAATTCAAAAGAAGTAGGAGTAGTACCCGGATCTTTAGTAGCAATTACAGCACCACCTCCGTAAAGTGTATTGAAACCAGCTTCTGAAGCAACAACAACTGTATAACTAAGTGGAGTGCCTGGTGTTCCTTCAAATGAAAACTCTGAGTCAAGCTGAGTGCTTTCAATGGTTAGAATTGGCGCATCAAAGGTTTCTTCATCTTCATTACATGACATCATGAAACCAAGGGAAGCAACAAAAGCTAATAGGGATAGGTTCTTAATAAATTTTTTCATGATTTTACAATAGGATTCAATTAGTGTTTCTTTTAAGTTTTTAACGTTTATTGCACACAAAGTTGCATAATATTTAAATTATTCTAATAAATATTTGGAATAATTGGATATTGTTGTGGAATAATTTTACTTAAAAGATCAAAAAAACAACAACATACCACGAGCAAGACCCTCAAAACAGGAATAAGGTTGTAACTTCCTTATTAAAAGCGACAGGTCTTGAATATGATGTAAAAATTTAATATTTTAGATGTCTTCGATAAAATATCAAAATGCATCGAATTCCGTGTGGTTATGATGGAGTTTTTAAAAATTTATAACATTTTTGTATAAGCTGTAACCCTACTTAATCTAAATAACTGCTATGACTGATCCAATTTCACCAAGTTTGCTAAATGCCTGGAACACCTATGGGCAATGGATTTCATATGTCATTGCTGGTGTTGGCGTTCTGATATTGCTTGGGCATTATGTAAAACTTTTGACAACCAGTGATTACAAGGCAAGATATGATTATATCAATATGCATGAGATCAACCTGTTGTGGTATGGTTTTTTGCTCGTCCTGGTTGGTGCAACGCTTTATGTAAATACCCTGAGTGAGGGTAGAACCTGGCTCTGGTTTTTTGTAGTGTTATTTATGAGTGTGATGCTTGCATTGATCATTTCTGTGATCGTGCAAAATATCCTGAAGTTTTACTACCCATTCTATATCGAAAAACGACTCAAAAAACTTCGGTATACACCCAGGATGTCTCCTGATGGCAAGAAGATGAAACTTCTGAGTGAAGAAGAAGAAGATGTTTATCTGGACAAAGGAATGCAGGCTGAAGAAGATGCCTTTTCAGTGGATTACGATGTTTGGATCGATGAAGATTCGGGATATACCAAAATCGAAAAGTATAATGGTAGACTTCACGCACTACAATGCTCTGAGTGTAACTACCAAACACTTAAAGTAGACCGTGAAGAAGTAATTCAACCTGCTACCGCTATGGAAGAAGGTGAATTGATGAAATACTATATCTGCGGATACTGCGGTCACAAAGAGCGTAAATCGTTTAAGATCTCTAAACTAAAGCAGGAAGAGGCAGCTGTTTAAGCGCTTTTGAGAAAGATATTTTAAGCCCTGGTCCAGCGATCAGGGCTTTTTTATTTACATAGATCCGGTCCTTCCCCCATCTACGGGGATATTTACGCCGTTGATATAAGCAGCAGCAGGTGAAGCCAGAAAAGTGGCGAGGTTACCAATCTCACCGGCCTCTCCAAACCGACCTGCCGGAATCGTAGACTTCATCTCATCGGCAATAGCATCCTGTGAAAGGCCCCTCTTCTCTGAAATAGAACCAATCAGTCCTCTCAATCGATCGGTATCGATAAAACCGGGCAAAATATTGTTTACCGTGATCCCAAACTGACCAAGCTCCAGCGATAATGTTTTTGACCAGGATGCCATGGCTCCCCTGATCGTATTACTTACACCCAGTCCTTTAATGGGAATCTTCACGGAGGTAGAGATGACATTGATAAATCTGCCGTATTGCTTTTTCTTCATGGAGGGCAAGACCTTTTGCATGATTTGATGACTGGCAAACAAATGCATCTCGATCGCTTTTTGAAATTGACCGATCTCTGCTTCATTAATATCTCCAGGAGCCGGGCCACCGGTATTGTTGATCACGATGTCATATGTATTATCCGAAAGATGGTATAGTAACGTTTCCAGTCCACCCTTTTCACTTAAGTCCACTGGTAGAACAAGATGATTACTTCCATTCAGCTGTTTTCTTACCTCCTCAAGCTTCGATTTGTTGCGGGCAACGAGTGTCACTGCTGCCCCTTCACTGGCTAGTGATATTGCAATAGCCTTACCTATTCCCTGGCTACTGCCACACACCAGTGCTCTTCTCGATTTCAGATCTAAATTCATAAAATATTTATAACTTTTACACTTTGAAAATTAACGA
Organism: Cyclobacteriaceae bacterium SS2; assembly: GCA_019192515.1. Lineage (GTDB taxonomy): Bacteria > Bacteroidota > Bacteroidia > Cytophagales > Cyclobacteriaceae > UBA7330. The sequence continues at coordinate 12,976 of JAHCMM010000212.1, forward strand.
TTAATTAACGAACAAATATGGGTATTAAAAGGCCATTTAATCTGATGAAATGGGTAGAAGAGAACAGGGATCTTTTAAAACCACCCGTTGGAAATAAAAATTTATATGCAGATGCCGGGGACTATATCGTGATGATAGTTGGTGGGCCAAATGCCCGAAAGGATTACCACTATAATGAAACAGAAGAACTGTTCTATCAATTGGAAGGCACGATACATGTAAAAATCCAGGAGGACGGTAAAGCGGTAGACATACCTATTTCTGCAGGTGAGATGTTTTTGTTGCCAGCCAGGGTACCCCATAGCCCTATCCGGTCTGAAGGATCCGTGGGGTTGGTCGTGGAGCGCAAACGCACTTCGGAGCATACTGATGGCCTTCAGTGGTATTGTGAAAAGTGCAATCACCAGCTTCATGAAACCTATTTTCCCCTCACCAATATTGAAAAAGATTTTCTGCCACGGTTCAGGGAGTTTTATGGATCCAAAGAATTAAGGACCTGTAGCAACTGTGGTACTATCATGGAAGCAGATCCCAGGTTTGTGGAAGAATGACCTTTAATACAGATCTAAAATTTGCACAAAAGCTCGATCAGGAGGACCCCCTATCCCATTTTCGTTCAAAATTTCACATACCAGAGAAATCAGACAAGGAAGTGATTTACCTGTGTGGTAATTCACTTGGCCTACAGCCAAAAACTGTCAGAAATTACATTGAGCAGGAGTTAGCAGATTGGGAGAAGTTGGGAGTTGAGGGGCACTTTGAAGGAAAAAGACCCTGGATAAATTATCATAAGCTAAGTAAACCCGGTCTAAGTAAACTGTTGGGAGCTTCCACGAAAGAGGTGGTGACCATGGGTAGCCTTACTGAAAATCTTCATCTTCTTTTAGATGCTTTTTATCGACCAGGTAAGAAAAAAAATAAGATCCTGATTGAGAAAATGGCTTTCCCTTCGGATTTTTACGCCATCAGCTCTCAACTACAGCGATATGGCTATGATCACAGTCATTTGTTAGAGCTGAAACCGGATCAAAAGCATAACTTTTCGACAGGGTACATCATAAATACCATTCGGGAACACCGCGATGAACTGGCGCTGGTTCTTCTCCCGGGAGTTCAGTATTTAAGCGGTCAATTATTTGATATCCACGCCATTTCAGATGCTGCACAGCAGGAAGAAGTGCTTATCGGATTTGATCTTGCACATGCCATTGGAAATGTGCCGTTGCAACTCCATGACCATCAGGTGGATTTTGCTACCTGGTGTAGCTACAAATATCTTAACTCAGGTCCCGGGGGTATTTCAGGCATCTTTGTCCATGAAAAACACCTTGGGAATGACCAGCAACTCAAAGGATGGTGGGGACATGATCCTGGTTCACGGTTTAAAATGGATAACAGGTGGATTGCTTCGGAGGGAGTGGATGCCTGGCAACTCAGCAATCCCAATATCCTGGCATCTGCAGCTCACCTGGCATCTCTGGAGATCTTTGATGAAGCAGGTATACTCAATCTAAGATCGAAAAGTATCAGGATGACCAGTTATCTGGAGTACCTCATAAAAGAATCTGAAATAAGTGATCAAATCCGGATAATCACTCCAATCAATCCTGATGAAAGAGGGGCACAGCTATCATTGATGATTGAAAACGCCAACCCTGAAATGATCCGGAAGCTAAGTGAAAAAGGGGTGATCCTGGACTATCGTGAACCAAAAGTAATCAGGGTGGCGCCTGCCCCGTTATACAATACCTTCCTGGAGGTCTGGTACTTCGTAGATATACTTACTCACATTCTCAAAACTTCATGAAGGATAGAATAGGAATCATTGGTGGTGGATTGGTAGGTGCTCTTTTGAGTATTTTACTCGTAAAAAGAGGTTTTAGGGTAGAAGTATTCGAAAAAAGATCTGACCCAAGAAAGGGCCTTAACCCGGAAGGCAGGTCTATCAACCTGGCGCTAAGTCACCGTGGGATCAGAGCACTTAAATTAGCCGATGTGTTCCAACATGTGGAACCAATGCTGATCCCCATGTATGGCAGAATGATCCATACGGAAATGGAAACAGCTTTTCATTCCTACGGCAGGAGCGACCAGTTTATCAATTCAGTATCCCGTCATCAGCTTAATACCATTTTGATTGATTTTGCAGAAAAGTCCGGAGCATCCTATCATTTTGATCAGGTCATACAAGGAACTGATGCCTCGACGGGAGTGATAAAATTGCCCTCAGGGACCTCACATCAATTTGATTTTATCATCGGAGCAGATGGAGCTTTCTCAGAATTGAGAAAAACCATTGGTCAGCTGAATGCGACATATTCTACCACAGAGGATATACTTTCTCATGGGTATAAAGAGTTGAATATTCCTCCTAAAAATGGAGAATTTGCGCTGGATCCCCATGCGCTGCACATCTGGCCAAGAAAAGACTATATGCTGATTGCTTTACCCAATAATGATAAGTCGTTCACCTGTACGCTTTTCCTGGCCAATGAAGGACCCATCTCATTCTCACAATTGACATCTTCACATCAGATCCAGAAATTTTTAGAAGATTCGTTTCCCGATGCTGTGAAGCTGCTTCCAGACCCCATTGACCAGTTTCAAAAAAACCCAACATCTTCCCTTCAAAATATAAAGACTTATCCCTGGACCTTCAGAAAAAGTCTTTTGATCGGTGATGCAGCACATGCCATTGTACCCTTTTATGGCCAGGGAATGAATGCTGGGTTTGAAGACTGTCGAATATTGATAGAACTTCTGGAATCCACTGGCTTAAACTGGGAGAAATCTGTAAATCAATTCCAGGTTGAGAGGAAAAAAGATACCGATGCCATTGCAGAGCTCGCCTTAAAGAATTTTCTAGAAATGCGAAATGACGTCATCGATGAAGATTTTCTCAAAAGGAAGCGTCTTGAGGGCAGATTATATGAGGCTTTTCCGAACGAATGGCTACCCCTCTATTCTATGGTCACATTTTCGGATATACCCTATCACAAAGCTCTTGAAACAGGGATATTACAAATGAAAGCTATTCAATCATTAGAAGCAGATTATGATCCGGAAGAAGTGAATCTTAAGGAGTTGTTAAAACACTTCAAAAAGCTAAGCCAAGCTGCTTACTGATTGATTCTATCCTGCTCTTTTCAACTTCCGAAATGCCGTTTGCGGCATTTGCAAACAGGTACATAGACTCCAGCACAAATTCCTTGTCACCCTCCGGGCCTGAAAGATGTTCTTTCAGCGCATCCAGGAATTTTTGTTCCCATTCCACATGATTCTCCAATAGATATTTAAGCTCTTCCTGATAGGTAATCTCCAATTGATCCTTCTCACTTTCTTCCTCTGCATAAATGGCAAGGTTCCTGGCAACACCCATCAGGTGTTCATCCTCCTCCCTATCCAGCACTCCATCACTCATACAGATCAGGATACTGGGATATAAATTCATGATGTTTAAAAACTGAGGATATGTGAGGTTTGTGGGTCTTACATCCAAATAGGACTCATACAATAGCAGCGACTGGGGTTTGGTTGCTCCCATGGGTTTTTCAGTTAGTTCTCAAGGATATATACCCTTAAAACCACATTAGTAACCAATAAATTGTTTTATTTTAATATTTATTTATACTATTTCAATAAATAGTATTCGGGATTTCAAATAACCTAAACGGGTATATTGCTGATTTCCATCATCTTAACAGCTGTCTGATAGATAGAATCTGCATCATATTGGCATTCCTTGTGAAGTTCTTCCTGTGTGCCATGCTCCACAACCCGATCCGGGATACCAAGTCTTGTCACCTGAGAGGTATACTGATGGTCAATCATAAACTCCAGGATGGCTGAGCCAAATCCTCCACTCAGGCATCCGTCTTCTACTGTGATCACACGATTAAACTTTGTAAAGACTTCATGAAGCATCTCTTCATCTAATGGCTTCACATACCGCATATCATAATGTGCTATGTTCGCCCCCTCTTGCTCCAATCTGGCGGTTGTTTCAACGGCATAGTTTCCAATATGGCCAATGGTTAAAATTGCCAGATCACTTCCCTCTTTTATCACACGGCCTTTGCCAACCTGTAGCATCTCAAAAGGCACCTTCCAATTCACCTTTACGCCATTACCGCGTGGATATCGGATGGTGAAAGGGCCTTCCTTATGTTTTGATGCAGTGTACATGAGATTACGCATCTCTATTTCGTCCATGGGAGCAGATACAACCATATGCGGAAGACATCTCATGTAAGCAATGTCATAGGCCCCGTGATGCGTTGGGCCATCGGCTCCTACCAGCCCGGCTCTATCCAGACAAAAGACCACCGGAAGTTTTTGGATGCACACATCATGTACTACCTGGTCATAGGCTCGCTGCATAAATGTGCTGTAAATATTACAGAAGGGCGTTAGTCCCTGGGTAGCCATCCCAGCTGAAAAAGTTACAGCATGCTGCTCGGCAATCCCCACATCAAAAGCTCTGTCGGGCATTTCATTCATCATGATGTTGAGAGATGAACCCGATGGCATGGCAGGTGTCACACCCATAATTGTGTGATCATCTTTGGCCAATTCTACAATTGTATGACCAAATACGTCCTGATATTTCGGAGGTTTTGGCTGATCCTCCACCTTCTTATGGATCTCACCGGTGATCTTATCAAATTTTCCGGGAGCATGCCATTTGGTTTGGTCCTGCTCAGCCTGATGATAGCCTTTACCTTTTACAGTAACGCAGTGTAATATTTTTGGCCCTTTGATCCCTTTAAGATCATTGAGCACATGCACCAGATGATTGACATCATGTCCGTCAACCGGTCCAAAATATCTTAGCTTTAATGACTCAAAAAGATTACTCTGCTTAAGAAGAAAGGACTTGAGGCTGGTCTCAATATTCCCCACTATTTCCTGTGCATTAGGACCGAACTTGCTCACCTTACCCAGGATCTTCCATACATCATCTCTAAACCTGTTATAGGTATGAGAGGTAGTGATATCCGTGAGGTAATCTTTCAAAGCCCCTACGTTCGGATCGATGGACATACAGTTATCATTCAGGATGATAATCATGTCCTTGTTTGAATCCCCGGCATGGTTCATCGCTTCAAAAGCCATCCCGCCTGTCATAGCTCCATCACCAATCACAGCAATGTGCTGTTTTTCAACTTTCAGATGCTCGGAAGCAAATGCCATCCCCAGGGCTGCTGAGATCGAAGTTGAGGAGTGCCCCACACCAAAAGCGTCGTACTCACTTTCTGATCTTTTGGGAAATCCAGAAAGCCCTTTGTAAAGTCTGTTTGATTTAAAATCTTCTTTTCTTCCCGTAAGGATCTTATGTCCGTAAGCCTGGTGACCAACGTCCCATACAATCTGATCATGTGGTGTATTGAATACGTAATGGAGTGCTACGGTGAGTTCTACCACTCCAAGACTGGCTCCGAAATGGCCACCAAAAACCGAAACATGATCAATGATATATTCTCTCAGATCTTCACAGACTCTGACCAGGTCACTTTGATCTATTTTCTTCAGATCCTCTGGGGAATTGATTTGAGAGAGCAGCTTACCAGGTTTGATATCCATATCATTTAAACTTTGGATGCTCTAACAACTTGTAGAAAGACCAAAGGTTTCAATTCGAATCAAAATATTTTGTCAAAATAAAATGTAAATGTAAATCATTTTAAAATTCCCCAATGATTTTTCCTAGCTTTGATCTTCGTGTCAGAGTCTACCACATCGGATAAATTTGAGATCAAACTTCCCCTGTTCGAGGGACCCTTTGATCTGTTGCTCTTTTTTATAGAGCGGGATGAATTGGATATCTATGACATTCCCATCTCCAAGATTACAGATGATTTCCTCAACTACCTTCATCATCTGGAAGTAATGAATGTGGAGGTTGCCAGTGAATTTATTTTAGTGGCTGCCACGCTGATGCGGATCAAGGCAAAAATGCTGCTTCCAAGACCGGTAGTGGATGAAGACGGAAACGAGCTTGATCCTCGCGAAGAGCTCGTGAAACACTTACTCGAATACAAGAAGTATAAATCTGTAATAGATGAGTTGGCTGATATGGAACTCAACCGGCTCAACATGGAGAAAAGGGGGAATCTTTTCCGCGAGATCAAAAAACTTTCCTCTAGTATTGATGTGGAGGCTGAGCTTCAGGACCTTGACCTTTATAAAATGATGAAGGTGTATGAAAAGGTGATCAAGCGGTTTGAAGATGAGCAAAATAAGCCTGTCCACCAGGTGATCCAGTTTCCTTACACCATCAGCAACCAGAAATCATATGTGCTGACACGGCTAAGAGGTCAGTCTTCCGGAAAGCTCTCCTTTACAGAACTTATTGAAGAAAAACCGGAGAAAATCCTGGTCATTTTCAACTTCCTGGCAATCCTGGAACTGCTACAACTCCATAAGATCACCCTTCACCTGGGTGAAGGCTTCAATAATTTTTGGATTGAAGCCCTGGAAGAAGCTCCGGTCAATAATTAGTCGATGTGAAAAATCTCCAGATTGGAGAAAAAGAATGAAGACTCTATTTTGGCGTTCTCGTCCGAATCCGAACCATGAATGGCATTGGCTTCGATAGACTTGGCAAATAATTTTCGGATTGTACCTTCAGCCGCTTCTGCAGGATTGGTAGCCCCAATCAACTTTCTGAAGTCTTCAACCGCATTGTCCTTCTCAAGCACGATGGCAACGATAGGTCCGGATGACATATACTTTACCAGGTCGTTGAAAAACGGACGTTCTTTGTGTACGGCATAAAATTGTGATGCCTTTCGATCAGAAAGTCGGGTAAGTTTCATCGCTTTTAATTGAAAGCCTGCCTCTTCGATCATTTTGATGATTGATCCGCTATTTCCGTCCGAAAATGCATCCGGCTTGATCATAGTAAAAGTGATTGTTCCTGCCATTTTTTATTAGTTATCTGTTCAAAACGGCTGCAAAAATAACATAAGCTGCCAGAGATACTCAATTTTGTATTTATTTGTTTTATCCCCAGCTTTGCCCTTCATTTGCGCGCCCATTGAATAGAAAGGCGGAAAAATCAACAATGAAGGACGTTCCTGCAATAAAGACACTGCTGTCTTCTCCAAAAAAAATTGTGATCACCACGCATGCTAATCCAGATGGCGACGCCCTGGGATCTTCCTTAGGACTATTTCTATTTCTAAAAAAGCATGGTCATCAGGTGGATGTCATCACACCCACCAGCTACCCCGATTTTCTTACCTGGATGAAAGGAAATCAGGATGTTATCGTGAATAAGGATTCTACTTTTTCGGGTATTTCCAAAAAGATGGCTGGTGCCGAAGTTATCTTTTGTCTTGATTTTTCAGGTTTAAAACGCATCAACAACCTGGGCCCGCTAGTTGCCAAATCAAAGGCTAAAAAAATCCTGATCGATCATCACCTCGACCCTGAAGATTTTGCCGATTATTCTCTGTGGAATACCAAATCATCTGCCACGGCGGAGCTTGTGTTTGATTTTATTGAAGGACTGGGAGGACAAAAAGATATTGATAAAGACATTGCAGAATGTCTTTATGCCGGGATTATGACCGACACAGGATCTTTTAAGCACCCCTCTACCAGTGCCAAGACCCACCGGGTAGTGGCAGAATTGATGGATGCCGGAGCAAACATCAACAAGGTGAACAGAACCATCTATGATACAAACTCCCTCAACAGGTTGCGATTCATCGGGTATGCCCTGATGGAAAAGTTGGTTGTACTGGATAAGGTTAAGGCTGCTTACTTCGTTATCACTGCAGAAGAGCATGAAAGGTTTCATCTAAAGTCTGGCGATACAGAAGGCCTTGTGAATTATGCTCTGTCAATAAAAGATATAGAGCTGGCGGCTATCATTATGGAACGTGAGGACGAAATCAAGCTTTCTTTCAGATCAGTCGGTGATCGGGCTGTAAATACTTTTGCGGCAGAGCATTTTGAAGGAGGCGGGCATAAAAATGCTGCCGGAGGCCATTCTCAGGATACCCTTGAGAATACTGTTGAGAAATTCAAAAGACTGATCGAAAGTCAATAGCCCTTTTTTAAGTCATTTATTTTAATGCTAATTTTGATAAGAATTTCAAGAAAGATTATGAGAAGTTTTGGCATTTGCGTGGTAGGTCTCTTTTTCATTTTGGCATCGGTAGGGTGTGGTGAAATCAACATCATCGATCCGCCTACTGTAGAAGAACAACTTGAGGTAGACCTTGAAATAATCGAAGAGTACAGAGTTTCAGAAGGACTCACTTTTGTGGAAGACTCTACGGCTTATCCTATTCACTATGTGATTCTTGACGAGGGAAGTGGTAAAGCAGTCAATTTTGAAGATATTGTATTCTGTAATTATACGCTCAGGGAGACATCGGGAGACATATTCCATACCTCCATAAAATCCGTGGCGGAAGAAAATGAAATTTATGATGATGCGTATTCATACAAGCCTGCTATCTTCACCCATACACAGTCTGGATGGGGTGTAACGCCTATATTGGCACAACCTAACAATTCGAGCAGCTCTACCTATGAATCAGGTTGGAGAATAGGGCTTACAGCAGCTTTGAAAAAGATGAATGTAGGAGGGCATGCCCTTATCGTGTCTCCATCAAATTACGCATACCAGAGCTTCAACCCTTTTGGTATCGATGATTATTCTGTGGTTGTCTATGAAGTCTTTGTCATAAATGCCAAATAATCACGGCATCTGTTTTGTTTCGCACAATAGAAATAAACTTGTTGAAATCAGGCAACTAGTCCCGGACGGGTTTGACATCTATGGGCTGGAGGAGCTCGGCCTCACAGAAGAAATCCCGGAAACAGGAAACACCATCGAGGAAAATTCTGCGCTCAAGGCACAATATGTCTATGACAGATACAAAATAGCCTGCTTTGCAGACGATACCGGTCTTGAAATTGACGCTCTGGGTGGCGATCCAGGGGTTTATTCAGCCAGATATGCCGGCCCCGCCAATAATTCTGTGAAGAATATGGAGTTGGTCCTGAAAAATATGGAGGGTGAAGAAAACCGAAAAGCCCGCTTCAAAACGGTCATCACATTTATTGATAAACATGGGCAACACCATTCCTTTGAAGGTATCGTACAGGGACAAATATTGCGAGCTCCAAAAGGGACCAAAGGGTTTGGGTATGACCCTATCTTCCAGCCAGTAGGATATAAAAAAACTTTTGCCGAGATGACCCTCGAGGAAAAAAACCGGATCTCTCATCGTTCTAAATCCTTCAATAAATTCTTTTCTTATTTAAATTCTGTGGATGAATAGTCCCCTGATCATCGGTATTGCCGGGGGTAGCGGCTCCGGAAAGACCCGGTTTATCAATGAACTCAAAAGTTCATTTCAAACGGGAGAAGTGACTGTTCTGTCTTTTGACAACTATTACAGGCCTATCCACGAACAACCCCTGGATGAAAATGGCATTGAAAATTTTGACCTTCCTGAATCACTGGATGAAACGAGATTTTATAATGACCTGGTAAAACTCAAAAGTGGCGAACCGATAAGTCTGAAAGCATATACTTTTAATAACCTGGATGCAACCCCCGAAGTGATCAAGCTCAATCCGGCCAATATTTTAGTGGTTGAAGGTATTTTTACATTCTACTTTGAAAAAATTAACAAGTTGTTGAATCTCAGGATATTTATCGAGGCACCTGATTACCTGATGCTATCGAGAAGAATAATCCGGGATGGCAAGGAAAGGGGATACGACGCCGAGGATGTCATGTATCGTTTTCAAAATCATGTGGTTCCTGCATACAACCAGTATATCGGCCCGCTGAAATCTAAATCAGATATTATCATCCCCAACCATACAGACTTTACATCTGCCCTGGATGTGATTTCCAAATACATCCAGTTTCAACTTCGCGAAAAATAAGCGTTCCGATTTTATTTTACTGCTAATTCTGTACTTTTGTGGCCCGTGAAAAAGTTTAACAAGGCATCTATACTGATAATCGTTGTCGGCCTGATCGTTTCAATCATTGCGATGGAGACAGTCCCTGTCAATGAATTCCAGTTGTCTGACGAGGCTGTAGCATCTCAACCTGACAATCAAGAGGATCAGGATCAAGCTACACTTGCTGCTCAGTCAGTCATTGCACTTCCGCTTTCGTTAGAATTTCAAATAGATCCCGAACTTTTCCTGCTGAATATTATCCCTGAAAATGAGACTGAGGATACGTCCAATGCCCTATTTTCAGATGTCCTGACCACTCAACAAAAAGTACTCAAGGTACTTTTCAGGCGGATAATATCACCCAATGCGCCCTAGTATTTCGTGGGATCCTTTCCCATTCTCCACTATCAACAAAACATTAAATAACTAATTCAAACTAATGAAAAACAAAGGTTTTGTAGTGTTATTGACGGTTGTCATCTCACTACTATGTATATACTATCTGTCCTTCACTTTCGTGGCCCAAAACATCCAAAAGGAAGCCACTGCTGCAGCTACGGATAGTCAGGGAAATGTAGATTTTTCCAAAAAACAAAGCTATCTGGACTCGGTATGGAACGAGCCTGTTTACAACCTGCTGGGATTGTCCTATACCTACCAGGATGTAAAAGAAACTGAACTGAATCTTGGCCTTGACCTTCAGGGTGGGATGCACATTACACTAGAGGTATCACCTGTAGACATCCTGAAAGGGTTGAGCGGAAATAATACCGATGAAGATTTTGAAGCTGCTCTGACCGAAGCAAAAGCCAATATTCAGGGTACTCAGATCAGCTATGTGGATGAATTTTATCGTGTATTTAAGTCAAAAGCACCGGATAAGTCTCTGGCATATATCTTCTCTAATGCCTCTAACCGTGGCAGGATCAGCCTGAATTCTACAGACGATGAGATCCTTGAGATCATCAGGCTGGAAGTAGAGAGTGCAATTGACCGGTCATTCAACATCCTAAGAACACGTATTGACCGATTCGGTACTTCACAACCAAACATCCAAAGGCTACAGGGAACTGGCAGGATCCAGATAGAACTCCCTGGTGTAGACAACCCTGAACGGGTGCGAAAGCTTTTGCAGGGTGTTGCAAAACTTGAGTTCTGGGAAGTATATGAACTCAACGAAGTGGGTGGAATACTTCAAAGCATCGACCAGTATGTGGTCAATCAAAACAGGTTAAATAACAATGCTGGCAGCACGACTCAATCACAGGGTGCGCAACTAGATGACCTTTCAAGCCTGCTGGTGGATGATGAAAACGCATCTGACAGCACAGCAGTAGCATCTAACGATAGCCTGGATGCTAACCAGGTAGCTGATTCACTATTCAACAATCAGCAATCAGCACTTCTGACCTTGTGGCAGCAACAGTATGGTGGTCTTTATTACCTGCTCAAAGATACTTCTCAGATCAACAGGATCTTTAAAATGGAAGGTGTTCAGGAACTGATCCCTAATACCGTGAAATTCCTTTGGGAGGTGAAACCGCTAAAAACCGAAGGTGTAAATGATGCGGAAGTGATAGAGCTTCATGCAATCAAGACTTCAAGAACTGGCCAGGCTCCATTGACCGGTGAAGTGATCACAGACGCCAGACAAGACCTGGATGAGCGAAGCAGACCTGCTATCTCTATGCAGATGAATGCTACTGGTGCCAAGGAGTGGCGAAAGCTCACTGCCGCAAATG
>JAHCMM010000213.1 GCA_019192515.1 Cyclobacteriaceae bacterium SS2
AGCTTTTTTTTGTATCGTGGATATGTTTTATCAACCCTCTGAATGGTACAATACCAGTTCCAAGTCCAATCATAATGATGTTGGCATATGGATCCCCGGGTACTTTGAAAGGAAGCGGATAAGGTCCTGTAATGGTGATCTCATCTCCGGATTTTCTATCACACAGGTAGTTAGAAGCAATACCCTGAACCTCCTCGCCTGAAAACCCATCAATATAATTACATCTTTTCACCAAAATCGAAAACCTCTCCCGTTCACTCTTTTTTGAAGAGATTTTTGCTACACTATAATACCGATGATGAAACGCATTACCCGGCAGTTCAATCAGCACACCAACACATTGGTTGATGCCACATTTAAACTCCGGATTTTCCACCTTAAGTGTAATTTCCCTTATCTCCTCCATTTGATATGAAGAAACACGACTGCTACGCAGAATTTCGGCTTTATAGGTAGTTTTAATACTATCTGTTTGAAGTGTTTCCATCATCGTCATGTTTGAATGTTAAATTATTGACAGAATCCCGACAAACAAATGAGAACCATCAATCTAAAAGATGATTTCAGTCAAATGGATGAACTAAAACATAATTCGAAGTTTTGAGTCTATAGAGTATGAGTGCATTTGATTTTCATGCTGTTCCTTCAAAAAAAGGAAAACTGGCAATTGTTACTGGTGCCAATACGGGTCTGGGATATTATACGGCTCTTGGACTGGCACAAAAGGATTTTGAGGTGGTGCTGGCTTGCAGAAACCTTGAAAAGGCTGAAAAAGCTAAAGAATCGATCAAGGAGATTTATCCGGATGCCAAATTAAAGTGTCTCGAGATTGACTTGGGTAAGCAAAGTTCAGTGAGAGCTTTTGTGAAGCAGTTTTTCCTCCACTACAAGCAGCTAGATCTTCTTGTAAACAATGCAGGGATCATGATGACACCATATGAGATTACGGAAGACGGATTTGAGGGACAGCTGGCCACTAATTATCTTGGACATTTTACTTTGACTGCCCTGCTACTGGAAACACTGGAGAAGACGAAAGATTCCAGAATTGTGATGGTAAGCAGTTTGTCTCACAGACGAGGTGAAATTAGGTTTGATGATCTGCATTTCAAACATGGCTATAAAGAATTTGAAGCTTATGCTCAAAGTAAGTTAGCCTGTCTGATGTTTGCTTATCAGCTTGATAAAAAGTTAAGAGCTAAAGGATATCAAATCAAAGCCCTTGCTGCGCATCCAGGTATCACCATCACAGAATTGATAGATCATTTTAATCCAATTGTGAAATCAATGGCGAGAGTAGTTGCTCCGCTCCTATTCAGTCCAACTGATAAAGCTGCACTACCCATTTTAAGAGCTGCTGTGGATCCTCAAGTGAGTGGCGGAGAGTATTACGGTCCCAATGGTTTTAGAGAGTATAAAGGCGCACCAACCAGGGTGGCATCAAGTAAGTCATCGAAAGATCCCAGAGCTCAGGAAAAACTTTGGGAGCTATCTGAGCAACTCACCAGAAATAAACTTCTTGAATAAAAAATCCCCCTGGCAAACACCAAAGGGATTTCTATTTCTTATTAGATCAATTTCAGCTTACTTATCCAGATTTGACCAGTAGAACCCACCGGAATAAGAACTGTATGCCAGATTACCTTGTATAGTAGCCGCAGCATCATAATAATCCAGGAAGGTCTGATAGGTAGAAGGATCTGCTCCAGCATTTTTTGCTTTCAGTACAAAGTCCACTACAACCACATCACTGGATGTATTGAACGCTGCCAAACCTCCAATTGATGGCGGTAAACCAAGGTCAACCGGACTGGTCAATGGAATTGGTGCATCAGCATCATTTTTAACCCAAATCTCAAACATCAGATCCACATTAGCAGATCCGGGAGCAATAGCCAAAGCGATCACAGTAGACCCAGTAAATACCATGTAGCCATTAGCCAGATCTGATTCCACCGGGTCGAAATCCAGGATCTCGTTAGGACTTCCATCTTCAAAAACATCGTTGTCCATTGACCCTTTGATTCCATTTGGAGTAGGCCCCCAATACACATGTTTATTGTCTGCCAGAATAACATCCGTAAGTTCCCATGTGGTAATAGCCTTACCAAACCCCTGCTCAGGATTATCCGGACCATTGGTCACTGTAGCTCCACCAGGTATTTCCTCATAAGTACCCGGACCGTAAAAAGTCAGTGATGCTGTAAGATCAATTTCAACTGTTTCAAATCCGTCATCCACATTGATCAGTAAAATAATCTCTCCATTTTCAAGGGCAGCATCTACATTTATATTATATAATGTGGCTGCAGAAGGAAAAGCTATTGTGGTATAAAAATCTCGCGTAATCACTCCACCATCACCAAATTCCTTTTGGTATTCCAAATGCACTTCTATGCTCAGATCTTCACCAGTGAGAAAATAACCTTCTCTATCATCATCTTTGGGCCACATAAGATACTCTCCTGAAATTGCGCGAGTTGCTTTAGCACTCCAGGTTGTAAAATCGGCCTGGACATTAGATGAATAATTGAAAGCAACCTTATAATTTGAAAGTGTACAGGTAACTGAGACAGTATGGATCTCTTCTTTATCGATACTAAAAACCTCAGATTCTCCGTAATACCAGGGAGTTTCAAAAGCAGCAGCGGGTGGTGGAAAGAGATTTTGAGCTACTACATAATACTCACCTGGTTCCAGCTCTATCTCTCCAGGAGCTGAAGACCACGGATCAAATTTAGCTACTGTATCCGCACCATCTTCAGTAATAATCCAAACAATAAAATCATCAGTGCTAACTTCTTCGACTCTCCCTGTAGGAGTTGCTTCAACTGAAATTCCAAGGTTCAGTTTTAAAATACCAGTCTCCGGTCCCGGATCGGGAGCAGGTTCGTTGTTTTTGTCACACCCGGTGAATGCTAATAGCACTCCAACCAGGAGGACAAGTAGTTCTTTGGGGATTCTCATTTTTGTGTTGTTAGGTGATCTTACACGTAATGCTTGAATCTAATTTAGCATTTCTTTGGGATGAATGAAAGAATATCACAAACAATCATTCCGGTTTATGAAATGATAAAGAAGAAAATATGATGCCTACATGAATTTTCAGATATCCGGATTACTGCTCCTCAGATCCTCTATCTTCAGTTCTGCTCTACGGTTTTTAGAATGATCTTCTTCTTCACATTCTACACCATCACTACACTGATTGAGGAGTAGCTGTTCCCCAAATCCAAACCAGTCAATTCGATCCTCTTTGATCCCTTTTGATCTGAGATATTTCACAACAGAAAGGGCCCTTCTATCTGATAAAGCCTTGTTATACTCAATAGTGCCCTGTGCATCAGCATGAGCGCTGATCACCATAAAAGTTTCTTTATGTTTCTTCAATACCTCGATCATCTGATTTATTTCCTGGATAGCCTCACCTTTCAGATCCGACTTATCAAAGTCGAAGAAAACCGTGGTTTTGTCGATATAGGTTTCCTCTAAAACGATATCGTTCTTCAAGGTGTCTTCTCCATTCATACCTGCGGTATTGAGTATGAAGCTTTTCGGTATGTGTCCCTGAGCTTCTGCACTAAACTTATATTTCCTGTCAGGTCTCAGGACGTAAAAATACGATCCATTAGGACCAGTGATCATTTCCACATGCTTATCATCCGTTAAATCATCAACAGTTACGGTGGCTCCCCCCATAAGTTGCTGAGTCTCATTGCTGAATATCCTGCCTTCGGCAAACAACCTGTGTTTCCACATGTAAACATTCACTGTGTCAGTTTCAAACCTGTCAACCTCTGAACTCACGCGGGTATACCCATCTTCAGAATATCCCTCTTTCTGGGCTACCAGGTAATACTTGGAATCGATAGGAAGATCTAACCTGAACTGACCATCCTCATCAGACTCCATAAGGTAGGTCTTTTGTGTATTCTCATCAGTAACGATCACTTCAGCACCCGGAATAAGGTCATTCGAGTACCTTTCAAACACTCTACCAATAATCCCCAGAAACTGAATGTTAAATTCATAGATATCATCACTTCCTATGCCTCCTTTTCGATTGCTTGACAGAAAGCCGGTTCGTCCTCCCTTATCCAGGTAAAATGCAAAATCGTCTTTTCGGGAGTTAAGTGGAGTTCCGAGATTCTCAACACTCCCAAAAGACACGCCTTTAGGATAAGCCCTATAAATATCGAGACCTCCAAACCCACCATGCCCGTCAGATGAAAAATATAAATTTCCATCATAGGAAAAATAGGGAAACATTTCATCACCAGGTGTATTGATTTCAGGACCCAGATTTACAGGCGATCCCCATTTACCATTTTGCAATACAGAATAATAAATGTCACTACCTCCTATCCCACCAGGCATATCTGATGAAAAATACAATATATCATCTGTTAGATTCAGTGCGGGATGTCCGGTAGAATGTTCATCACTGTTGTAAGGAAATGGCTGAATATTTTCCCAATGCCCTTCTTCCCCACTTTTGGCAGTGAACAGTTTCAATTTTATCTTCCCATCCTTACTGGTTTGCTTTTTATGCTCATAGAAATTATTACGGGTAAATATCACCTGCTTCCCATCATGAAAGAATGTAAGTGGACCTTCGTGAAACCGTGTATTGATATCATGGACCTTTTCTACACTAACAAAACCAGAATCCGTCCTACCAGTGAAGTAAAGATCTAACCTAGACTCATAAGGGTCTTCATCGTCTAGCGCGGATTGATACGAATCTTTGTATTTGATAAAGAGATCCTGATCTCGGGCACTGAGAAAAACAAATCCGTCTTTGAAAGGTGTCATACCAAAATCAGAGTTCTCTGAATTGATTTTAAGGTTATTGAAGTAGACCATCGATGGGTCTTTGCGATATTGGTCCATGACTTCAATGAAGTCCAACTTTAATTTGGACCTGATATCTTCTGTCTGCTCACCATAAACCTCATACCAGATTTTTGCTTCATCATAATCTCCAATCATCGACAAAGCCTGAGCAAAGTTGTAATAATGGATGGGGTTCAGGTCGCTGAAATCAATGATCTGCCTGTACCAGTTTACAGCCAAATCAAGCTCGTTTAGCTCTGCATAGCATTCTGCTATACGGATTTTCGCCCGCAGTTCATTGGGATTTTTGTCCAGTACGCGCTCATATAATTCGATGGCATTTTTATAGGCCCACTTCTCGTAATGTCTTTCAGCCTTCTGCCAATCACTCATGAATAAGGTAGTGATGTCAGTATTCTGAGCATTGGCAACTATGACCGTTAGAAAAAGTATTATGATGGTAAAAAATCTCATTTAAAAATATCTCGGGGAAATAAGTCCTTCTTTTGGAGGATATAGGAACCTGTAACTAACCATCACCTCATGGGAACCTAAATCTATCACACTGAGATCGTTGATAGTATGAGTGTAGGCATAGCCAAACCGCAGCTGGCGGGTCAATTGAACTTCAGTCATCAGGTCGACAGCATTGAGAATCTTAAGCGAAGCACCTACCCAAAGTACATCATCAAAAGAAAGCTGAGCATTGATATTGTATTCTACAAAATCATTGGCCACATATTTAAGTAAGGCGGATGGTTTGAAGTTGATCAACCTGTTTACCCGAAAGACATATCCTCCTGTGAGTATGATAGGGTTTTCCTGTTTGATGGTCTGAAGATCAGTCCCCCGGTCAAATACGTTATTGGCCAGTTGAGGAATAGATAGTCCAATAAAATAAAGCTGAGTATTGAAATATACACCCAGGCCAAAATTGGGTCTGAATGACCTCACATCTTCCTGAAACACAGGATCATTGGGATTTTGAATCCTTGCTTTGGAATACTGGGCGTCCAGGGAATTGAATCCGGCCTGAATTCCAAATGCCAGTTTGGTCCACTCTGTAAATTTTATCCTGTAAGCATAGATCCCGCTTAATGAGTACTGGTTGATGATGGAAATATTATCTCTCACAGCCAGCATACCTACTGCTACATTTTCATTGAGTAGCGGAGAATGAATGGCGAACGTCTGAGTATTGGGTGCTCCTTCTAACCCAAGCGACTGATACCTGACCAATGCAGTGGCCGTCAAAACATCACCTGATCCGGCGTATGCGGGGTTGATGGCCAGTCCATTAAACATATATTGGCTAAAGGTCGCCTGCTGCTGACTATAAGCCAGAAAAGAGAGAAGCAATCCACATATTAAAATGAATGATCTCATTTAATTCAATTTCAATATGATGAAACCACTAAGAGGTTTGCTTACCTTTTCGTCCCCCAGGTCAATTTTATAAAAATAGGTACCATCAGTAGCTTCATTAGAGAACAATCCCCTGTTAGACTGGCCAAACCAGACCTTATCCTGGTTGTTGTATCCCTCTATCTCATAGATGAGATTGCTATACCGATCAAATATCTGAACTTTATTATCGGGGAACAGGTCTATCCCCTCAATAACCCAGACATCATTCATGTTATCGCCATTTGGTGATACAGCCTGCCAGACAATAAGCGGATCGTTCAGATCGAAAGTTACTGTAACAATCACACATGCTGCGGGATCACCTTCATCGCATAATTGATAAGTGAATTCTTCTTTTCCAACAAAACCCCTTGATGGTGTGTACTCAAACTCCCCATTTGAAGACAATTCCAGTGTACCATGAAGTCCCGATCCATCAGATAAGCTCACCTGAAGTCTTGTACCCTCGGGATCCGAATCGTTTTCCGTAAGATCCCCACTAAATGTGGTATAAATATCATGCTCATAAGTATCCGGCAGGCCAACCGGAGGATCATTTACAGGAATTATGATAATCTCAACTACAATTGAAGAGCAAGCACCATCATCATCGCAAATCTCTATTGTAGCATATTCTATTCCGTTTATTTCCGCATATGGATTAAAAAGGAAGCAATATTCAGTACTCACATTGAGTGAATAATCTCCAAGATTAGTAGAGGATGTAACTGTTGGCTCCGCTGAGAAATTGCTCTCCGGATCATCGATCCCCAGACAAAACTCAACTTCTATATCTTCAAGAGTAGTAATGGATAGCGTGTCATCAACAATATCCACATGGCTGAATCCAGGAGGATCATTCAAAGGAAGTACGTCAATGATAATAACTACCGTATCGCACAAAGCAGGATCCTGACCATCGCAAACGACCACTTCTGCCGTCACTTCGCCATTGAAGTCCTGATCCGGATTAAAAGTGGTGCAAAGATCATCCGGACTACCCAAATCGAAACTTCCTCCTGAACCTGAAAAATTTACCTGATCGAGTGTGAGATCAATGTCATCAACATCATTGGCCATGAGGCATATATCCAAAGGCTCATCTTCATTGGTATTATAATACAGTGTATCCACTGGATTGGTACCATCATTGATTACTGGGGGATCATTAACCGGAAGGACCTCTACGATCACGATAATTGAAGCACACTGAGGATCGACACCTGAGCTTTCGCATACTGTGAGCAAGCCTTCATCGGAGCCATTAAAATCCATATCCGGGGTAAAAGAAACACACAGATTATCCGCATCTGTGATGACATAGTTTCCATTTCCATCTACAGAGATGGCGTCTGATAAAATGATATCGTCTCCATCAGGATCAATGGCATCAATACAAAAATCTAAAGGCTCGTCTTCATTTACCTGGAAGTACAGCGTATCAAATGGCTCGATAAGTGGATTATTATCTTCGTCCACTATCACTGGCGGATCATTCTGAGGTATGACATTCACTGCAACAACTACCGTATCGCACAGAGGAGTCGATGCATTGTCACAGACCACAATTTCACCATAGACCATTCCTGTTGAGTCCCTCTCACTTTGGAAGAAAAAACACAGATCACCCAATGGAAGATGCTCAAAGATTCCGGGACCTTCCAGCTTACTTGCATTTACAACCTCCAGGGCATCCATATCCGGGTCAGCGGCATTTACACACATCTGCGTAATTACATCCTCCAGGGCATCAAAAAAGACGGTATCCACCGGAAGTCCCCCTACCTGAATCACAGGCGGATCATTCTCCGGAAGTATATCTATTATCGCTACGATGGTATCGCATTGGGTTGTACTTCCCTGCTCACAAACTACTAATCTTAGTGTATCAGTACCATAATAATCCATATTTGATAGATAATCAAAGCACAGAATGTTAGTGTCAGGTATTGTGGGAGATCCATTTCCAGCTACAGAGATTGCTTCAGCAAATTCAAGTGTATTGGATTCTACATCTATGGCATCAATACAGAAATTGTCCGGTATATCCTCTGTTGCTGTATAATAAACCGTATCTATTGGATTGTTGCTTTCATCCACTATGTCCGGAGGATCATTTACAGGTATGATATTGAATTCTACCACCACGTTGTCGCACAATGAACCTGTAGATACCTCATCACAGCCAGTAAAACTCACATATTCACTTCCACTGAAATTAAGGTCCGGAGTGAACGTAAAGCATAATCCACCTGAAGGGTCCAGAACGACAGTTCCAACACCATTTTCATATGTAAATCCCGGTTGAAGATTTACAGGATCCCCATCAGCATCAAAAGCAACCAGACACGTGTCAAGCACAGTGTCTTCCAAAAGATTCACAACAACAGTATCTACTGGGTTTTTATCAGTCAGATTATCCACAAAGACGGGCGCCACATTGTGTGCTATGTCCATATCAATATTGACTGAATGGACATTACTCAGGTCATCACCATCGTCAAGTTGAAAAGCAATGACCCGGGTAATGGCGTTATCAATAACCTCTACTCCATCATTGCCAGCATGCAAATTCTCATACCTGATGCTTCTAAGAGCAGTCTGATAATCCGCCAGAGAGGCTGTTCCTGTCAGAGTTAACACCCCTGTTCCGTCATCAAAAGAACCTATGATGCCATTTTGATTGGTAAACTGCAGTGTATCCTCCACGGGATCATAGCCCTGGGTAAATGATATAATAGCCCCTTCAAAAGACGTGTCGTCCAAATCAGATATTATCAGGGTATTTTCAATGATCACATCTGTATCAGTCTCTGTATAAGGAATGATATTGGCATCCCCNGTTAAGACCGGTGGGTCATTTACGGGAGTAATATCAATTGACCGGTTGAGGATGTTACTTTCATCCAGACCATCGTGGACAGTCACAGAAAAAGACCTTATGGCTTAATCGGGATCATCACTTGCAGTACTATAGGCCACACCTCGGATTACCGACTCATAAACTGCCAGTGAAGCCTGGCCATAAATCCTTACTCTTGTCAGCGAAGGTTCCCAACTGATATCCAATCCCTGTCCGGGAGGTAATGTGATGATGTCTTCTGCAATGTTATAGTTTGCTGTCACGGTGATCCACGCAGAATCCATTTCCGTATCATCTACATCCGAAATAGCCAAATCGTCAAAAATGGGTATTGGACTGGCATTTTCGGCATAGTTTAGGGTACTTGTGGTCCCGTTTATTACCGGAGGTGTATTGATAATAACCAATGCAAAACTGATATCCGATTCTGAAATACCGGAAGAACAAGAGCCTTCGATCTGGGCTCGGGCAGTGATAGAATCCTCATTTTGTAGTGGTTGGGCCAGGGTCATCGCCCAGTTCCCATCTATATCCGATGCAGTAGTCAGATCTTC
>JAHCMM010000214.1 GCA_019192515.1 Cyclobacteriaceae bacterium SS2
TAGATTTTCAGGAGAGATCCGGGAAAGTGATCTCCAAAATTTCAGGCAGCGACTGGAGCAGGTTTATGGTCTGGAATTCTCTTTCAGAGAGTCATGAAGCCTTGACAAACCCCCTTTGCATCAGGCTATCATACATTTTCATGCAGACCCATGCATCTGTGGCTGCATATCTTTTTTGAGCTGTTGTAAGTTTCTGATTTTCCCAATTTGAAGTTTGTTGATTCTTGGCCACCCTTCTTTCCAGGAAAATACCAGTAAGGCTCTTGATACCGATCTGGTTAATACCCAGGTCCTTTGCGATATTGTTCAAATCGATAAAACCGGCTGGCTTGAAAGGTCTGACTTTTTTCAGGTCTTTAAGGTCATCTCTCAGGCTGATACCGATTTTACGAATGTTTTCGTTCTCCAGGATTTTTTTCAACCTGTCAGGAATACCAAACCTGTTGATGCGAAGAAGAAATGCATGGTCCAGCGTTGCAAACTGGATTAAGGCAGTGTGGTTGTATGCACCTTTGGTAAAGGTGGGTTTTGTCTCGGTATCAAACCCAAGAATTGGCTCCCTGCCAATGATATCAAGCGCATTATCCAGATCATCGGGTTTTTCGATGACATGAATTTCCCCCTCAAACCGGATTAGCGGCAATTGTTGTAAATCTGATTTTTCAATTTGGTCAGGAAACATCAGCTATTGAAGTAGTCAGTCTTTTGATTTTGTAACCAATTATACCAAAAAATATGGTCATAAGAGGACTGATAATATTAAAAAAGCAAAAAGGTGCGTATACAAACGGAGAAACCCCCAATACCCCCAGATGGTAAGCCCCGCATGTATTCCATGGTATGAGTACCGATGTGACCGTGCCGGAATCTTCCAGTGCACGACTCAGGTTTTCCGGAGCCAGACCTTTTTCAGCAAAAATTTTATGATACATCCTTCCTGGGATCACAATGGCCAGGTATTGATCGGACGCTGTGAGGTTAAAAAACAGACAGGTTCCTACAGTGGAAGAGAACAATCCTCCGATGGATTTTACCCGATTGATAATGGCCTGGGCAATCACCTGCAGCATTTTGGTCCTTTCCATGGCTCCACCAAAAATCATTGCTGAGAGGATCAACCAGATAGTTCCCAGCATTCCGGCCATTCCTCCCGATCCCAACAAGTCACTTACCATCGGCATGGAAGTATCAAACTCAATATCTCCGTACAGTGAGATCATACTGCCTGAAAACAATCCAGCCCAATTATCAGACCCACCTACCTCTGCAACAAGGTCTCGCTGAAAAATAAGTGCAAAGATGATTCCCAGCAGGCTGCCTGCGACCAGGACCGGAAGTGCAGGCATTTTTCTCGCGATCATGATAACTACCAGGACGGGCACGATAAAAAGCCAACCTGAAATATGAAACTTTTCTGCCAGCGCATTTTGCATCAGCTGAATTTGGTCTACAGACTGGTCGGAGCTATTGAAAATCCCCATTAACAGGAAGATGATCAAAGCAATGCTGATGGAAGGAAATGTCGTGATGGTCATGTACCTGATATGGGTAAACAAATCTGTGCCGGCCACGGCGGGTGCCAGGTTTGTGGTATCAGAAAGAGGAGACATTTTATCGCCGAAATAGGCTCCTGAGATGATGGCTCCCGCAATCTGCCCTTCGTGGATACCCAATGTTTTGCCTATACCCATCAGCGCGATACCAACAGTGGCTGCTGTCGTCCATAAGCTACCGGTTGCGACTGATACAATGGCACAGACAAGACATGCTGCAAAGAGAAAAATACCTGGATTTAACAGGTCAAGGCCATAATAGATCATGGCGGGAACGATCCCGCTTATCATCCAGGAACCGGACAAGGCACCTATCACAAACAGGATAAGGATGCTGGGCATGGCGGTATTGATACTTTTGACCATACCGTCCTGGATCTCCGTCCAGGAGTATCCCAATCGCACCCCAATAATCGCAGTGACTGCCGCAGTGAGCATAAGTATGATCTGATTCGAGCCTGATGGGCCTTCGTCACCGAATATTGAGACACTAACAGAAAGAGATATTATTAGAAAAATGACAGGAAGCAGGGCTATAAATAATCCAGGAACACGCTTTTCTGTCATTTTGTTGAATTTCGTTAAACGGAAAAATAAATGATTTTTGTTAGAAATGTACGTTCAGGATAAGATCAGCCAGTTCTTCTCCTACCATACTACCAATCGCCACACCCATTCCTCCCAACCGAACTCCGGCAAAAACATGATCATCAACTTGCTGAATCACAGGCGCTTTGGTATTCCCAAATGCCATGATCCCCGACCATTCCATCTCCACTTCATAAGCTTGATTGGGCAGGATAAGGTTTTCAAGATCGTCAATCAACTTTTGCCTGATTATGGGGTTGATCCCAAATGCTAAAGTTGATTCGGTTTCAAAGTCCAGGTTTCGCCCACCCCCAAAAATGAGTTTTTGCTCAAAGTGTCTGAAATAATAATAACCACGATCATAGTGGAATGTGCCTTTAAATTCGATTGGCTGCTTTGGTTTGATGAGCATGACCATACCTCTACCTGGTTTGAGGTCAATATCTTTCAGGAGTGTGGGAGCAAATGCGTTGGTGCAGATGGCAATAGCCTTTGCTTTGAAAGTGTAAAAGTCTGTATATACAGAGCCAGTGGAGGAATCAATAGAAGTTACCTGTGTGCCGGTAATGATCCTGACCCCCAATGATTGGCAATAGCTCCACAAGGCGCTCATCATCTTCCCGGTATGGATAGCACCTTCATATTGGTTGAATACCAGTCGATTGACACCTTTAAACCCAAGTGAGTTTAATTGGTCTGAACGGTCTACAAAAACCTCCTTTCCAACAATATCCTTTAGCAGGTCGTTGAGCCGGGACAGGGTTTCATTTCCCAATGGATCAGATGGTCTGAATAGTTCATATCCTCCACAAGGCACAAACCCTATTTTGCCTGTACCCAGACGATCTCTGGTCTTTTGTAAGCCCAGCCATCGCATTTCCACCAGTTTTTGTGTGCCCTCTTCGCCCAGATTGTCAAGGTCTTCAAGTAATTCAGTGGCACTGCCAAAACAGGCAAAACCTGCGTTTTTTGTACTGGCTCCTGAGGGTAAGGTGCCTTTTTCAATGACCAGTATTTTAAGTTCAGGTGATCGTTCTTTCAGGGATGATGCAGTTGATAAACCGGTAATACCTGCACCAATAACAATCACATCATAGCTGAGCAAGGATTCCTTTTCCCAGATACTGATCATCAACAGATGGTTTCACTAATGATTTGAGCAGTTTTTTCCCACTTTAGATTCCTGGCTTTCTTCAAACAAGTACTCACCACCTCATTTCTATATTCCTGATCTTCAATGAGTCGTTGAGCCAGGCTGGTGCTGTTGTAGATATCCCATCGGTCGGCCTGGGGCAGTTCCGGGATAAATTCAGAAAGCCCGGACCCCGGAGAGGAGATCACAGGCACTTCCTGTAAAATGGCTTCCAGCATCACAAGTCCAAAGGGTTCTGCATTTGAGAGTGCGATGAGAAGGTCTATCTGACCCATTGACTCCAGCACCTTTTGATGGCTTAAAAATCCCGGGAACTTAAGACGATCAGATAAATTAAGATCACGGGATTTTTGGGTGAGATCATGATATAAATACCCATCACCTATCATGACAAATTCATAATCTTTCCCTCTTGACGTAAGCTCTCGTGCTATGTCGATAAATGTACCCGGACTTTTCTGGTCGGTAAACCTACCAACAAATGCCAAAGTAGGTTTTCTTTTTTTGCCACTTGCCTTCTTAAAGCTTATTAAGGGTCCTGCATTCGGGGCGACTGTGACCTTTACCTTTTTTACCTGGTATTTTTCCACGATGGTTTTTCGGGTCTGATTGCTGACAGCGAATACATAATCAGCGGTCCGAATTCCTTTGCCTTCTTCCTGGATGACGATGGGATTGGTAAAAACACCATTTCTTTCGTACTCTGTGCTATGCACGTGTACAGCCAGGGGTTTGTCCAGCATTTCTTTGATCAACCTTCCTGCCTTGAAGGTGGGCCAGTCATGGCAATAGACCAGGTCAAACTTTTTCTCAGCAGCATACTGTACCGCCACCAGGGCAAACTTCCCGGTTTCATTCAATAGACCATCATCGTATTTCCCGGTGAGTTGAATGTCTGGTACTTTTGGAGCCTCCTCAGCTTTTTTTGCTTTGACCTGTGTCGATAATTTTTTATAGACGGTAGGGGGCATGTAGGCAATTACCTGGGAACCCAGCTCTGCATCTTCAATTTCCTCAACGGATTCACTCGTCTTGATCCAAAACTGAGGATCTACCGCCATAGTCGATGCGTCAACAAGTTTGACAATTTTGCTTTGTTGCTTTTTGTCTTTTTTAGGAAGTAAAAAAGTAACCTGGTGCCCGATCTGGGCAAGTGATTCCGCGATCCCATGACTTGCAATACCAAGACCACCGGTAATTGAGGGAGGGTATTCCCATCCAAGCATGAGTATCTTCATTGATATTGAAGTTTTGCAGGTTGATAAATTTGGAACTCAAATTAATCAGCCCGGGGAATTTATCCTAAAAGGAAGCGAACTATCAGCAAAAGAACTTACCAGTCTACTACTGATCCATCGTCCGGATCGTAAAATGGTGGATATTCTCGTGGCTCACCCACTTCATCCATCAACTTGTTTTCATCGATGGTGATCCCAAGTCCCGGATCAGTCGGGATAGGGCGGTAGCCATCCACTACTGCAGGAAGTGGTTTTGCCAGCAGTTCATGTTCCCGGTCGCCTCTTTCCTGTACCATAAAATTAGGGATACAGGCAGCTACCTGAAGACTTGCTGCCAGCGAGCATGGCCCATTGGGATTGTGTGGAGCGATAGGAGCGTAGTAGGCTTCCGCCATTCCCGCAATTACCCGCAGCTCGGTGATGCCCCCGGCATAGTTCACGTCCGGTTGCAAAATCATCGCAGCGTTTTTTTCCAGGATCTCTCTGAATCCCCATTTGGTAAAGATCCGTTCGCCGGTTGCGATTGGAATATGGGTTTTCTTAGCCAGCTCCGCCATTACATCTACATTCAATGGCTGAATGATTTCCTCATAAAACCAGGGCTGCAAAGGCTCGAGTGCTTTGATGAGCAAACTGGCTGTGGTCGGTTGTACGGCTCCATGAAAATCAAGACCAATATCTACTCCTGGATGTTGTTTTTGTAAGGCGGCAAAGCGTTCTACTACTTCACCAACAAACAACTTCCCTTCGGTATACTTAAATGCTTTTCTACTAGCCTGTGGGCCAACTTTCATGGCTTTTACACCTGTCTTTTCATTAGGTGTCCCATAAACGAATGCCCGTTCACGGGTTGGTCCACCGAGTAGTTTATATACCGGTACACCATAGCATTTTCCGGTAATGTCCCAGAGTGCCTGATCGATACCCGAAAGAATGGCTGTCTTGATAGGTCCTCCCTTGTAGAATGCCGCCCGGTGGATAGCCTGCCAGTGATGGACTACTGGTCGTGGGTCCTTGCCAACCAGGTAATCTGCCACTTCCATGGCACCTGCCGCACAAGCCTTGGCGTCGTCTTTGAGCATTTCTCCCCATCCCACAATTCCCGCATCGGTAGATATTTTCACAAATACCCAGGAATTTTTCAAGACAAAAGTCTCCAGCTTAGTGATCTTAATTTTGTCATTGGGGTCTATTGGACCTCCTTTTTTAAGGTCTTCTTTGGGCTCTCCTTTCAGAGCGTTTAGTCCGAATGCACCAGCCACCAACGAGGTGGTGGTGTTTCTGAAAAACTTTCTTCTTGACTTAGTGAAATTCATTTTGGGTTAGGGGTTAGCATTTAAAAAAAATGAAGATAACCATTAAATGTGAATAAAATAATGGTTTTGGTGGTGGACAAACCATTTACCTGCGTGATTGGTAACATCAATAACCTGCTGCCTGACCATCTTTCCGGCTTTCGGAAGCTCCACGGTAAACCTTGTTTTCTTTGTCCCACATGATCGCCTGGTATCCTCCGTAGGCACCACGTTCAAATCCTACTTCATGGCCTTTTGACATAAGGCCTCTGATGGTTTCATAGCTGATGCCGGATTCCACCCGAATCATCCCGGTCTTTTCTGCAGGTTGGCCAGTGGGGGTCGGAGATCCTGTATGATCCCATCGTGGGGCGTCACCAGCTTCCTGGAGGTTCATCCCGAAGTCCACCAGGTTCATCACAATCTGCGTGTGTCCTTGTGGTTGAAAGTCACCACCCATCACACCAAAGCTTACAAAGGGCTCACCATCTTTGGTAATGAAGGCGGGGATGATCGTATGAAATGGCCGTTTGCCCGGTGCATAAGTGTTGGCCTGCCCGGGAGTGAGGCTAAACAACTCGCCTCTGTCCTGCAGCATAAAACCAAGCCCCGGAGGTACCATTCCGGAACCCATACCCCTGAAATTACTTTGGATCAGGGAAACCATATTGCCATGCTTATCGGCCGTGGTCATGTAGATGGTCTCGCCGGCACTGATCTTACCTGCATCATAAATTGCGGCCCTGGAGCCAATGAGTTCACTTCTTTGTTTGGCATAACTTTCAGCCAGTAGTTCAGAGACCGGGACATTAGCGAAGTCCATGTCGGCATAATATTTAGCCCTATCCTGAAAGGCTAGCTTTTTAGCTTCGGTGAAAAGATGCAGGTGCTCTGTACTACCGAATTCGATATCAGAAAAGTCGAATTCATCCAATATCTGTAGCATCTGAAGTGCGGCAATCCCCTGTCCATTGGGTGGAAGCTCCCAGACATCATACCCCCTGTAATTGATGGAAACGGGCTCCACCCACTCGGATTTGTGGGCAGCCAGATCTTCCTTTGAGAGAAAACCGCCATTGGCTTTCATGAAGTCAGATATTGTTCCGGCAATTTCACCTTTATAAAAGGCATCTCTCCCTCCTTTGGCAATCTTGCGATAGGTATTGGCCAGCATGGGGTTTTTGAAAATTTCACCTTCGCCAGGCATCTCGCCTCCATTTGAATCCTTGTAGGTTTCTTTAATATTCGGAAATCGCTTTTCCATATTATTTACGGAACCCTGCATGCCGCTGCCTATCACCTGGGTCAGGGGGAACCCTTTCTCAGCATATTCAATGGCCGGAGCCAGTAGTGTTGCCATTTTCATCGACCCGAATTTTTGGTGGAGCTCAAACCATCCATCTACGGCACCCGGTACGCTCACCGGTAGCGGTCCGTAGCTAGGTATCTCTTTCAATCCCTGCTGCTGAAAATATTCGAGTGTCAGGCTTTTGGGTGATCGGCCACTGGCATTGAGTCCATAGAGTTTTTTTGTTTTGGCATCCCAGACGATGGCAAAGAGGTCTCCACCAATACCACATCCGGTAGGTTCCATCAGTCCCAGGGCTGCATTGGCAGCGATAGCAGCATCAATGGCATTACCTCCCTGCTTGAGAATATCCAACCCAATCTGTGTTGCCAGGGGATGACTGGTAGCCACCATGCCATTCTGAGCCAACACTTCCGATCGTGTAGCAAATAGTTCACCGGAGGTCCGGTCCTGGGCAAACACGATGATTGATAGAAAAAGTGTGCAGAGCGTAAGTAGTTTCTTTTTCATAGAAGTAAGGTTGAAGAGTTCCTATCGTAAGATATAGCAATCCACGCGGAATAGAAATATTCTTATGATGCGACGATCGGTATTATGCTTTATTGAATGGACACTATTTCAAGCTTATTTCCAAGAATCTGCTTTTAAAGTTGCCCGGTAAATCAACCTGAAGTTTCTGACCCACGACTTTGGTTTTTACTTCATTCTTCCGCTGCCCCAGGTCATCGATGATATATGCCCTGGCTTTCTTCGGGTTTTTAATCGATAGGGTTAAAGATCCTGTTATGGGCTCAGTGATGATGGGTGCCTCGCCCAATTCCAGTACGGCTACCCGTTGATCCTCGGGAAGCCGGATGTTGGAGGCATGTCGATCAGACTTTCCCGTTCGATCAGCTGCGTTTCCATATACAGTGCCGGTATTTCTGGCCCTACCCAAAGCAGTGATCAGAATAGAACCGGACTCGTCGATGGATCTTTCATCATCGAGTGAAGTGACCAGTACCATGCCATAGCGCGTCTCTGATTCAATGCGTAGAGACCGGGTAGCGATCTGCAAATCTCCGATGTATCCACAAACACCCTGTGATTTCTGGGTGTCAATAACCATATATCCATTACCCCAGTCCCAGAAAAGTTCACCGGACATACTTTTTACTTTTTTGCCTTCCTGGTCCAGGTATTGATCGATGTGCTCCGCCTCAAAGTGTGGTTGTGGACTGGAGACAAATTCATTTCCCACTTTACCGACGATGCTCAACATATGGCCATATTGGTCCTTGTCAGGCAGATCATCTGCAAAATTGGGAATGAAAGCTTCGGGCAAAAACCTGGTAGGGATCATCGAGGGCATATTGATTTCTGATGGGGCAATCCTGCGGATGAAGACCGGCTCAGCCTCCTGAATGTCTTTTCTGTGCCACATCCTGGCCAGAGTAGGATATTGCTGGATCACAGAAGGATTTTGACCTACATTGAAAAAACCATTGCTCAGCATTTCATTGTCCTGATATTTTCCCCGAGGTAATAGCACAAAATGGATAAGTCCATCCCATCCTTGTAGCAATCCCGTACTCACCATGCTAAAGGAAGCTTCCATCAGGTGTTCGTTCCATCCCCCGATATTCCACTCGCTCACTGTGTAAGGCCTGTTGATTACCTGACGCGGAGCGAGGTTTCCAATCAGCCCAGCCTGAGGAGATTTGAGCATCGACCGATTGTGTTGTACGGCATCGGTGGTTCGCCAGCCTCCCTGCGGATGATCAAAATAGTCATGCTGATCCAGGTAATCGAGTCGTG
>JAHCMM010000215.1 GCA_019192515.1 Cyclobacteriaceae bacterium SS2
CCAAATACCATTGGAGTAATTTCTACATCTGACTTTCCTAGTTTGACTTTCTTCATTGGTTTGATTTATACGAATTCTACTTATATCATACTAAACATCAGCAGACAATGTTTAGGAATCATCAATTATACAGTGATTTGGGTTAAATTGCCGACTCCAATCAAATCTAGTTTTGCATGAGCCAACTTATCATTAATAATCTGGCGGAATTTAAACAATATGTAGGCAAGGACTTAGGCCAGTCCGAAATTTTAAAGATCACCCAGGAACAGATCAATCAATTTGCAGATGCTACACTCGACCATCAGTGGATCCACACTGACCCGGAGCGAGCTAAGGAA
Organism: Cyclobacteriaceae bacterium SS2; assembly: GCA_019192515.1. Taxonomy (GTDB): domain Bacteria; phylum Bacteroidota; class Bacteroidia; order Cytophagales; family Cyclobacteriaceae; genus UBA7330. The sequence continues at coordinate 342 of JAHCMM010000215.1, forward strand.
GGTCCTTTCGGTACTACCATTGCTCATGGTTATCTAAGCCTCTCGCTGGTTCCTTACCTGTGGGCCCAGATCCTGAAAGTCAATAACCTGAAAATGATGATCAATTATGGTATTGAACGTCTAAGATTTAGCCAGCCAGTGAAAGTAGATGATGAGGTGGTATTGAAAGCTCATCTTGAAGCAGTTACAGATTTGCGGGGTATTACCAAGGCAGAAGTAGGTGCACGAATGGAAGTAATTGGGGAGAAGAAGCCTGTGTTTACGGCTACGTTGATCCTACTTTATCATTTTGAGTGATTTGTTGGTATTATCTAATGGCCCAACAATTCATCGAATACTATCAGTGATCCAGATGCGATTGAGAATTCCAAAATAAAATCACCGCTGGAATTTCATCCCTTCTTGATTTGAAAAAATAAAAACGTACAGAAATAAAAAATGCTCCGATGACTTGGAGCCTTTGCTTTTTTGTCGAGGTGACTGGATTACTCATACCCGCATGCATGCCCGAAACCCTTCGTGAATCTCCGCTTTGATACGATTTCGAACCCCAACCCTGGCTGGTTCTCATCCAGAGGCGTTAAATCAAAAAAAGCCGATAGAATCGGCTTTTGGTTGTCGAGGTGACTGGATTCGAACCAGCGGCCCCCACGTCCCTAACGTGGTGCGCTAACCGGGCTGCGCTACACCTCGAATTATTCGGATGGTAAAATTATTATTTACTGGTGAAAAGGAAGAGAAAAATCAAATCTCATTTTCACCCAAAAAATAAGGGAGTGATTTGCATCACTCCCTATTAAGATTAACCCTACTAACTGGTTGGGTTTAATCTTGTGATCTGGCATTGCACCAGATCTAAATCACCGCCTAAATTTACTCGCCTTTGCGAATGTTAACGTAAAAATAGCAAACAAGTTGTGAACTACCTGACCAAAATGAATATTCTGTTAATTTTTCTTGACTTTTTTGAAAAAATTGAGAAATAATTGGATTAACGGGGTTTTGAAAAGTATTTATTTATTTTGTTGGCTCAATCCGGCTAATAAAAATGAAGAACTATATCATTCTGTTCATTTTTCTCACGCTATGCATTGGGCACCTCTATGCTCAAAGTCCATCCAGGCTAATGCGTACCCACGAAAAGGGTGATTTTACCAAAACCAGGGAGCTTATCGTTAAGTCCCTGGAAAAGGACTCTATTAATCCCGCTGCAAAATACCTGTATTCAATCCTTTTTATGGTAGACCCATTTAAACAGGATACCGACTCTGCCAGGTGGTTCATCAATGCAGCCATTTCGGATTTTGAAGCTGTTGGGCCAGATGTGGTGGAAGACTTGCATAAATCCGGGATTACCAAGGACAGTCTGAATAATCAAAAACTTGTCGTAACTACTGACGCTTTTGCCAGGGCAAAAGCTCAGTCAACTGTGCATGCCCTGGATTATTTTTTACAATACTATCCTGAAGCCCCTCAGACAGAGCGAGCCATATTTATCCGCGATAGCCTGGCATACGATGAGGCAAAAGATGTAAACACGTGGCAGTCATATAAGGCATATCTGGAAACTTATCCGGATTCTTATTATTACAGGGATGCGGATAAGCACTATCAACGGCTTATTTTTCTGGACCGGACATTGGATGATAAGCTTAGTAGCTACATCCGGTTTTTGAAGGAATTCCCTCAGACACCACATCGGGATGAAATAGAATGGGTGATCCTGACCCGCACTACTGTTGACCACAAGTGGGAATCATATCTCTCCTTTTTAAGGAATTATCCTCAAACTCACTACCGAAAGCTTGTCACCGATGTGATGTATTACATCGACAAGATAAATGGCTATCCCAGATATACAGAGTTTTTAGGGTTGATTAACAGGGAGGATTCTGTAAACCAGGTCAAGACTTCGGAATACCATCTTTTGATACCTTTTTATGTAGATGGAAAATATGGTTTCATGAGCTCCAAAGGGGAGACCATCCTGGAAAATCAATTTGAATCGATTGATGAAAATTATTACTGTGGAGGGATCACAGCTGAGTGGCTCCTGATAGGTAGTGGAGATGCTTCAAGGATCATTACCAGGTCAGGAGACGAGCTGCTCAGACAAATCCAGGGTTTTGAAGATCTGGGGAATGGATTTACGCTGGTCGATTTTGGAAAAGGAAAATACCTGTACCACAAGTCCGGTTTTAGAGTGAATGAACGAATTTACCAGGATGCCGAAGTGGTTGGAGGTAAATTTATTAAGGTAAGAAAGGAAGATGACTGGGGGCTCTTGTCAGCGCTCGGTCAGCCAATTCTGGAAGAAAAGTACGAATCAATTGAAAGCATTGGAAAATTTATACTGGTCAATGAAAATGGACAGTATCATGCTACCAATATCAAAAAGTTAGCTGAAGAGATCAAAGACTTAAACATTGAATTTGGAACCAGTTTCGAAGATTTTGAAGTCCTGGGGGACACTTTGCTGCTCACATTCAATGGTGACAAAGAAGCATTGTACGACGAAAATCTCAGCCTGATCATCCCTGAAGATGATCACCGGATATTTACATATGGGGCTTCGTGGTATGTAAAAGGTTCTGAAGGGTATCAGATATATAATAGAAACAGCGATGAGCTAATCAATCAGACCTTTGAACATTTGGATGTTAACAATGGGTGGATCTCAATCAAGAGAGAAGCTGACTGGTTGTTGGTCTCTCAGGGTTATAAAGTATTACCCCGACAAGGTCTTGATTCTATTCGACTGATCAATGACCATGCTGCATTCATCAAAAAGGGGGACACACTGCAGTTGATGTTTAATAGCGGTCGTGTCGAGTGGATTCAACCTGACGAAAAGCTGATTCTGCTCACCTCAAGGGAAAGTACTGATCCCGGAAAACCAGAGTATATTATGCTCTTCAACAATAAGTACCGCAAAGTACTATCATCTGAGGGCCAGATTCTCTTTGATGGTGATTATGATCAGGTAGATTTTCTAACAGACTCACTGTTCACCTATAAGTCCAAAGGCAAATTCGGCATTATCAATGCAAAGGGTAAAACAGTCGTCTCAGCCAAATACGAATCCATCAATGAGAAAGATGACCTGATCCTGTTATTGGAGAAAGGTAAAATCGGAAGCTATAATCCAACGACAGGAGGTCTTATAGCACCGGCATATGATTCCCGGATTACTTCTTTTGCAAACTATTTTTCAATCGTTAAGGATGGGAAATATGGGCTGATCAATAGCCAAAATAAAACAGTAATCCCTTTTGAGTATGATGAATTTATGATGTGGAATGATACATCTTTTCTGGTAAGAGACTCATCTGTATGGACCCTGATGACATTTGATAATGAGGTAATTGAGACCGGGTTTATGAATCCTACTCTGATCGCAGAACGCGGTATGGAAAAATTTATTAAAGTGATGAAAGGCCAGTCATTCGGAATTCTCAGCAATAAACAGGGCCTGATACTTGAGCCAACTTACAACGACATCGTCAATGTGGGGATCTACAAGGAGCCAACTTTCTTTGCCGAGCAACATCTTAAGGCTGCTGCATTTTTTGTGGTCACCTATTTCGATCGATTGGGGCAATCATTGAGGTCACAGGCATATCGTCCTGAAGAATACAGCAAGATCTATTGCGATCAGTGAGTCAGCCAACACTTGATTTTATCTCCCTTTTGGTAATTTTTTCCCTCATTCATCAGCGCCAAAGCATTGCCTGTAGCCATGGTATAGAGCATACTTGAGCCTTGGCCTTCCAGGATCTGAACCTCGTTACCTTCAATTTTTGCCTTCATAAAAGAGGGTCTGTCAGTCTTCATGGAGAAAGAGGAGGCGAGAGGTAATTCAAAACTATTTAAACCTTCAAACGGACCGCCTGAAATTTTTTTAAGGAGCGGGTAAACATATACATACAGGCATACCAGGGAGGAAGCCGGATTTCCTGGTAGCCCAAAAACAAACTTTGATCCTTTTTTTCCAAAAAAGAGCGGTTTGCCAGGTTTTTGAAACACTCTGTAAAAAATCTCTTCAACACCATTTTCTTCAAGGGCTTTTTTCACAAAGTCATAATCACCTACCGAGATTCCTCCAGAAATCAGCAGTACATCCGAACGGTCCAAATGATGGGCTATCGCTTTCCTGGTGCTATCAAAATCATCCCTGATATGATGATAACCGGATGAAAACCCAAGCTGATTCAGCGTAGCTCTTAAGGTATTGCTGTTGGATTCATAGAGTTGACCTTCTTTCAATGTCTGGCCGGGTGGGACTAGCTCATCTCCTGTGGTCAGGAGGGTGATATCTGGCTTGGAAAAAACGCTTACATCCGTCATCCCAAATGAGCTGAGCAGCCCAATGACGGAGGAATTGATTTTTTGGCCGGTAGAGAAAACTTCCGAACCCTTTTTGATTTGCTCTCCTGTATACCGAATGTTTTTGCCGGGCTCTGGTGAGTCTTCTGTGATAACATTACCGTGCTCTACCCGGGTCTTTTCCTGCATGATCACAGCCTGACAGTCTTTGGGTACCCTTGCACCAGTAAAAATCCGAAATGCCTGTCCAGGTTTTAACTGGTGGTTTCGGGTGTCTCCTGCCTGAATTTCTCCTACTATTTCGTATGTGGGACCTTCTCCAAGAACGGCATATCCATCCATAGCAGAATTGTCAAATGATGGCAGGTTGAGCGGTGCTGTGATCGTATCAGCCAGGTAGTAATTTAAGCTCTCCATGACGGAAAGCGATTGTTTTTGTCGCTCCACAGATTGTGAGGAGATTAATTCGATGGCTTCCTGGATTGAGATCATCCGCCTATGGAAATCATTGCCCTGTTCTGCTCATACTGATCACTGGTGAAAGTGTCCATGCCGTCTCTGCTGAATTTTTTAGTTTTGATGGAGTTTAAAATGAGTTCGGTCACTTCTTTTCCTTCTCGTAATGGAGTCAGAAGATCAGTTTCAGATCGGGCGAAAAGGCAATTTTTCATCTGACCATTTGCCGTAAGTCTTAGGCGATTACATCCGGAGCAAAATGGATTGGTGACTGTACTGATAATCCCAAAATTTCCATTGAATCCCTCCACCNGGAAATTGTGAGAAGTACTGTGCTCCGGGTCTTTAAGTTTCTTTAGTGGATATTTTGCACCAACAATATCAATAATCTCCTGCTGGCTCACACATTTGGAGGCATCCCACTTATTTTCATGAAAAGGCATGAATTCGATGAATTTGACCGAAAGGTTTCGGTCACTCGTCATCTCGATGAAGTCCGTGATCTCTGCGTCGTTTACGTCTTTGATGAGGACCACATTAAGCTTGATGTTAAATCCTCTTTCCAAACCTTCATTGATATTGGCAATGATCCGGTCGTAGTAATCTCTTTTGGTGATAAAGACTGATTTGGTCTTATCCAGCGTGTCCAGGCTGATGTTGATGTCTTTCAGGCCAATCTCTTCAAACAGATCATAATAACGGTCTAGCAAAATACCATTCGTGGTAATCTTGAGCTTTACCGATAATTTGGCCAGGTCTCGGAAAAGCTGCTCAACGTTTTTTCTAACCAATGGCTCACCACCCGTCAGTCTGATAGTATCCACACCTAAAGAAACAAAAGTTTCGGCCAGCTTCATGATCTCTTCAAAGGTCATGATATGAGATTTTGGCATAAGGTCAATGCCATTTTCGGGCATACAATAGAAGCAGCGCAGATTGCATCTTTCTGTCAATGAAATCCTGAGGTAGGTGTGTTCTCTACCAAAATTGTCTATGATCTGCTTCTTTTTCAATCGTGCCTTCTTCCTTTGATAACATCAAAGATGTGAAACAAATGAGGGAAAACCGAATCCATAGCCTCTCTTGCCCCTCCTGATGAGCCTGGAACACACAAAACAACCGAACTTTTGATCACTCCAGCCAAAGATCGCGAAAGCATCGCCCAGGGCATTCGCTCCTGCCCATATCTTCGCATAGTTTCTGTAACGCCACTCAGCTCCTGGTCGAGCAGTGGCTTTACCACGTCCGGGGTAACGTCCCTTGGACCTGCTCCAGTTCCTCCTGTGAAAATAATCAGGTCGGTTTGATCGATCTGTGCTTTAATGTCATCCGGTTCGTCAGGGATGATCACATAATCAATCTTACTGAGACCAAATCCTTCAAGCTTTTCTACGATGATTTTGCCAGCCCGGTCTTCCTTTTCTTTTTTGGATACGGTATCCGAGCACACCACAACCCTTGCTGTTAAATGAGGGTAGTCTTTTTTATATGATGACTTACCACCTTTTTTCTCCAGCAATTTAATTTCCCCAATGGTCACCCCTTTATCTACCGGTTTCAGCATATCATACATTGTAAGTGCCACAATACTGGCTCCATGCATGGCTTCCACCTCTACACCTGTTTTGTAGATGGTTTTTACGGTCATCTTGATGGTGATTTGCAACTCGTCAATCTCGAAATCTATTCCGGTGTATTCGATTGGGAGTGGGTGACAGTCGGGGATGAGCTCAGCGGTCTTTTTCACACCAAATAAACCAGCAGTTCTGGCGGTTTCAAAGACATTTCCTTTAGGGATTTTATGCTCCCTAATCAGGTCAATTGTTTCCTGCTTACTGACTTTTACCGTTGCCTGAGCAGTTGCAATTCTGAGTGTATTGCTTTTATGAGTGATGTCTACCATTAAAAATTAGCTTACTGGTGTATTTTGCTTCCATTGGCTGGAGGCATCTTCGAAAATCTCCTTGCCATAGATAGGGGCATTGGCCTTGATCTCTTCCACGATGAACCGGGTAGCTTCAAACGCCATCTTTCTGTGTGCGGAGGAGGTGAAAACAAAAAAGCATAACTCTCCGGTTTTAACCTGGCCCAGGCTGTGATAGATATGTGCACAGGTCAAATCAAATTTTTGAAAGGCCTTCTCACGTATTTCGTGCACCACTTTTTCTGCCATCTCTTCATAAGCGGTATACTCAATATGGCTAACAGTTTTGCCATCAATTTCATCAGCTCTTACCTGTCCCAGGAAAATGTCATGGGCACCGATACTGGTTTTGTGTTGATGATTGGCAATTGAATTGGCAATCTTTTCTACGGGGATTGCTCCCTGGATAAATATCTTTTTTGGTTCTCTTTTTTTCTCCATCTATACCTGCAGTTCTTTGATCCCGCCAATTAAATGATGTAAATTCTTATATCCATGCTTTTGTTCCAGAAAGTTGAGGGCTTGCCTGCTCCTTTTGCCGGTTTGACAAAATAAGATCACATTTCGTTCCCTGGGGATTTCTTTAAATCTTTTTTCCAACTCACTGAGAGGAATTCTGATCGAAGGGATATGATCGACGATCGGGAGCTCATGATTCTCTCTTACATCGATGTACAAAGCTTCTTCTGCACATGCCATTTCGTCTTTATCAGCTGAAGACGCTAATCCACTTTGCAGTACACGATTGATCTCTTCTTCATTTCTTTCAAAGCTGACTATTTGATCCTGGTTGTTGAGAGCGTTAAAAATTTTCATTTTGCCTGAGTAAACTTCCCCAATACCCAGGATGATCTTGATGGCTTCTGCCGCCTGAAGTGTACCCACAATACCTGGCAACACACCCAATACACCCGTGTCTATACAGCTGTTTGGATCCAGCTGATGATGCTCGGGAAAAATGCACCGGTAAGATGGACCTCCCTGAAAATTGAAGACGGAGAGTTGTCCTTCGAACTTATATACCGAACCAAAAACCATTGGTTTGTCAGCCAATAATGAAGCGTCATTGATCAGGTATTTCGTTTCAAAATTATCCGTGCCATCTATCACCAGATCAAAATCCTGGAAGATAGTGAGTGCATTATCAGAAGAAAATTTTTCCGGGTAAACTATGTACTTGACGTCTGAATTAAGTTTTTGAAGTTTAGCCTCAGCGCACAGGGCTTTATTTTTTCCTAAATCATTTTCTTCAAAAAGGATCTGCCTTTGCAGGTTGCTAAGCTCTACTTTGTCGTGATCTACCAGCCCTATCGTACCCACACCTGCAGCCGCCAGATACTGAGCCGCCGGACATCCCAAACCTCCAACCCCCACAATGAGCACCCTGGCCCCGGCCAGCTTCTGTTGGCCGGAAACCCCTACGTTTTTCAGATCAGTTTGTCGCTGATACCTGGCAGATGCATGTGAGCCTGAGTTATCCATATTATCCTCCTGAGAAGGGTGGTAAAAAAGCTATTTCGTCTCTTGGTGCTACTGCGCCGGATTCAGTAATTTTTTGATTATGAGCCACTTTGAATGACATGCTCTGCAGTCTGGGATATTTTTGAAGACAGGCATCGATGACAGATTGAACAGACATATCATCCACAATATCCAACTCCTCCTGCAAGGTATCTGTGACTTCTGCTACAGCTCCGAAATATTTAATGGTAAGCGTACTCATGTAAGTATTAATTTAAAACATGCCATGATCAATACAATGGACAATGCCAATTTTAAAGATTTCAGGCTCCATTTGTGGCTCCCCACAAATCCTCCAATCAGCCCACCAACGAGGGCAACGGCTACAAATGGAACCACCTGATCAGAAAAAGTGATACCGGTGCTGATCAAACCAGCCATGCCTGCCATGGAGTTTACCCATATAAACAATGCCGAGACTGCTGCAGTTTCTTTTACATTACCCCAACCCAATAAAAGTATGATTGGGCTCAGGATAATCCCACCCCCAATACCGATCAATCCGCTGAAAAAGCCAATGCCTGCGCCTATTAACAGACCCAGGATCAACGCGGGTGATTTTTTTTCGTCGCTTGCAGACCCAAACACTCCCAAAATCCTCAACACTGCAAAAATGAGCAGAAATCCCAGGATCTTTTTGTACAGGGTGGGGTCTATCGTGATCATTCCTCCAAGGAATGCTGCCGGAATGGAGGTAATAGCAAAAACGGTAAATAATTTTCGATTGAAATACCCTTTTCTATAATATTGAACAAATGAGATACCCGCAACAAAAAGGTTGAGCATAAGCGCGGTAGGTTTGAGCGTCTCTGGTGCAAAATTGTATAGGCTCATTACGGCCAGGTAACCGCTGGCACCTCCATGACCAACGGATGCATAGAGGAAAGCTACCACCAGTATTATCAGATAGATCTCGTACATTCAATTCAAAATTAGGATACATCCGTAAATACACCTAAATATTATCGGTTTCCTGTGAAACTCTGATACTTTGATTTAAATTGGTGGTATGACAAGCAGGGATTTTACAAGGCTTACGCTGGGTGAAAAAACGAAGTGGGTGTATTTCAATGGGGAGCTTATCACCTCTATCAGGTACTATGCCTACAAGGTCAATTTGTATCTGATTGGGGAGTTTTATGTGGAACTATTCTACCACCATTCTCAGGACAGGATCGAAAAGATTGAATTGCTGGATGAAAAATCCAAACGAATAAATTTCTATGCTGACCAGGTACGGCTCCCGATGAATCTACTGGCCAATTGATGTAAGGATTTTTTCATGGACTGAGAGGACCTGCGGAATCACCAAACTTTTTTCCTCATTATAAATCACGAAATCAGCTTTGTTCTCTTTTTTTTCCTGGGGCCATTGCTTGCTGATAATGGCTTCAATATCTGCTCTGTTTCTATGGGAATCCCTTGCTAAAACCCGTTCAATCCTCAATTCCTCCGGAGCACTCACAACAATGATTATATCCAAATCTTTATAAGAACCAGCTTCGAAAAGCAATGCTGCTTCTTTGAGTGTGTATTTACTATTTTGCTCCTGCTCCCATTTGCTGTAGTCACTACCTACCGCTGGATGAACCAGTGCATTTAGTTGTTCTAAATTGGATTGATTATTGAATGTTTGACGCGCAATGAACGTTCTGTTCAGTCCCTCATTTGTATAGGCTTCTGAGCCAAAAAGACTAACGATTCCTTTTTTTAATTCGGGGTCCTGGTTCATGAGGTATTTTGCCCTTGAATCTGCATCATAAACGGGGATCCCCAGTAGTTTAAAAATCTGGCTGACGATGCTTTTCCCGGCACCAATTCCACCAGTAATTCCAACTTTTGGCTTACTCATAGATCACTTTGAGTTGATCTGGCAGTACAGTCACATCCACAATCTCCGGTGGATGAAAAAGCAGGAGGGGCATTATGGAGGAGTCCTTTCGATCCATCGTGGATAAGTCCACCAAAACCACAAATTCACTTGGATCAAAGGACCTGTTTTTTGAATTCGCCACGACATAGCTCACAGTCACTTCTCCGGCTTCCAGGTATCTGCTGGAATCTTTGGGAAAACCGGCTAGCTCTACAGGAACCGTAATCTTTTCTGAAATGAACCGCTCCACATTGAAGGATATGCTGATCTCCTGAGGCACACTTACGATAAGGTTATTCGGGAGATTGACATGAATATTTTGGTTTATCGGATCATCGATATTCTGCATATTGAGCACCAGTGAATATTCGTTTTGAAGGGAATCGATGAAGCTTGATGGTCCGATAAGCTCAATTGAATCCGGTGCGATTGAGATGGGAGATGTGATCCTGTAGTCGGGGCTCAAAGGAATTTTTGTTGAATCCATTGTCAGAAGCACTTTTTTAGACTTTCTTGATTCTATAGAAAGAAATAATGAATCGCTCACGATGTGATTGACTTTCAACTCACTCATCTGGTTCACCACCAGAGGGAAGAGCTGCCCACGGTCTATATATTTTACTTTGTCCGGTTGCTCAAGAGGGATCTCAATAGGGGGCACATTAAACCAGAAAGTCTTTCTGAGCAGGTTCCAGCCACCACTCGATACATTGATCCTGATATCAGTGGGAAGGGGTTGCATCACCACGTTGCTATCCCGGCTGAAGGTAAATTCTATCGGGTAGTTGATGGTGGCGTCGTAACTTTTGTTTAGTGCATTAAAAAACCAGAAGGTAGTCGCCCCTATGAGTGAGATGATGACTACCTTCCAATTTTCTAAAAAGTACGACATTTCGACATATGTCTAAATGAAATTATTTCTGACCTGAAACTCTTTTGCTGGCTTCCAGAGAGACAGAAGATTTTTCAATCACAAGTTTATTTCCACGGTCTACATCCAGGGTGACAGTGTCATTTTCTACGGAAACAACTTTGCCATGGATACCACCCATGGTCACCACCTGGTCACCTTTTTTAATGGCTTCAATAAACTTCTTCTGGTCCTTTTGCTTTTTTTGCTGTGGACGAATAAAGAAAAAATAAAAAATTGCAATCATCCCACCGATCATGATCAGGGATGTGTACTGATTTCCGCCACTGGCGGCTTGCAGCAATAGAGAGTTAATCATCAAATATTATAGTTAAGAAGGATTACCAGATTTCACCACATTAGCCCTGATTCTCAGCTGAGTTTTCTTAGGGTATGTATTAGCTGTGATGGTAACTGTTTTGTTTTGAATTCCTGATTTATTGGCGCTGTTGTATTCTACTTTGATCTCGCCAGTTCCACCCACAGGGATTGGTTCTTTCGGCCACTCAGGCACTGTACATCCACAAGTGGCAGTTGCTGAAGAAATGATCAGCGGTGCTTCACCAACGTTTTCGAAGGTAAACACATGAGACACTCTTTCTGGCTCATTGACAGTGCCAAAATCGTGAAGATCTTCGCTAAACTTAAAGGCAGGAAGTGGGCCATCAGGCTTTACTTCAGGTTGATTAGCAGTAGTACTTGCAGGGGCATTGATAGTTGGCCCGTTTTTAGCCTCTAGTTCGGCTACTTTACCTTCCAGTTTCGCAATTCTGGACTCAAGCTCTTTGTTGGAACAGCTAAATGCTGTGATTCCAATCAACACAATGAATAGATAATTAAGAATATTCAATTTCATAATTCTGGCAAATTTAATTTCTATAATGGGGCAAAATTACAAAACAATAAGGTATCGTCTTGCCCTGGAAATCTTAATGATTTGTTAAAAACGGGAGTTTTGACTAGTTTTTTTGTATCTGGTTGATCAAACCGTTTACGTCATCCAGCAACTTTTCGGCTTTCGACTTTGCGTCTTTTATGATCTTTTCTCCCTCTGACTTGGCTTCATTTTCTACTTCCTCACCACTCTGAACCAGATCTTCTATAAGATCTTCCAGTCTGTTTTTATACTTATCCAGCCTGTAAGTCAGTTTATCCCGGGTATTTACACCTTTGTCGGGAGCAAAAAGGATACCTAATGCTCCTCCGGCTAAAAGCCCGAGAAAGAATGAAAAGAATGATCCACCTGATCCTGATTTTCCCATGATTTTACTTATTATCGATTAAACCTCTACCACTTTTTTTAATAACGCCATCCGAAGTTAGTTCGTTTGCTAAAACATCCAAAATGCCGTTTACAAATTGTTTACTCTTTGGCGTACTATAAAGTTTCGAAATCTCAATAAATTCATTAATTGTCACCTTTACCGGGATACTCGGAAAGTTGGTCATTTCTACCAAAGCCATCTTTAAAATGATCTTATCCAGTAGCGCAACTCTTGAAATATCCCAGTTTTTGGTCTTTTCCGAGATGATCTGCTCCAGCTTGTCATTGCTCTTTACGGGCTCTTCATAAAGTTTTTTGAAGAAATCCAGATCGTCTTTCTCGTTTTTGCTAATCGTTTTGATTTCAAAAGGTGTATCCGGGTCAGCATCATTGAAGCTTTGGATGGTTTTTACTACCAGGCTCCCTAACACAGGCTTGTTCTCATTCCAGCGGAGGTCGATGGACCCCAGGTAGTCTGAGATAACATCATCTTTGAATACTACCTTTTTTATCAGGTACACCACCGCATCCATGTGCTCCTCCATAGTGGGGGTTTCCAGACTTTGATACTCAATCAACCGCTCATTTTTCTGCAGAATGTCCTTAAACCATCCCTTGAGCAGATCTTCTTCTGAAGACCAGTCTATCTTCCTGTTTAATATTTCCTTCTGGAAATCTTCAAAATCGATTAACCCTTTAATCACAGGGTTGTTAATGAAGTGAAATCGCCAGGTGGAATGCTTGTGGATATGTGCTTTTTCTTTCTTTTCCTTTTCGTGTTTTTCGATGTGCGCAAATTCTATTGGCAGCATCAGCAACTTGAAGTACATCTGATGGATATCATTGATATCAGAAAACATGCGCTTACTAATGGCTACAGATTCTGCCTTTAAAGCAGCATTGTAGTTGGTTTGGGCCTTGTCTACCGCATCAATGATCTCCTTGTCTAAGGATTCTGTATCCGCTTCTTCCTTATTGAGCCTTTTATAGTACAGGTTTTGAGCAGCCTTTTTTCGGGCTTCAAACTCTGCAGCCTGTGAAAAATCATCTTTGGCAGGGTCGATCGTAAACTGTTTGTCCAGCTCTTCCTGTACCACAGCCTTCAGCGATTTTTCCGCCAGGTAATAGCTATATAAGGCCTGCATAGCCTTGATTCTAAGTATCCTGCGATTTAGCATGCGTATTTTATTGGCAAAGAATAATTAATAACCCAATTTGGTTTTTCCAACACTTTCAATTCTGTTTAAGGCAATCTGTAACGCAGCTTTATGGGTGGTGATCTTGTGCTGGCTGGCATGTTTGAATACATCCAGCGTCACTTCATAAATTCTGGAAGTTTGTGCCTTCACCCGGTCTTTGTTGTAGTTGCCGAGCAGTTCGTAATATACGTTGGTGATCCCTCCTGAGTTAATAAGGAAGTCGGGAGCATACAGGATATCTCTTTCAGCAAGCATCTCAGCATGTATATTCTCTTCCTCCAGCTGATTGTTGGCTGCTCCGGCTACCACAGCACACTTGAGCTGTGGTATCGATTTGCTATTGAGCGATGCACCCAACGCACATGGAGAGAAAATATCCATTTCTGCTTCAAACACCTTGTCGGGATCTATCACCCCCACTTTATGCTTGTCAGTGATACTCTTGATTTTATCTTCAAAAATGTCTGAAATAAATACTTTGGCACCTTCCTTCATCAAATGATTGACAAGGTATTTCCCTACCTGACCTGCACCCTGCACCACAATCTTTTTTCCTTCCAGGCTGTCACTTCCAAAAACTTCCTTAGCACTTGCTTTCATGCCATAGTATACACCATACGCTGTCATAGGACTAGGATCACCCGAGCCACCCATGTTTTCGGGTATTCCCGCTACATAAGGTGTTTCCATCTTGATGAATTCCATGTCGCGCTCGCCCATATTCACATCGGGAGCAGTCCAGTATTTTCCATTCAGACTGTTTACAAACTTCCCGAAACGACGAAGCAAGGCTTCATTTTTCATCTTTCGGGCATCACCAATGATCACGGTTTTTCCACCGCCAATATTCAGTCCGGCGATGGCATTTTTGATGGTCATGCCACGAGATAATCTTAATACATCTCTGACAGCAGCAGCCTCGGAATCATAGTGCCACATGCGGGTTCCCCCCATAGCGGGACCGAGCACAGTATTGTGGATACCAATAATGGCTTTGAGTCCGGTGACTTCGTCACGACAAAAGACCAATTGTTCATGGTCCATAGTCGACATGACCTCAAAAAGTTGGTTTTGATCCGTATTTGGTTGTGCCTCTATCATTCCCTTATATTAAGTTTGCTGCCTTTGATATGTACCGTACGGTATTTTGGGCCAAAATTAGTCGATTTTTATAGGAATAACCATTTTGCGTTTCGTTCGTTTTTAAACTTTGTGAAAGACCTTTCCCACCTCAATAAATACCTGTTTCAATATAAGTGGTACCTGCTATCTGGGACCCTTTTTATTATTATTTCCAACTTTTTTGGGATCATACCGGCGGTGATCGTCAGGTATGCATTTGACCTGCTCCAGCGCAGTTACGATATCTTTAAAATCTTTTCAGGATTCGATATTCAGTCCAATGCCTACGAAATTTTTGCAGCCAGTATCCTGATCCTGGGTCTTATCATCCTGATTTCCGCTTTGCTTAAAGGTGTCTTCATGTTTTTCATGCGGCAGACCATTATCGTGATGTCCCGGCTCATCGAGTATGACCTGAAAAATGAGATTTATGAGCATTACCAGACGCTTCCCTTAAGTTTTTATAGAAAAAACAATACCGGTGACCTCATGGCCAGGATCTCCGAGGATGTGAGCAGGGTGCGGATGTATATTGGTCCCGCAATCATGTATGGGATTTCCCTGGCGACTCTATTTATGATGGTGATTCCCTACATGTTTTCCATCAACCCAAAGCTGACCTTATATTCTTTGATCCCACTTCCGATCCTTTCGCTTAGCATTTATTTCGTCAACAACATCATTAATAAACAGTCGGAAGAGATCCAGAAAAGTCTATCGGGGCTTTCCACGTTTGTACAGGAGGCATTCTCGGGAATCCGGGTGATCAAATCCTTTGGCAGGGAGCTGGATATGGGAGAAGAATTTGGGACTGCCAGTGAAGAATACAAGGATAAATCTCTGAAACTGGCATTTGTTCAGGCACTTTTCTTCCCGTTGATCATGGGACTGATTGGGTTGAGTGTGATCCTGACGGTGTATATCGGATCCATTGAGGTGTTTAAAGGGACGTTGAGCACAGGTAACATTGCAGAGTTTATCATTTATGTGAACATGTTGACCTGGCCAGTGGCTTCACTGGGTTGGATTACCAGTATCATCCAGCGGGCTGCTGCTTCTCAACGAAGGATCAATGAATTTTTGAACACTAAAAATGATATTGTTTCTGAGAAAAACCTGGACACGCCCATCAAAGGAAGCATCACTTTTGAGGATGTAAGTTTTACGTATCCTGATTCAGGTATTGAAGCGCTCAAAGAAGTAAGCTTCAATGTGGAACCAGGAGAGTCCATTGCAATTATTGGGACTACAGGATCGGGCAAGAGTACCATTGCCAACCTGATTACGAGACTGTACGATGTCTCGGCGGGAAGAATTACTATCGATGGTCATGATATCAAAGATTACAATATTGCGCATCTCAGAGGGCAGATAGGCTATGTACCGCAGGATGTGTTCCTTTTTTCAGACACGATTGGTCAAAACATAGCTTTTGGAAAGGAGGGACTTTCTGATGAGCAGATTGAAAGTTTTGCCAGTGATGCTGACCTGTTGAATAACATCAAAGATTTTAAAGAAGGCTTCAATACCCGTGTAGGTGAAAGAGGAATTACCCTTTCCGGGGGGCAAAAGCAGCGTGTATCGATCGCCCGGGCAATTGCTCGAGAGCCCAAGATCCTGATCCTGGATGATGCCCTATCCGCGGTAGACACCAAAACAGAAAACAGTATCCTCAATGCCATGGCCAGGATCATGNAGGGTCGTACCAGCATCATCATTTCGCACAGGGTATCGTCAGCAAAGCTGGCTGATAAGGTACTTGTGCTGGATGATGGATACATCGTTGAGCATGGCACGAATGAGTCTCTGTTGGAAGCAGGTGGTGTGTACAAGGAGCTGTATGAAAAACAGCTGAGTGCTGATGCAGCAGAAGTGATGTAGGTTTATTCGGTCCAGGCTTCCACGGTCATGGTGTTGTCCATGTTATAAAGCTCCACAAATAAGGGTAACAAACTTTTCGATTGGTTTTGAGCATGCTGTATCAGGAGGTCCTCAACTTCCTCAACAGAAGGCCTTACCATAGGATGCATGGTTAAATTCACGGCATAACGCTCGTTGCTAGTCAGCTCTTTCACTTCAAAGTCGTATGGAATTTCTGCCATAGATGACTGGAGCGTGATACCTACAAAAATGTTCATTTCTGTATTTTCCAGGGTATCATGCTTGTGGGTGATGATGGTTAGCACACCTTTCAACTGATTGTTTTTGATCTGGTCCACACATTTCGCTACCAGTGCTTCATATTCAGGAGTCTGGGCTTTCCCCACATAAGATGACCCTACGACGGTTCTTTTGATGGGCTCCAGCTCTACCACCTCAATTTCATCAAAGCCGCCCATATCCTTGTAGAAGTAATAAAGCGTATATCCGATGACCAGTACGGAAATAAAGATGATCCCCAGGTATAGGGACAAGGGTTTATTTAGTTTCATGCGGTGATGACCTCTTTATACTGCATTTGATAAAGTTGGGTATAAAATCCGTCTTTCTTCAGGAGCTCATCATGATTTCCGGATTCTACGATTTGCCCTTTGTCCAGAACAAGGATCTTGTTGGCATTTTGAATGGTGGAAAGTCGGTGAGCAATCACAATAGAGGTCCTGCCTTTCATGAGTTTTTCGATGGCTTTTTGGATCAACTCCTCCGTTTCTGTATCTACAGACGAGGTGGCCTCATCCAGTACAATGATTTTCGGATCATAGACCAGAGCCCTCACAAAAGAGATCAGTTGGCGCTGGCCCACGGAAAGCGTTGATCCTCGTTCCATCACATTATAGTCGAAGCCTCCCGGTAAGCGCTCAATAAAAGTTCTCGCACCGACCAGCTCTGCTGCCTCGATCACTCTTTGCCGGTCAATGTCCGGATTTCTCAGCGTAATATTGTTATAGATGGAATCGGAAAATAAAAACACATCCTGAAGCACTACTGAGATATGTTTTCTCAGGTTCGTGATTTCGTATTCCTTGATATTAATGCCATCAATCAGGATGTCACCCTTTTCGATGTCATAAAATCTGTTGAGGAGGTTTATCACAGAAGATTTACCGGCTCCTGTGGCTCCGACCAGGGCCAATGCTTCCCCTTGCTTTACGTCAAAATTGATGTCTTTGAGTACCCAGTCCTCGTCATTATAGGCAAACCAGACATTGTTAAAAGATACATCCCCACGGATCGTATCTTTTTTCAGCGTACCTTCATTGGGGATGTGTTCTGTACTATCGAGCAGGTTCAAGATCCTGTTTGAGCTCACAATACCCATTTGCAGCGTGTTGAATCGGTCGGCGATCATTCGGATAGGACGGAAAAACATCTGGATATACATGATAAATGCGATAAGCACGCCCAGAGTGAGCTCTTCTCCAATGACACCTCTGGCTCCCCACCATACGACCAGACCAATACCACAAGCCTGGATGACCTCTGCCACCGGGAAGTAAGTCGCATAATACAGTACCGACTTTACGTTTGCTTTCCGGTGCTCTGCATTAATTTTTTTGAATTTGTCAAATTCCCTGTTTTCCGCATTGAATATCTGCACGATATTCATACCTGTGATATGCTCCTGTACGAACGAGTTCAGGTTGGCCACCGCTGTTCTTACATTGTTAAAAGAGACTTTTACCTTCTCCTTGAAAACATAGGTAGCAAAGATCAACAGAGGGAACATGGATAGACTCACCAGCGTAAGTTTCCAGTCTGTGTAAAACATCACGCCCAGGATGACTATCAATTGCAGGATATCTCCAATCATGGCGGCGATACCCTGGCTGAAAACGTCTGAGAGGGTTTCAATATCTGAAATATTTCTTGTAACCAAACGCCCGATTGGGGTTTTGTCAAAAAACTTCAGTTTGAGTCTTTGGATGTGGTTGAATAGCTTGATCCTGATGTCCTTGATGATCATTTGCCCTAGCCAGCCTGAAAGAAAGGTATGGGCGTATTGAACAACCGCCTGGATCACCAGCAGGATCACCAACCAGATAATCATCACCACCAGACCCTGATAATCTCCTACAGCCACTTCATTGTCAATGGCATATTGGATCAGGATAGGCCTGGCCGGGGTAATCAACGCCATCGCAATGGTGAGAAAAACCAGGATATAAAACTGTTTGATATACGGTTCAGCGAAAACAAATAACCTTCCGATGATCTTCAGGTCAAGGATATTTCCACTGATCGAACTTTCTTTTTCCAAGGGGCTTTTGTTATGCTATATAAATATTCTCAGGGTAATCAACTTTTGTCAGGAAAAGCCCCTCTGGAGGCACTGCTCTTCCGGCCATTGATCTGTTCCCACTTTTTAATATGATTTTAAGGTCATCGGGACTGGTTTTGGATAATCCTACATCGAGCAAAGTACCCACTAGCGCCCTGACCATGCCTCTCAAAAACCTGTCGGCACTTACAACAAAACGGTGTCCATCTTCAGAAGTTTCCCAGGAGATGTCAAAAATTTCACAATCAAAAGTTTTCACATCTGTCTTTACCTTGCTGAAGGCCTGAAAGTCTTTCGTTTCTTTCAACACCGGAATTGCCTTATTGATCAAATCGATATTTAAAGGCTGACTGTAAAAATAAGAAGATCCTACTTTGAATGGGTCTTTTTTGGTATGGATGAGGTAATTGTATGATCTGAGGGTAGCGTCGAAGCGGGCATGAGCATCCTCTTTGACCTGTCTGATATTGTTCACGGCAATGTCAAAAGGCAACAGCACATTCAATTTGTATTGAAGGTCAGCAGGATCAATGATGGTCCCAGTATCGAAGTGTGCTATTTGTTGTGT
Organism: Cyclobacteriaceae bacterium SS2; assembly: GCA_019192515.1. Lineage (GTDB taxonomy): Bacteria > Bacteroidota > Bacteroidia > Cytophagales > Cyclobacteriaceae > UBA7330. The sequence goes on from JAHCMM010000215.1 coordinate 19,724, forward strand.
TGCATGAACTCCCGTATCGGTACGGCCACTTCCAGTGCACTCCGTTTTTTGTTGCAAGATGGTAGAGAGGGCCTGATTTACTGTTTCCTGCACTGACGAAGCATTCTTTTGAATTTGCCATCCATGGTAGTTGGTGCCCCTGTAGGCCAGATCCAGGAAATATCTCATGCTGCAAATTAAAGGGGATTCAGTTGGCCAATTGGCAAGAGATCAGCACTTTTGTCGAAATTTTCAGTCATGATCCAACGCATCCAAAGTATATTCCTTTTGTTAACGGCTCTTGTGATGATCTCCGTCCTCTTTTTGCCCTTATGGGATAAGACGAGTGCCGATGGTAGTGAATTCATTTCATTGACAGCCATAGAAATGGTATACCTTGAACAAGGGGAGGTGGTGACACAGCAACCGACCTATTACATCGGGATGCTGGCTGGATTGGCCGCAATAGTGGCTTTATTTTCCATATTCCAGTTCAAAAACAGGCTGAGACAAATGCAGTTGGGAGCGCTCAATTCTTTGTTAATGGGTGGGTCTCTTGGACTGACATATTACTATACCACGAAAGCCAACGCGCTCTTAGAGCCCAGCATCCAGGGCAATTTTTTGGCAGGATTCTACGTGATCGCCGCGGGACTTTTCTTCAACCTCCTGGCCAATAGATTCATCAGAAAAGATGAAAAGCTGGTCAGAAGTGCAGACCGGATCAGGTAGTAAGGGTCTCTTTTAGTCAGAGAATGACAACTTGTCAGTTTTTTCGCTGATGGAATAAAATTTGATCCATCGCAATCATAATTTTTTACAAAACGCAGAAAAGTGATGCAAGAAAAAGGTTCTATCTCAATACATACGGAAAATATCTTTCCGATCATCAAGAAGTTTTTGTACTCTGACCACGAAATTTTCCTTCGTGAGTTGGTTTCCAATGCGGTCGATGCCACACAAAAAATCAAGAGGCTGGCGTCTTTAGGTGAGTATTCAGGTGAATTGGGTGATACCACCGTAGAAGTAAGTTTTGACAAAAAGAAAAAGACAATAACGATCTCGGACCGAGGGATAGGGATGACTGCCGATGAGATCAAAAAATATATCAACCAGATCGCCTTTTCCGGAGCAACGGAATTTATAGAAAAGTATAAGGACAAAGGAGAGGACCAGCAGATCATTGGACATTTCGGACTTGGTTTTTACTCAGCCTTTATGGTGGCTAAGAAAGTAGAGATCAATACACTTTCTTACCAGGAAGGAGCCGAGGCTGCCAAGTGGGTTTGCAATGGAAATACCGAGTTTGAAATTTCAACATCCAAGAAAAAAGATAGGGGAACGGACATCACGCTGTATATGGCTGATGACTCTGAAGAATTCCTTGAAGAGCACAGGATCCAGGGTATTTTAGATAAATATTCAAAGTTTCTTCCAGTGCCAATCAAGTTTGGTCAGAAAGACAACCAGGTTGAAGATGGCAAGGACAAGGATGGAAATCCTAAATACAAGACGGTAAAAGAGGATAACATCATCAACAATACGGCTCCGATCTGGACAAAGCAGCCATCGGACCTGAAGGATGAGGACTATCTGGCGTTTTACAAGGAATTGTATCCATTCTCCGAGGACCCATTATTCTGGATCCATCTCAATGTAGATTATCCATTCAACCTGACGGGTATTCTCTATTTCCCTAAACTCAAGAAGGATTTTGAGATCCAGAAAAATAAGATCCAATTGTATAGCCGTCAGGTATTCATCACCGATGAGGTAAAAGATATCGTACCTGAATTCCTGCAATTGCTCCACGGAGTAATTGACTCTCCTGATATTCCATTAAACGTTTCGAGAAGTTATTTGCAGGCTGATGGTAATGTGAAGAAAATCAATGGTTACATCACTAAGAAGGTCGCTGACAAGCTTTCAGAATTGTTCAAAAATGATCGTGAGTCATACGAGAAGAAGTGGGGTGATATCGGGCTGTTTGTAAAATACGGAATGGTGTCTGAGCCTAAGTTTGAAGAAAAGGCAAAAGATTTTACACTCCTGAAAAACGTAGAGGGCAAATATTTTACCATTGAGGAGTACAAAAAGAAAGTTGAGCCTACTCAGACCAACAAGGACAAGAACCAGGTGTTTTTGTATGCAAGCGATGAAGATAAGCAGCACAGCTATATCGATAAGGCTCAGAAAAGGAATTATGATGTAATCCTACTTGATGGTCCGATCGATCCACATTTTATCGGTCAGGTAGAGCAGAAGGACAGCAATATCGTGTTCAAGCGTGTTGATTCAGACGTGATCGATCGGTTGATTGATAAGGATGAAAAGAAAGAGTCTGTTCTTTCTGATAAAGAGAAGGAGCAAATCAAAGAAGTCTACGAAAAAGCGGTGAATAACAAGCAGAATTCTGTGGTGGTGGAGCCTATGGCAACAGATGATATGCCGGTTACAATCACACTCCCTGAATTCATGCGAAGAATGAAGGACATGCAGGCTGTGGGTGGTGGCGGACCAATGATGTTTGGCGAGATGCCATTGAATCTCGCTGTTTCAGTCAATGCCAACCACAGCTTTACCAAAAAAATCCTGAGTGCTGAAAAAGAGGAAGACAAGATTTCGCTAGCCAAGCAGGCGTATGACCTGGCACTGTTGTCTCAGGGTATGCTGAAGGGTAAGGATCTGACAGCATTTATCTCACGTAGTGTGGATATGGTTTCCGGATAAGCAGCAAATTGAAATTTTCTCGTTACTTTTTCGTTGTGATCGGTATGAGAAAGTATTTGATCATTTTTCTGGGCATAGCACCATTTTATACTTTGCTTGCCCAGGAAGATGAATCTGTCCAAAGTCTTTTTGAAACAAAGTATGATTCTCCTCTCACCATTAACCTGGAGGAAGAAGAGGAGGAGGCGATGGAGATCCCCAAGAAGAAGAAAAAGAAGCAGAACAAAAAGATCTTCTTTGGCATCAAAACAAAGCGGGGGTTTACCAAGACAGGGTATGGAAACCGACAGATTGTCGAGCTATTTCACTATTTGAAAGACAAAGACTACGCTGGTCCCGATCAATATGTCCAGAATTTCTACTGGTACGATTTCAAGAAAAAGCGCATCGTAAACAGCAACCGGGTCAATAAAGAGTACGCAGGTGTGCTACATGGTCATTATGTGAAAAAGCTTGATGAGCAGGTTCTGGAAGAAGGTTTTTATTACAAGGGGACCAAGCATGGACGATGGGTAGAATACAATCGTCATGATATCCTGATGGATAAGAAGAACTTCTGGAAAGGATGGCCTAAGGAATCCCTAATGTCCTACTACGATTTTGATAAAACAAAACTCAAGGAGGTTATACCAGTTCATTTTGGTGAAAAGAGCGGCAATTACTACGCCTTTCATGAGAGTGGTGTGATTGCCGTGACAGGACAGTACAAATTTGGCCATAAGGTCGGGCTCTGGCGGGAGTATTACGACAATCAAAGGATTAAACGGGAGGTCATCTACCCGGAAGATCCGTTCGATTTCAAAACCAGTCCAATCATTACCAAAGAGTGGGATAAAGATGGAAAGTTGCTATACGATAGAAGTCGTTTCCTAAGCAGTCTCAATTAGAATACCCAATGAGAGTTTTTCTGGCAAATAGGAACAGTAAACTCGCACAGATAAGTAAGAGTCCAAATTTCCATCCCAGGGTCAACGCTCCAATGGTGTAAAGAATGATCCACCAGAAAAAGGTCAGCACACAACCTACGTAAAACTTCATGGAGATGTAAAACGCCTTATCTTTCATGATGCTGAGCACTTTTTTCAGTCCCAGGTAAATTGGAAAGTTGAGCAGGCTAAAAAAGTAAACCAGAAACCTGGTGAAGGCATTTCGTTGAGGTTTACGAATCTCCCCGATTTTACCTTTGGCCACTTCTTTTAGTTCATCGAAGGTCAGGGTTTCATGAGATTGTTGAAAAACAAAACTTTTTCTTAGTTCATAATCCTCTGTTTTTTCGGGGAGGATCAGTACTTCCTTCATCCCATTTTCCACCGCGTCCTTCAATTTCTGATATCCATTCAGGTTGTTTTCCTCATAGGCTGGCATAAAGTCATCCACATCAAGGGCTTTACCAAAGTTCAGGATCATTTTGGCCGGGTGCCGATGAGAAAAATAGTTGACCCCAACAGGAACGATATACAACTTTAGATTTTTGTCGATGAATTCTCTGGCTCCGAAAGCAATCCGCGAAGTACCTTTTTGTAGAGGTCTTAGGTAGAAATTACTGTCGTGGTTGCCCTCCGGGAAAATGAGTAGTCGTTTTTTATTTTCTGCCAGCATCTCGAAACAACCTTTAAAAACCTCTTCATTTTTTGATATGGTATCGTACCCGTCCCTGATGCGATAGATCGGCCTCATGTTTAAAGCATTGAGGAACGGCATGGCAGCTTTTTTAAAGATATCTGATCGTGTAAGGAAACTAACTGGTTTATCAGTAAGCGACCCTACAATCACTGCGTCCATGAAAGCCCCTTGATGATTAGGGGCAAAAATCACGGCCCCTTCCTTTGGGATATTTTTTTTATTGATGACTTTTAGTCCATTGAAGAAGAATGGGAGGAGAATCCTTGCCCACGATTTCACAAAAAAGTATAGCATCTAAGCTGACTTGGGATTTACGATAAACTTATTCTTCCAGTAATAACTGATGGACAAACCGGATAGAATGTGCCAGATGCCCCACCAGGCGGCTACCAGGGCCATTCCTCCCAGACCATCAAAAAATGCAAATATAAGAATCAATCCCAATCCGGAATTCTGAATTCCAGTCTCAATAGCCAGGGTTCTACGGTCCTGTTCGGGGAGTCTAAATAGCATACCCATCTGATAACCAGAGACCAGGGCTATCCCATTGTGAGCAAAAACAATAAAAAGTACCAAATAAATTTTGGAGAGGAAAAGGTCCAGATTTGCAGAAAAAGCCATGATCACGATACCAGCAAATATGATCAAAGAGCTGTAGTGCATAAAAGTATGAATACGTAGAGCTATGCTTGGAAACCTATACCTGAAAAGCATTCCCAATAAGATAGGTAGTCCCNAAATCGTGACGATTGTCTGAAATGCCCCCCAAAAGTCGAGGTTGATTTGCTTGAGAAGCTCTGCTGTAGGAGGATAGAGACCCGCCCACAGTGCGAAATTGATAGGGGTCAGGAAAATTGAAGCAAGGGATGACACAGCCGTAAGACTTACAGACAAAGCAATGTTGCCACGAGATACCATCGTCATGAAGTTGGAAATGTTACCTCCGGGGCAAGCAGCTACCATCATCATGCCCAATGCCATGCTCGGATAAGGCTGCACGATAGATACAATGACAAATGTGAGAAACGGGAGGACCAAAAACTGACTCAGTACTCCAGCTAAAACACTGCGGGGTTGTAGCATTACCAGCTTAAAATCTCTGGGTGTCAGGTTGAGAGCGACACCAAACATGATAAAAGCCAGACTCAGGTTGAGCAAGAAAATATTTTGGTTGCTGAAATTCAGGGTGATATTGTCAATGCTTTCCATCGAAGAGCGGGGATCATTTAATTGGGAGCGATGAAATTAAAAAATATTCGCCAAATTATCCTACCTTTTAGCAAGGATCAGAAAATCAGGGGCAAAGCAGAGATGTTATGTCAGTAAATACAAAAATAGTTGAATGATTTCTATTCATTCTTTGATTTTGGAAAAAATATTTTAATAAAATGGCATTTTTGTTGAAAAAATGCTAAATTTGCGACTGAATTTCGATTAAAACTGTCAATTTCACCTAAATAACCCTCCAAATGTCCAAAACGGATATTCCAATCCTGGTAAAAAATGATCCCTGGTTATCACCATATACTCAGGAGATCAAAAACCGCATCGAAAGGTTTAAGCAGCGGAAAAAGGACATTGAGAAACGATACGGATCGCTTTCTACTTTTGCATCTGCTTACCAGGAAATGGGTCTAAACTATGATCCCAAAAAAGGAGGCTGGTGGTATCGGGAATGGGCTCCAGCAGCTCAATCATTGGCATTGGTGGGAGAGTTTAATAACTGGGATAAGAGTAAGCATATCCTCAAAAAAGGTAAGGATGGAGTCTGGGAGATATTTATAGATTCCAAGGTGACCAGGATCAATCACCTGGATGCGGTCAAGGTACATATCACAGATGCAAACGGTGTGGAACGGGACCGAATACCTGCTTATATTAAATATGCTACACAGGATTCCAAGACCTATGATTTCACAGGAAGAGCCGTGAATCCACCCAAAGCCTATAAATGGTCTGATAAAAAATTTGATCTGAAGGGGATCAACGAAAACCCATATATCTACGAGTGTCATATCGGAATGGCTCAGGAAGAAGCTGGTGTGGGATCATATGTGGATTTCACTGAGAAGATATTGCCTAAGGTAAAGGAGCAGGGATACAATGTGATCCAGGTGATGGCGATCCAGGAACACCCGTATTATGGATCATTTGGTTACCATGTGAGTAATTTCTTTGGCGTATCCAGCCGGTTTGGCACACCGGATGAATTTAGAGCACTTGTTGATAAGGCTCACCAGATGGGTATCGCAGTGATCATTGACATCGTGCATTCCCATGCTGTTAAAAATATTTCCGAAGGATTAAATGAATTTGATGGTACTGATGACCAGTATTTTCACCCTGAAGGGAAAGGCACCCATGATCAGTGGGACTCCAAGCTTTTCAATTATGGAAAAGAGGAAGTCTTACGGTTTTTGCTCTCTAATGTAAAATATTGGATTGACGAATTTCATGTAGATGGTTATAGATATGATGGCGTCACTTCCATGCTTTATTTCCATCATGGAAATATGGTAAACTTCGATCACTACGACAGGTATTTTAATGATGTAGATTGGGATGTGCTGACCTATCTCCAGCTAGCCAATACACTGATCAAAGAGTTGAAGCCAGGGTCGATAGTGATTGCTGAGGATATGAGCGGGATGCCAGGGTTGTGCCGCCCAGTAAAAGAGGGGGGACTCGGGTTTGACTTCAGGCTGGCCATGGGGATTCCGGACTACTGGATCAAACTTCTTAAGCATAAGTCTGATGAAGAATGGAGCATCTACGAGATGTGGGAGACACTGACCAATCGTAGGTATGGTGAACGAACCATTGCCTATGCAGAGTCACATGATCAGGCGCTTGTTGGAGATAAGTCTCTTGCCTTCTGGCTCATGGATAAGGAGATGTATACCCATATGCATGTGAGTAAGGACAGTTTGATCATTGACCGAGGTATCGCACTTCATAAAATGATCCGGCTGTTTACCCTTGCTTTGGGTGGTGAGGGTTGGCTTAACTTCATAGGTAATGAATTTGGTCACCCGGAATGGGTTGATTTTCCGAGGGAGGGCAATAACTGGAGCTATCATTATGCACGCCGACAGTGGAACCTTCAGGAAAGCAATGAGCTGAAGTATAAGTTCTTGTATGAGTTTGGTAAGCAAATGGTAAAGGTTGCAAAGGAAAACCATTTGGTGGCCTCACTTCCTGCCCAGCAGCTAAATATGGATGAGGGTAACAAGACCATTATTTTTGAAAGGAATAACCTGATTTTTCTATTTAATTTCCATCCTCATAATTCCATCCCGGATTATCGTTTCAGGATTCCGCAATGTGGTCACTATCAAATTATTCTAAATTCTGATCATCCTGATTTTGGCGGGTTTGGGAGAATCGATGATGAAATGACATATCCTTCAGTAACTTTGTTCGGGGAAAATTTTTTGAGTGTATACTTGCCTAGCCGAGTAGCACTCGTCCTGAAAAAAGTGAAATGAAAAAATTATCGTTAAGCACCCTTATCATCCTTTCCGGAATGATCTTACAAGCCCAGTCATTTACTTTCATGACCTATAATATTCGATACGCCAATCCGGGTGATGGCGTGAATTACTGGGAAAACAGAAGAGCAGAATTAGCCAACCAAATTGCTTTTTATGAACCAGATGTCTTTGGCATTCAGGAAGGGTTACCAGAGCAGGTAGAATACCTGGATGAACAACTTGATGCCTACAGCTGGTATGGTGTGGGTCGCGACGATGGGAAGTCAAAAGGAGAGTTTAGTGCTGTTTATTACAAAAAAGATAAATTTTCGGTCCTTAAAAATGAGACCTTTTGGCTCTCACCGACACCCGAGAAACCCTCCAAAGGCTGGGATGCTGCATTACCCAGGATTTGCACGGCGGTGTTGTTTCAGGTGAAAGGCTCAGATCAGAAATTTTGGGTTTTCAATACCCATTTTGACCATCGGGGAGATGAGGCCCGTCTTCAGGCAGTAGATGTGATCCTGAATAAGTTAAAAGAGCTCAATAAAGCAGGGCATCCTGCCATCGTGATGGGAGACTTAAATCTGACTCCGGATACCCCTCCAATTAAAAAACTTTTCGGGGCACTGAATGATACTCGAGCCGTAAGCGACCTGGTTTTTGGTCCGGAAGGCACCTGGAGTAGCTTTGATGTGCAGAAGGAGCTGGATCGCAGGATTGACTACATTGTGGTATCAGATCAGGTGAAAGTTTCCAAATATGCTGTGCTCACTGATAACAGGGATTTGAGGAATTATTCGGATCACCTGCCGGTTTTTATTCAAGCCAGCTTTTCCAAGTAGTAAAAACCTCTGCAAGAGACTAGTTTTGCGTCATGAATTTTGATGGACTAAAAAATAACCTGGAAGGGGAGCTTTTCATTGATGAAACTACCCGAAAAGTCTATGCCACCGATGCCTCAGCTTACAGGGAGATCCCCATTGCGGTGGCTGTTCCTGAAAATGAATCGGATATCATCAAGCTCGTGGAGTTTGCCAGGGAAAATAATACTTCTTTAATTCCCCGGACAGCAGGTACTTCTCTCGCTGGTCAGGTTGTGGGGGGAGGTATCGTCGTGGATGTCTCCAAAAAGTTCACCAAAGTGCTGGAAGTCAACGAAAAGGAAGGCTGGGCTATTGTACAACCGGGAATTGTCCGGGATGACCTGAACCATCACCTGAGTGCATACGGTTATTTTTTTGCTCCTGAGACTTCAACCGCCAACAGAGCTATGATTGGGGGGATGATCGGTAACAATAGTTGTGGATCAAACTCGGTAGTCTATGGAAGTACACGTGAGCATCTTATTGAAGTTGACACTGTACTTTCTGATGGGAGCAAGGTTAAATTCCAGGCACTGGATGAAAAATCCTACCAGGAAAAAGTTCAATCCAAATCGCTGGAGGGGTCCTTATACGCACAAATTGATGAGATCCTGTCTGATGCAAAAAATATTAAGGAGATTGAGGAGCAATTTCCAAAGTCTTCTATCAACAGACGAAATACTGGTTATGCAATAGACATGCTGGCCAGGATGAAGCCATTCAATAAAAAGGGTGAGAACTTCAATTTTAGCAGCCTGATTGCCGGGTCTGAAGGAACACTGGCTTTTGTGACCGCGGCCAAAATCAAGCTAACGCCAATTCCACCACCACACAAGGTGTTGGTTTGTATCCATTGCCACTCCATTGATGAGTCGCTCAAAGCTAACCTGGTAGCCCTGCAACATGGACCATCTGCCGTGGAGCTGATGGATCACTATATATTCGAAGCTACGAAGCGAAATAGGGGACAAGCTGAGAACAGGTTCTTTATTGAGGGAGATCCAAAGGCAATTTTAGTGGCCGAAATTACAAGGGACTCCCAGGAAGAAGCAGATAAAGTAGCCCAGGCCTTGATTACCCAGCTTAAAAAAGAGAAGCTGGGGTATTCCTATCCTACAGTGTCTGGTGATGACATCAAGAAAGTCTGGACATTGCGTAAAGCCGGTCTTGGACTACTTTCCAACGTGCCCGGCGATGCCAAGCCGGTTCCGGTTATTGAGGATACAGCCGTTCACGTCAATGACCTGCCAGCATTTATTGAAGAATTTAATAAAATCCTTAAGGAGTATGATCTGTATAGTGTGCATTATGCACATGCAGGGTCAGGTGAGCTGCACCTGAGACCAATCATCAACTTAAAGACTACCGAAGGAATCGGACTTTTCAGATCCATCGCAGAGGAGATTGCTACGTTGGTAAAAAAATACAAGGGATCGCTTTCTGGAGAGCACGGTGACGGTCGATTAAGAGGAGAATTCATTCCACAGATGGTTGGTGAGCATAACTATCAGCTGCTGAAGCAAATCAAAAAGACCTGGGACCCGACGAATATCTTTAATCCGGGCAAGATCGTGGACACCCAGCCGATGGATACCTACCTGCGGTTTGAAAAGGACCAGGAGATCAAAGAAATAGACACCCTGTTAGATTTTTCCGATACGCTAGGCTTTCAGCGGGCGGCCGAGCAATGCAATGGTTCTGCCGATTGTCGCAAGACTCCAGTTTCAGGTGGTACGATGTGTCCCAGCTATATGGCGACAAGAGATGAATGGGATACCACCCGGGCTCGTGCCAACATGCTTCGCGAGATGATCACCAGGTCAGAGGATAGTAATCTGTTGGTTCACGATGAAATCAAAGAGGTAATGGACCTCTGCCTAAGCTGTAAGGGTTGTAAATCTGAATGTCCATCCAATGTAGATATCGGTAAGATGAAAGCCGAATGGCAGCACCAGTATTACGAGGCCAAAGGTGTTCCTTTCCGAAATAGGCTTATAGGAAATTTTTCAAGTGGGATGAAACTGGCTTCTGCTCTGCCATGGGGGTACAACCTGGTTTTTAGCAATTCTGTCCTATCCGCGATAGTTAAAGGCATCATGGGATTTGCGCCCAAACGAAGCATGCCGGAAATCTCTGAGATCACCTGGCAGAAGTGGCTTCGAGGGTTCAAGCCGTCGGTTTCAAAACCCATTAAGACTGTTTACCTGTTTGCCGATGAGCTTTTGAATTACAACGAGGCTGAAATAGGGATCACTACCGTAAAGTTGCTGGACAAACTAGGCTACGAAGTAAAATATGTAAACCATGCAGAGTCAGGGAGAAGTCATATCTCAAAAGGTCTCTTGAAAGATGCCAAAAAATTCTGTCAAAAAAACATAGCGGTATTTAAAGATATTATTTCGCCAGATACTCCTTTGGTGGGAGTAGAGCCATCGGCTATCCTTACGTTCAGGGATGAATACCCCGACCTGGTAAGAGGCGAAGAGAAAGAGGCCGCCAGGAAAATAGCTGCCAGTACCTTTATGATNGAGGAATTTCTGACCGCCGAAATGGAAGCAGGTCATATCAAACCTGATCAATTTGAACAGGCAAAAGGTTTGATCAAGTTTCATGGCCATTGCCATCAGAAGGCTTTGTCATCTTTGGTCCCAACCAAAAAGATCCTTTCCAGGCTTACCGGCAAGGAAGTACAGATCATTCCTTCCGGCTGTTGTGGTATGGCAGGATCGTTTGGTTTTGAGAAAGAGCACTTTGATGTGTCTATGCAAATAGGTGAGTTGGTATTGTTCCCAACAATTAGGAAACAACCTGAGGATGTGATTATTGCTGCTCCGGGTACCAGCTGTCGTCACCAGATCCTGGATGGCACGAGTAGAAAGGCTCAGCACCCTGTGGAAATTTTGTACAATGCTCTAAAAAAATGAAAGGTTGCTTATTAGACAACCCCTCATCACATATGAATAGAGCAACAAAGGTTATTTAAGTTTCATCCTGCAGCTTCCCAGATATTCATTCTCAGAATAAATATCTATTTGGTAAGTACCAGGTTTCAGCTTACTGTCAGCTTTATAAGACAGGGCAATTTGTTTGCTGTTGTCTGATTTCACGAACAGATTTTGTGTGCTGGCTACAACTTCGGCATCGCTAAACACGAAGTCTTTGTGGTTGACAGCATAAGTAATATTCTTGGAGTTATTACTTGCAACTTGTTTTCCATCAGGGAAAACGATGTTGAATTTTAACTGCTCACTCATGCTGGCTGGTACTTCGAAAGCCAAGATTATCTCTTTGGTTTTCTTAGCATTCACAGTCAACTTATTGTTCTTCTTCTGAGCTTCAGCTTCCAGGTTGTTCACAATCATCCTGGTGAGGTTTTTATTGTTAACTGCCAGCTGCTCGTTATTGGCTTCCATATGAGCCAACGAAGCTCTCAAATCACTGTTCTCAGCTTGTAAAGCGCTTAGTTCTTCATTCAATCTGGCAAGACTCTTATCGAGATCTGCTTTGATGGCCTGAAGTTCCTGAAACTGCTTCTTGTAGTTAGGACTACTGTTGGCAGCCATTCTGTTGAGCTCAGCTTCTTTCTTCTGGAGCTTGCTTTGAAGATCAGCCAGACTTTTGTCCAGGCTTGAGTTTTTTCCTTTATAGGAATCAATCTCATTTTTCAATTTATCAATCTCCTTAGACAGTGCTAGCTTTTCCGAAAGCATCTTTTCGCTTTTTACCTTCTCGCTGGTAAGGTCCTTTTTCAGGCTTCTACCATCTGAGAAATAATAAATGGCAAAGCCCATTGCAATCAAAAATAAGAGCGTAACACCTATGGCTATCCGACTCTCTCTAGAACTAGTATTCATTTTTTTTAATTTTTATAAGAGAGATAAACGGGAGGTGGATTAAGACTGCCTCAAGCTGAGATTAAAATCTGATTAAATTTTCGCCAGTGGGAAATCCAGTAAAATTATGGATCCTGAATCCCTGGTTGAATCGATATTCAGCTTACCCTGGTGGATATCAACGATCTTCTTTACCAGGTTAATTCCTATACCACTGCCTGGAAACGAATTGGTATTCTGTCCCCGGAAAAAGGGTTGTCCTAATTTTTTGAGATCCCAAGGAGAAATGCCAATACCCTGGTCTTTGATTTCAAACTGTAAATTCTGGCCAGTGGCCAAAATATTTACAAACACTTCTTTGCCATCACTAAACTTGCAGGCATTTTCAAGCAGGTTGGTAAAAACACTTTTGAGGAGCTGCTCATGACCAATGATCGTAAATGATTCCTCATCTGATATGTCTTCTGAAATGGACACCTTGATGGGATTTTTGTAGGACCTGGAGACATCGGATATGGCCTGCCAAAGGATAGTATCAGTTCGAATGGGTTTGATCTCCTCCCTAAACGAGTCTACTCTTGCCAGGAGCAAAAGCTTGGTAGTAAGCTCAGATAGTCCATGAATATCCTCTTTCAGTGAAATGAGTGTTTCCTCATAGAATTTTTCATCTCTTTTTTTGAGAAGGGTCACATCTACCAGCGAAAGCATGCTCGTAAGTGGGGTGCGTAGCTCATGAGAGGCATTGGTAATGAAGCTTTTCTGGATTTCGAAAGCATTCTGTAGTCTCGTGAGCATCAAATTGAAGGTAATGCCCAGCCTGGCAATCTCATCTTTACCATTGCCCTCAGAAACCCTCTTGCCAAGATTTGTGATTTCAATTTCATTCACTTCGCTAATTACTTCCGAAATAGGCTCAAGTGCTTTACCGGCATATAGTCGAGCAACCAGGCCAANGATGATCAGGGAGACGAAAAATACAATGATGAGGATGTTACGCAAATTTTGCAGTTTTCGGAGACCATAAAGATCCATGGCGCCTGCTATTACAACAAAGCGATCAAATTGGTCCTCGTAAAGCAAGCCGATCACTTCAACGTCCCCCTGCCTCCAGTTGAGTGACTTTTCAAGCCTGATTTTATCCAGCAATACACTATCGATACGAAGAGAGTCCTGGGTGTCTGAGCTGAATAGTTCTTCGTTGTTGTAATTGTAAATGGTAATTTTTTCGCCAGGTAGCTTTACAGGGTTGGCAGACTCAATTTTTTGTAATAGTTGCGCATCCACTTCTTCTACTTCGAGTAAAAGCTTTGCTGCTGCATTTGCCCGGGCGACTAGGCGATCATAAAACTCCTCTTTTCGGAATTCAGAGGAAGAATAATAGATGGCCATTGAAGCGATCAGCCAGACGCCCGCAAAGACAAGCACGAACCGGATGGTTAATTTATCCTTGATATTCATGGCTCAACGTCGAGGTAGTAGCCCATTCCAATCTTGGTATGGCTGAGCCTTGGAGAATAGTCCTTGTCTATTTTCTTCCTGAGAATGTTAATGTAGACATCCACCACGTTGGTGCCCGGATCAAAATCAAGGTCCCATACATGCTCGGTGATCTCGGCTCTAGAGAGTACCTTACCTTTATTTCGCAGCAAGAATTCAAGTAGTGAATATTCCTTAAAAGTCAGCTCGATTTTTTTCCCATCTCTGACCGCAGTTTTCTTTTCCATATCCAGGACGAGGTCTGCCACGCTGAGGTTATTGTCAGTGGTGGGATTCATTTTACGTTTAGCTACGCTTCTGATCCTTGCCAGCAACTCACGAAACTCAAAAGGTTTGACCAGGTAATCGTCAGCACCAGAATCAAAGCCGTCCATTTTATCATCGATGGTGCCCAATGCCGTGAGCATAATGATTTTAATTTGCTGATCCGTAGAGCGTACCTCTCTGCATATCTCAAACCCGTTCTTGCCTGGAAGGATTACATCTACGAGGAGCATGTCGTAAGTATGCTGCTTAAACATTCTTAGCCCGAATTCTCCATCGTAAGAAATATCTACTTCATACCCTTGCTCTTCAAGACCGGTTTTAAGATGGTTGGCAACTTTTGCCTCATCTTCTATGATCAGGATTTTCATGGATTGTGATCCTGAAAACGTAGTCTATCTTAAATGGTTGCTGCTAAATGATCCTTTTAATTGGCGCTGGTAGGGGTTATCAATTCACCGAAGTCAGGATCTTTGAATTCTCATAGTTCAGAATATCCAACAGAGCGTCTACCAGCTGTACTTTTGGCTGAAAAGGCATGAGTGTTTCATATTTCCCTTCGATAACAGAGCCGGTATCCATGCTAAAAGTCACTGAACCGGCTTTGTGATTGTCACGACTGTTAAACAGGCTGATCTGCATGATGGAATGGTCCTGATTGTCATTGTATTTGCAGTTCAGTTTCCAATTTAGGTAGCTATTTTTTTCACAGATTTTATTCAGTAAGTTGACCAGCGTGATTTCATCCATGGCTTTAAGATAAATATTTCGGCTATTAATCACCAAATTTGTGAATATGAAGACCAAAAAAGAGATTGTAGACAACTGGCTACCCAGGTATACGGGACAAAAGCTTGAAGATTTTGGTAAATACATACTACTGACCAATTTTTCCAACTATGTCAACCTTTTTGCCGAGTGGCACAACGTATCTGTCAGGGGTTTGTCTAATCCCATGCAATGTGCCAATGCTGATGGGATTTCGATTATCAATTTTGGGATGGGTTCAGCCAATGCTGCCACAGTCATCGATCTGCTTACGGCAATTTCGCCTAAGGCTATCCTCTTTCTGGGAAAATGCGGGGGTATCAAATCCAAAAATGAGGTGGGTGACCTGGTGTTGCCAATTGCAGCTATTCGCGGAGAAGGTACAAGCAATGACTATATGCCCCCGGAAGTACCTGCTTTGCCTGCGTTTGCCTTGCAAAAGGCTGTTTCCACAACTATTCGGGATTATGGGCAGGATTACTGGACCGGAACGGTCTACACAACCAACCGACGGGTATGGGAGCACGATGAAAAGTTTAAAAAGTATCTTAGGAAACTACGGGTGATGGCCATCGACATGGAGACTGCCACCATTTTCTCTGCCGCATTTAAGAATGAAATGCCAGCAGGTGCTCTTTTACTGGTTTCGGATGTCCCTATGATCCCTGAGGGTGTTAAAACCGACGAGAGTGATCAAAAGGTCACCGAAAAATTTGTGGAAAAACACATCAGGATTGGTATTGACTCTTTGAAACAGCTCATCAACCAGTCACTAACCGTAAAGCATCTGAAATTCTAGTAGCGCTTAAAGCTCCTCAGCCTCTACTGTTTCTACCTCCGGCACCATACGCTTGAGGAGGTTTTCGATACCGGCCTTGAGGGTAACAGTGCTGGAAGGACATCCGCTACATGCTCCTTGTAGTTGTACTTTCACTTTACCATCTGTGAATGAATCAAAGGTGATGGCACCACCATCCATTTCTACAGCTGGTCGGATATACTCATCCAGGATGCTTTTGATCTTCTGTTCGATGTCAGTATCGGTAGCATTTAGCTCATGATCCTCTTTCACATTTTCTTCGATGAGGATCTGCTTTCCTGCCTCCAGAAACGACTTGATAGATGACTGGATCTCATTTTTCACTTCAACCCACTCTACCTGCTCACTTTTGGTGACTGTCACGAAGTTGCTCATGTAGAACACGCGCTTCACATACGGGAAGTTGAATAATTCCTGTGCAAGAGGAGCCTGACTGGCACTTTCCTGGCTCGGATAGTCCCTGCTAACCCCTTCCGGCAGCAACATGAAGTTGACCACGAACTTGAGGGAATTCGGATTGGGATTCGATTCCGTATATATGTTGATGTTGGATGCTTGTTGTGCTACAGCCATAATTACTTCTTTTTGGTATGAGTAATAATTGCAAAGATGCAGGAATAGTTCAAGAAAGCGAAAGAAAATGGGAAGAGGGTGAGCTAAACCGGGTCAGGCATGATTTCTTTAGATTTACCTTTGGACTACTCTCAACTCTGGTGTATTTCAGAAGAAACACAGAAAGGAATGTTTTCAAGTAGCATTATAAAAGAATTAAGATGAAGAAATACGAGTACAAAATATTGACCATAAGTGCTTTCCATTTGAACAAGCCAACATTTCAGGCAGAATTAGACGAAAATTTTGAACGTTGGGGAGAAGAAGGATGGGAATTGGTAAAGATGGAGCCCGTTAATGGAGACGCCTGGATTTTTTGGGGAAGAACAAGTAAGTTTCTCACCGTATTTAAAAGGGAAAAACAGTAAGTGGAGTTCTTCTCGTCAGGCATTTTAGCATGAGACTCTCATGCCCTGCGACAGTATCATAATATGAGCTGTATGACGCAAGATCGATAGCTTAATGCTTACTCCTTAAAAACCTTCTGCAACTTAATCTCAATAATCAGAAATAAAATCGCAAAATAGCTGATGGCAATTAAGATGTGCTCTGTTTCACTTACCCGGATATATAAACGGGGAAACCAGGTAAGCATGGCCAGGTAAATGCTGCTGATTAAAAGCATTCCTGAACCATAAATGGTGTTGGCATATGCGTAACTTTTATGCGTACGGATAGCTCTGGGGGAACGGTAGCCAAATATCCAGTTCCTGTTACCTCTCAATAAGAGTATGGAGATACTGATCAGAAAAAGGCAAACCGATAGTTTAAGCTCAAAAGGCATTTAAAGCAAAAGTGGATCAAATCCTGATTTTTTAAAAGGGGCAACACAAGGGAATTATCTGGATTTTTTATGAGAAAGCTTCATCCTCCATTATACCCTTATTTGGTATAAAATAGCTCCACATTCGAAGTTTCTATTTTGATCGTTTAAGAAACTTTTCTATCTTGTATCACTCAGTTGTATTCAAATGAAAAATAAACTCACCTATTTCATTGTCCTTTTTTCACTCATATCCTGTGATAAGATTGATTCTTTTTTAGGGAAGGACGATACACCGGAGAATTCCAATGTTGTGAAGAGCTACTATGATAATGGCAAGCTAAAGTCCTACTATACCATCAATGAATTACGCCAGAAACATGGTGTTGCCAAGAGTTTCAACCAGAAAGGAGTGCTAACCAAAAGTTTTGAGTATGTGAATGGTGAGAAGGTAAAGGCCATGACGCACTATGAAAATGGTAACCCACTCCTGGAGATTAATTATAAGAATGAAATCAAAGACGGTTTATTGAAGCGATATTATGAAACCGGACAAGTTGAATCAGAAATTGAGTATAAAGAAAATTTTCCTGGAATAGGGCTAAAGGAATATACAAAGAGTGGTCAGCTAAAAACCAACTATCCAAATCTGATTGTAAAGGGCCTTGACAGAATAGATGTAAATGGAAAATATATTATAGAAGTCTATTTTGATAAAAACCCTGGTCGTGGGACTTATTATCTGGGAGAACTTGCGGAAGGAAAATACCTGAGCTACCGGTTAGAAAAATTAGAACGGTCAAACTACAGGGGACAGTTTATCCTGAAGCCACCACCGGGTGCTGTAATCATGGAGAAATTATCATTCGTTGGGGAATTCAAAACACCTACCGGAAATAAATATATTGTTCAAAAGAATTTCAATCTGGCGATCGATAATAGCTATTAATTGCTTGCGCGATCGAGATAATATTTTCTCATTTTAAGATCCTGATTATCCGGAGCATATTTTAGCCCGTCATTCAATAGGTTTCGGGCACTTCTGTAAGCACCTTTTCTGAAATAATACATGATGCCCTGAGAATAAGCTCTTCCTAGTGCATATTCATCATATCTGTAACCAAATTCATCAATGAATGCCTCAAATTTATTTTTATAATCAATCGCTTCATTCACGTTCTTACTTTCAAATGCGTCATGCATGGCTATTAAGTACAATCTTGAACGTAGTTCGCCTAAATGGCCATGTGTTTTTAAGCTGGGGTAGCTTTCAAGTAGAGATTCAATTATTGAAAAGGTTTCTTCCGGACCAAATGCCTTGGTCACTACTGCATTTTGAATGGTGTTTACAAGCAGACTTTCAGAATCAGAACTTTCTGGCTTAGTATGATAGGCCGCTTGCGAAAATGGAAGAGCTAACCTATAGTTTCCCCTATTGTACAATTTGCGAGCTCTTTCATAATTGTAGAGGAAGGTAATTTCTTTCTTTAAATCAGAATTTAATGGTAATGAAGTGATCAGCTGAAAGGCACTATCCACAAATACGGTATCATTGCTATCGATCAGCTGTCGGTTGAGCATCCTTGAAAACTCTCCCAATTTTTGGTTATCGCTAAAGCTGGAGTGGTCCAGTTTAACAGCGGCGGAAAAGAGTTGGATATCCTCCCAATCATCATAATCAGCTTTTGACAGTGTGGCTAAGCAGGCTAGAGATAAAATCTCCCTGATATTTTCAGATGGATATAAATAATAGGCCTTCTGCATATCTTGGTATGCCGAACTATACTTGTCTTGCTGAAATTCAATTAGGCCATGATTATAATACTGGATGCCTGTGAGCTCTTTAAGACCCAATTCTTTGTTGGAGAAATAATATCTGTCAAAAACGGCAGTTACTCCATCCGCAAGCTCTGCAATGTCAATTAGCTTTAATGCAGTTAGCTGGTTTACAAAATTCTGCTTAAAACCTGGGCTGAAAGTTTTGAATCCCCCTATTGGATCTGTAGTCTCAATACCAATTTGATCCGATTCGGGATAGGCGATAATGTATACATGAGTAGGTGTTTCCTTGATCGTAAAAGGGATATCCAATGAGGAGAAGACCATGCCATAAAGGGCACACGCTGTTACACAATTGTAAACACCACTTTTAAATATCTGATGAAAATAAGCCTCACTTTCATATTTTCTCAGGAATTCATCATGAACAAATTCATAAACCTTTTTAACGTACTTACTATTATTTTTTGGGCGCTTACCAGCTTTGAAATTTTCGACTCGTTGCTCGAATGAATTTCTGTACCGGGCTATTTGTATGCTATCATCCGTAGAGTAGACCATGAAGCCATAGAAAAAGTCACTCCCGGTTTTTCCCGTCTCTCTAAACACACTTTGTTCAAAGGAATTGCTGTAAGATATTTCCTCAATCTTGACCAAACTATCCAATTCAGCCATTGCCTGAACGGAAAAGGTAAGAGAAGCAATAAAGAGGAGAAAAAGTCTTGACATACAATGGAACCTTCTTTAGTAAAGATATAAGAAGACAAAAGAACATCAAAGACCGATTTTTACATTTTTCTCGGACTTTCGCTTTCTACTAGTCCTCCTTCAACTCACCTTCTGAGTTGGCAATGAGGGAAGCAACTGTAGCGTCTCCCGTTACATTTACCACGGTCCTGCACATGTCCAGAATGCGGTCTACAGGGAAGATGATGGCTATCCAGACAGGATTTAGTCCCACCGATTGTAGCACAATGATCAGCATGACCAGTCCTGCGCTGGGTACTGCTGCAGTACCGATTGATGCGAGTGTCGCCGTAAGCACAATCATGAGCTGCTGCCCCAAAGTGAGGTCTACCATGTGCATCTGGGCCAGGAAAACAACCGCAACAGCCTGGTAGAGCGATGTACCATCCATATTGATGGTGGCTCCGATTGGTAACACGAAGCTGGTAATATTTTTAGGCACTCCCAGCTCTTCCACACATTCCATGGTCACAGGTAGTGTTGCCGCACTCGAGCTGGTAGAGAATGCCAGGAATTGTGCCGGGCTGATATGATTGAAAAACCTTTTATAGCTGATCTTTTTGATGAAAATCGACGCCACAACCGGGTAAAAAAGGAAGATCATGATGGCCAGCCCGATAAAGACAACCATCGAGTAAGAGCCCAGTCCTTTAAATATCTCGAAGACTTCACGTGGTGTATCAGCCATCTTGGCGATTACACCAGCCAGCAAAGCAAAAACAAAGAATGGGGCTACGGCCATCACCTTTTCCACCATCTTCAGGAATACGGCATTGATGCCATTGACTACATCTATCACAGGCCCAACAGTGGCATTAGGAAGAATGGCCAAAACGATCCCAAAAAAGATGGCAAAGAAAATCACCTGCAGCATATCCGTATTTGTGGAGAGTGCCCCAAAAATATTTTCAGGAACCATGTCTACAAGTGGCTGAAGCGGACTGGCGTCCTTAGCTTGTTGTGCACTTTGCATGGTGCGCTCCACCTTGCTGTCTGTTTGTTCCCGGTTAGGATCATTGGTTATTTCTGCTACCTGGCTGGCATATTGAGGATCATTGAGGAAGTCTCTGTTGTCCTTTGGCTTTACTCCGTCTGTTTCTTCTACCCACAGCTCGTAGCTGATCCGGTTTTTGATCCTTTGCTCATCGTCTATGGTAGCTCCTGGTTTAAAGATGTTTACCAATCCCAGCCCAACTGTCACAGCAAATACGGTAGTAACCAGATAGATGGAAATTGTTTTGAATCCCATCCTTCCCAGCTTGCTGACATCAGAGAGTCCGGAGATCCCGCTGATAATAGAAAAAAGCACCAGGGGAACGGCGATGAATTTAAGTAACCGAATGAAGATCGTCCCGAATGGGTCGATCCAGTTGATGGTAAATTGATTCCATCCCAGGGAGCTCGAGATGAATGCCCAGATGATTCCTAGAACCAGTCCGATGATGATTTTTACATGCAGGGGAAGTTTTCTCACCCGGCTAATTTATTCGTTCTGGCCAACAAATAGAAATCCGCTATAACCAAAGCGGCCATAGCTTCTACGATTGGCACAGCCCTGGGAACCACACAGGGGTCATGTCTGCCCTTACCGGAGACCTTCACGGCATTGCCGGTTTTGTCTACACTGTCCTGATCCTGCATAATCGTTGCCACAGGCTTGAAGGCTACATTGAAAAAGATATCTTCACCATTTGAGATGCCACCCTGGATGCCACCACTGTGATTGGTTTTTGTTTTAACACGATCACCTTCCTTATAGAATTCGTCATTGTGCTGGGAGCCACGCATTTTCACTCCTTCGAAACCACTTCCGTATTCAAATCCTTTCACCGCATTGATCCCCAGCATGGCATTACCAAGGGCGGCGTGGAGCTTGTCAAAAACAGGTTCACCTAAACCAACCGGTACACCTTTGATCACTCCGGTCACAACACCTCCTACGGTATCCTGATCTTTCCTTACCTGGTCGATATAATCAAACATCCTCTGAGCCATCTCAGGGTCCGGGCAGCGCACATCGTTGCTTTCGGTTTGAGAAAGATCCAGCTCTGTATAAGGTTTGTCCAGGCTCAGGTCGCCCACCTGGGAGACGTAAGCATGAAAAGTAATGCCTTTTTCTTTGAGCATCAGCTTGGCAATGGCACCAGCCGCCACTCTCACCGCAGTTTCACGTGCTGAACTACGCCCTCCACCCCGGTAATCCCGGTTGCCATACTTGGTTTCGTAAGTATAGTCGGCATGTGAAGGCCTGAATTTGTCAGCAATGTGGCTGTAGTCTTTACTCTTTTGGTCCTTATTGCGGATTAGTAACCCGATCGGAGTTCCGGTAGTCTTTCCTTCAAAAGTTCCGGAAAGGATCTCCACCTCATCCTCTTCCTTACGTTGCNTCGTGATTTTGGATTGACCGGGCTTCCTGCGCTGAAGCTCAGATTGAATAAAGGCCTCATCAATGGTGATGCCAGCAGGACAACCATCCAGGATGGCACCTATGCCAGGCCCATGAGATTCCCCAAAAGAGGTAATGCTAAAAATAGTGCCGAATTTGTTTGCCATGAAGTTTACTTGCGAAACATGATAATGCCGGTCAAAACTAGTATAACCAGCGCAAAGATGTTTGCAAATATCTGAAGGAATGGCCCCTTTTCCAGCGAAGTAAGCTGATTATCTTCAAATTCAATTGCATTGTAGAAAGCGCCCAGGTCCGTAGACTGGATATATTCATTTTTTCTGCTCTCACCTGTCACGGTAAGTTGCTGCCTTGATCGCAGCGTGTCGTACTTTTCTTTTTCCGGATTGAAATAGATCCAATAGAAATAATCACCCAGATCGTATTCTCCTGGCTCGTTGGGGATGCCATAATAGCTGAAGGTTTTGGTCCCTTTTACTTTTCCGGCCGAGCGTGTGATATTCTGCTGGGTGTTGGGGTCATAAAAATCAAAATCACTTGTTTCCGGGATGATCGGCTTTTCTATCGCACTGATATTTCCCTCTCCGAGCACATTGAATGAATAATTAAAGCTTTCCCCGGTTTTAAGATCTCGCGTGCTGATCTTCTCTGCCAGCTGGTAGTTCCCAATGGCCACCTGGTTTTTCAGTGGGTGGGGAGGGAGTTCTTTTACTTTCACCTCTTTGGGTTTGGAATAGAATGTCTCAAAATCCTCCTGCCGATTTCTGCCAAAGAACGAAGGGTTCTTTGCCACTTTGTATTTGATCAGCTTCAACCCAATAGAAGGAAATTTGATATTCTCCTTATTCAATGGGTAATAGGCAGCCTGGTAGATTTTATACTGTGTGTAAGCTTTGTTGTTGATGGTGATAGGCTCACCACTGATATTGTCGATATTAAAATTTTCCTCCCAGCAGGTATTAGGTTTGATTTCCTTTACAATGTCTGTGATCTGTTTGCCCAGGTCATAAAACCTTAGTTCGGCCCTGTTTTCCTCGCTAACATAGAAAGCCAGGGTGGTCGTGAAACCTTCACCGACATAAACTTCCGGTTTATCTGTGGTAAGGGCCAAAAAGGCATTGGCTTCCACATCCNTAAATTCGGAGGGTTGTTGTCTGCGACCGAAAAACTCTTCAAACGGGTCATTCGAGAACGGACTGGTGTTGTTTCGTTGTTGTTGCTGAGCGGGAGGATTCACTTTAATCGTTTTGCCAGGGGACTGGATGGGTTTATCATTCACGACCATTTCAAATGACGGAATCACAATCGTGCCCTCACGCGTAGCCTGATAGTTTTGCGTGATTGACTGCTTGGATGTCATCTGCCCATTGATGAAGCTGGTGGAGGTGGATGAAGACGTACCCCTTTTCACCAAACCGTCTATCTCAGGAAACGGGCTATAATTTTGTAATCTTTCATTTTCCACCGTTAGTGTGATGGTAAAGAGCTGATTTAGAGCGATTTGATCTTCTCCATACTCGAGTTTTATCTCTTGAGCCTTTGAAATATTGGCAAAAAGAATAAACAAGAGGCAACCTAAAATTCCTGACTTCGTAAAATTCATGGCACGCAATTGCAATGACTGTAAAAGTGAATATTGACCTTGATGCAAAGGTAAAAATTGTTTAACTTATGGTTAAATAGTTTCTCACTTGAGAACGTCATTTTTGCCTCATAAAGTTAACTCTTTAACAAAATTTTACATTTATGTTAGAGTATTTCAAAACCATCCTGGCTAAAGTTAGTTTCGACCGTTGGTTGTTTGAAAAAGAGCTCAGAAAAGCTATCAAATCACTTATTCCTACAGAAATAATCAAACTGAAGGAATGGTGCATTGAGCAATATGGGCATATCTATTCATCCATTATCAAAAAATGTTTCGCTACCAGAATGATCTAGCTTAGGTAGTACGATGGATGATAGGTCGGGAGGCCAGTTAATGTGTCAACGTTTTTGGTAAATAAACGCAAAGGTTTCCCGTATGCTGTTTTTATTGGATGGCTCAATCAATTCCAGGCGATCACCTTTTTTTACTGCTCCGGGCTTTACGATCCGCACATAGGTGCCAGGATGTCCAAAGAGGATGAAGTCTTTGAGCACTTTTGGATTTCCAAATTTGATTCCCAGCTTGTAGCATGGCTGCCGGGGTTGAGAAATGGCCACAACGGCTTCCCCCAATTGATATTTCGCATCAATTCTCAGGTTGCCTTCATCCATTCCTGATAAAGTGATGTTTTCACCAAACATTCCATAACTCCAGTCCAGGTCAGGGTACAGGCCTTTCCAATAGTCATAATAATCTGCGGAATACAGATAACAGGCTTTCTGGATACCACCGTGTACAGTTCGGTCGGATACCGTGTCATCGCGTACATTATCAGTTTCCAGGAAAATAGGATGATCTACAGGTTTCTTATAAATACCAGTTGCTATTTCCTTTTTATTCCACACGATGATAGTGGGTTTGCTAATATTGACTGAGAGAACCTCCAATTATGAAAAAGATTTTAAATTTCTAAGAATTGAAAACATTTTATGCCAAAAATGGTTCACATAATCAATTGTAAACGTTGGATATAAGGTAATGGTAATGGATGATTGCAACGCTATTCATCAGCCCGTTAGGTAAATATATCTGGTTTTCCATGCAGTTTATAGAAAATCAGTGGCCTCTAAGTATGGATGAATATTAAATGAATTATCTTTATCGACAGATTAAGCGATAGATTAAGAACCAGCTTGTTTACAAGATTATTAAACAAGCGAAAAATGGCAGACCAAAGCGAAGAAAAATGGGAGGGCATCAAAGGCTTCTCCAACTATGAGATTTCCAACAAGGGGAGAATTAGAAGTAAGACCCGAAAAAGCTGGCATAAAGGAAGCCAGGTTTACATGAAAATNAAGGGTAAATTGATGAAGCAGCGTTGGAACAAAACCTGCAAATGTTATTTCTTAGACCTTATTGATGATGAAAAGAAGCGGAGAACAGTGTATCCACATAAGGAGACAGCTATAGCTTTTGTGGATAATCCGGATCCGTCTACTTTAACCATGATCATTCATGAGGATAACAATCCTAGAAATAACAAGGCAGACAACCTGAAGTGGGTTTCAGCGTCAGATCATATGAAGTGGCAGTTTGAAGTAGGAAATAAAAACAACTACAAAGTGTGGAAGACACGTAAGAAACGCTACAAAAACGGTTTTAAGCCTGGCACAGTATTACCAGGCAGACCAAAGAAGAACAAAACAGAAGCATAAAAAAAAGGCTCCACAATGTGGGGCCTTCTTTGTTTCTTGTCTTTACAAACTCCTTATGCCTCAGCAACCGGATCTACATGAACGTAAGATCTGTTTTGTCTTCCTTTTTGGAAACGTACAGTGCCATCAGACAAAGCAAACAGTGTGTGGTCTTTACCAATACCTACATTGCTTCCGGGATGATGTTTGGTGCCTCGCTGACGAACGATGATATTACCAGCAATTGCTGACTGACCACCAAATATTTTCACTCCAAGTCGTTTACTTTCCGACTCTCTTCCGTTCTTTGAACTACCTACACCTTTCTTATGTGCCATGGGTACTTAGTTTTTAATGTCTTGAATTAATACTTTAGAGAACTGCTGTCTGTGACCATTTTTCACTTTGTAACCTTTTCTTCTTTTTTTCTTGAAGACGATTACTTTGTCATCTTTGACGTGCTCTAATATTTTTCCGGATACTTTCGCTCCTTTTACTGTGGGGGTTCCAACATTTACTTTGCCGTCATTATCTACAAGAAGTACCTGATCAAAATCTACTTTTGATCCTTCTTTACCTTCTAATAACGGAGCGTACACAAACTGGTCTTTCTCCACTTTGTATTGTTTCCCGGCTATATCAACAATTGCGTACATTTTTCTTTGTGTTTTGAAAAAGGACTGCAAAGATATCAGAAACACTGATATTATCAAACATTACATCATCTTAATGGTGTGGTAATTTTTTTTTCACATTTTTTTAACTTTTTTCGTGCCCCATTTTAAGCAATACGGCTACAAGTTATGATTATAAAAATAGAATATAAGGCACTTTTTAACAGCAAGTTATGTTGTTTTTCTACCCTAAATCATGACTTAAAAAACCGGGGAAATATTGCTTGATTTTTCGTATCCTTTTTTACACATTTGTAAACACGGTCGCGAAAAAATAAACCACTTTTCGAACGGGACTAACTCCCAAAACTTAGCAAACAGCTCGCAAACCACGATTTTGACGTGGTGGGCGTGTTTTGTTTACGTTTGTGGATAACCTGTTTTGACTGTTGATAACTTTATTAGTAACTAAAAACGATGGTGGAAATCCTGTGAATAAATAAAACTTATTAACAAATGACTCAAGAAGAACCCATACTCAAGGAAAACAAAGACCGATTCGTATTATTCCCCATCCAACAAAATGACATTTGGCAATTTTACAAGAAGGCAGAAGCCAGTTTCTGGACTGCTGAAGAGATCGATCTGAGTCAGGATCTAAAAGATTGGGCCAATTTAAATGATGGCGAGCGTCATTTCATCAAACACGTACTGGCATTTTTTGCTGCCAGTGATGGGATCGTGAATGAAAATCTTGCTGAAAATTTCGTTGCAGAGGTTCAATACACAGAGGCCAAATTTTTCTATGGATTTCAAATTGCGATTGAAAATATTCATTCGGAGACTTATTCCCTACTTATCGACACCTATGTAAAGGATCCAAAAGAGAAGGATCATCTTTTCCACGCCATCGAGACGATGGACTGTGTAAAGAAAAAAGCAGATTGGGCTTTAAGATGGATAGATGAGGGTAACTTCGCCGAGCGATTGATCGCCTTCGCTGCTGTGGAAGGAATTTTCTTCTCCGGTAGCTTTTGCTCAATCTTCTGGCTGAAGAAACGGGGACTGATGCCCGGATTGAGTTTTTCCAACGAGCTAATCTCCAGAGACGAAGGTCTACATTGTGATTTTGCCTGTTTGCTTTACAACAATCACCTGGTGAATAAGTTGCCTAAAGAAAAGGTGGCCAAGATCATCGAGGATGCGGTAGAGATTGAAAAAGAATTTGTTACTGATGCATTACCAGTAAAACTGATCGGAATGAATTCCGACCTGATGTGTCAGTATATTGAATTTGTAGCTGACCGGCTACTGGTTGAATTGGGATGTGATAAACTGTACAATTCTACCAACCCATTTGACTTCATGGAAATGATTTCCCTACAGGGTAAAACGAATTTCTTTGAAAAACGAGTGGGTGAATACCAGAAAGCCGGAGTATTAAATGCTGATAAAGAAAAAGAGAAACCTAAATTTAGTTTAGACGAAGACTTTTAATATGAACCTGTTTTTCATCATTAATCACCCAATTGCCTTATGCTAGTTATAAAAAGAGACGGACGTAGAGAATCCGTCAAATTCGATAAGATCACAGCCAGGATAGAGAAGCTGTGCTATGGACTGAATCCGGATTTTGTTGAACCCGTAGAAATTGCCAAAAAAGTAATTGACGGGCTTTATGATGGTGTGACTACCATCGAGCTTGATAACCTGGCTGCAGAGATTGCTGCTACCATGACAACAAGACATCCTGACTTTGCCAAGCTGGCGGCCAGGATATCTATATCTAACCTGCACAAGGTGACCGAAGAGTCTTTTTCAAATACCATGAAAAGACTTTATACCTATATCAATCCAAAAACAGGTGAAAACGCAGCATTGATCTCCAAGGATGTATATGGCATCATCCGGGCCAATGCCAAGAAACTAGATGAGGCAGTAGATTACGATCGGGATTATAACTACGACTATTTCGGATTCAAGACCCTGGAGCGATCGTACCTGATGAAACTGGACGGTAAGATTGTAGAGCGTCCGCAGCATATGCTCATGAGGGTATCAGTAGGTATCCACAAAGAAGACATCGATGCAGCGATCGAGACCTACAACCTGATGTCTGAAAAATGGTTCACACATGCGACACCTACATTATTCAATGCAGGAACACCTAAGCCACAGCTTTCTTCATGCTTTCTGCTCTCTATGCAGGACGACAGCATCGATGGAATCTATGACACGCTTAAGCAATGTGCTAAAATTTCACAGTCTGCGGGTGGTATTGGACTGAGCATTCATAACGTAAGAGCAACAGGAGCTTATATTAAAGGAACAAACGGAACATCAAACGGAATTATCCCGATGCTCCGAAACTTCGACATGACAGCACGTTATGTCGACCAGGGGGGTGGAAAACGTAAAGGAAGCTTTGCGATCTACCTGGAGCCATGGCATGCAGACATCTTTGACTTCCTGCAGCTGAAAAAGAACCATGGTAAAGAAGAGCTGAGAGCAAGAGATCTGTTCTATGCGATGTGGATCCCCGACCTGTTTATGAAGCGGGTAGAGGAGAATGGCACCTGGTCACTGTTCAGCCCGGATGAGGCAACAGGTCTTTATGATTCATATGGTGATGAGTTTGAGAAACTCTATGAAAAATATGAGAGTGAAGGTAAAGCCAGACGAACTGTAAAGGCTCAGGACCTTTGGTTTGAGATCCTGGAGTCTCAGATTGAGACCGGCACACCTTACATTCTATATAAAGATCATGCAAACAGGAAGTCTAACCAGAAGAACCTGGGTACGATCAGGTCCAGTAACCTGTGTACAGAGATCATGGAGTACACTTCCAAGGATGAAGTAGCGGTGTGTAACCTGGCATCTATCTCTCTACCTAAATTCGTGAGAGAAGATGGCACCTACGATCATCAGAAGCTTTATGAGATCACCAAGGTAGTGACCAAAAACCTCAACAGGGTAATCGATGTCAACTACTACCCGGTGCCTGAGGCTAAGTATTCAAACCTGAAGCACAGACCGATTGGTATTGGTGTTCAGGGTCTGGCAGATGCTTTTGCGTTGATGAGAATGCCATTTGAATCGGCAGAGGCTCAAAAGCTGAACAAAGAGATATTCGAGACCATCTACTTTGCTGCCATGGAAACTTCCATGGAGCTGGCCATCAAAGAAGGACCTTACGAGACCTTTAAGGGCTCGCCTGTTTCTAAAGGGATCTTCCAGTTTGATATGTGGGGTGTAACACCTGACTCAGGAAGATGGGATTGGTTTGATCTGAAACAAAAAGTAAGAAAGAATGGAGTGAGAAACTCCCTGTTGCTGGCTCCTATGCCGACAGCCTCTACTTCTCAGATCCTGGGTAACAATGAGTGTTTTGAGCCATTCACTTCAAACCTGTACGTAAGAAGAGTATTGTCAGGTGAATTCATCGTGGCAAACAAATACATGATGCAGGATCTGATCAAATTGGGTCTGTGGAATGAGGACATGATGAATAAGATCAAGATTCATAACGGATCGATCCAGGAAATTGATGAGATCCCTCAAAACATCAAAGATCTCTACAAGACTGTTTGGGAAACTTCTCAGAAAGCCATCATCGATATGTCGGCTGACCGGGGTGCCTTCATCTGTCAGAGCCAGAGTCTGAACATCCACCTGATGGATGCCAACTTTGGTAAGATGACTTCGATGCATTTCTATGCATGGAAGAAGGGACTGAAAACAGGTATGTATTACCTGAGAACCAAAGCAGCTACTGATGCGATCAAGTTCACTGTGACCAAGGAGAGCAAGAAGCAGCCGGAAAGTGCACAGGTGGCACAGTCGGTAGGTGCAGCAAGTACCATCCAGGATACCAGAAACAAAACAGCTGCTGAGCTGGAAGCCGAAAAGCTTCAAAATCAGTCAGCCATGCAATGTTCGCTGGATGATCCGGAAGGCTGCGAAATGTGTGGAAGTTAATTTATTCTGTCTATAATCAATAAGAAAAAGGTCCTGTGAAAGCAGGACCTTTTTCTTTTCTCTTACCCCACCAAAATCTTCTTGCTCTTCCTCAGGGAGCTTTGTTTGATCTTAATTCCTTTCTGCAAGGCCAGGTTATTGGGGTAGTTGACGACATCACCATCTTCGACTTTGATCACCATAGTGAACAGGTTAAGGTCAAGTACTTCACCCTCCACAGAGTTGTCTCCATCTATGATCCTGATTTTGGATCCTATCCGGTAAGGGAAATAGAAGAACAGGATAACCGCTGCCGTTACATTACTTAAAATCGACCAGGCGGCAAAGAGTGCAACGCCCGCTACCGTAAAGAATGAAAGGAAGTAAACAGAAAACCCTTCAAACGTGATGTCCCAGATCAACCCCAGGATCAACAGGCAGAAAACAAAGATGATGAAGTTGAAATACTTGATGGTATAGATTACCCTGGGAAGTGAGATCTCTCTATTTATACCATACTTCCTCACAATTTTAGAGGTGACCTTCCGGCTAACCAAAAAGAAAAAAATCAGGCAGAGTGTCAGCAGAATCTGCGTGCTGTAAGGAAAGTACAGATCGAGGTAATTGAGAAAATTCATGGGGCAAAAGTAGAATGAGTTTTCTACTTTGCCCCAAAAATTTATTGATTCACTTCTACTTCATCCAGATTGATAAACTCAATTTGGTTGTCCTTACCCAGGGTGACACCGATCACTGCGTCTTTTTGAATTGCGCCGCTCAGTATTTGCTTGGAGAGTTCGTTTAGAATTTCTCTTTGCAGTACCCTTTTCAATGGTCTGGCACCAAACTGTGGATCGAAACCGATC
Organism: Cyclobacteriaceae bacterium SS2; assembly: GCA_019192515.1. Taxonomy (GTDB): domain Bacteria; phylum Bacteroidota; class Bacteroidia; order Cytophagales; family Cyclobacteriaceae; genus UBA7330. The sequence goes on from JAHCMM010000215.1 coordinate 50,601, forward strand.
TTGCCGAGGTGGTTCAGCACCTTATCGTCCGCTTCGATCTTGATACCATTTTCACTAAGTCTGTGTTGAATCAGCTTAAACTGGATACCCACAATCTTCTTCAGATCTTCCCTACTCAATGGTCTGAACATGATCGTTTCATCAATCCTGTTGAGAAATTCCGGTCTCACCGTTTTTCTCAACATCTCAAAGACCTGACGTTTAGACTCCTCAATGATCTCATCCTGGTTCCACTCTTCCATCTTCTCAAAATTCTCCTGGATCAGGGTAGAGCCGATGTTGGTGGTCATGATGATGATGGTGTTTTTGAAATTGGCTACACGGCCTTTGTTATCCGTCAGCCTTCCATCATCCAGTACCTGTAGCAGGATGTTGAAAACATCAGGGTGAGCCTTTTCAATCTCATCCAGCAGGATTACACTATACGGCTTTCTCCTCACAGCTTCGGTCAGCTGACCGCCCTCATCATACCCGATATATCCGGGAGGCGCTCCGATCAGTCGGCTCACGGCATGTCGCTCCTGGTATTCGGACATGTCGATGCGCACCATGGCATTTTCATCATTGAAGAGATATTCAGCCAGTGCCTTGGCCAACTCGGTCTTACCAACACCAGTGGTTCCGAGGAAGATAAACGAGCCAATGGGTCGCTTAGGATCATGTAATCCCGCACGACTTCTGCGAACCGCATCAGAAACGGCTGCAATCGCTTCTTTCTGTCCGGCTACTCTTTTACCCAGTTCAGTTTCCAGGTGCAGGAGTTTTTCCCTGTCAGATTGTAGCATTTTGGATACAGGCACGCCCGTCCATTTAGCCACCACCTCAGCGATATCCTCTGCATCTACCTCTTCTTTCAGCAGTGATTTTTCTCCCTGCATCTCTGCCAGCTGCTTTTTATATTCCTCCAGCTTTTTTTCTGCCTCTACAATCTTGCCATACCGGATCTCAGCTACTTTTCCAAAGTCACCGGATCGCTCGGCTTGCTCAGCTTCGATTTTATATTGCTCGATGTTTTCCTTTTCCTCACGAAGTCCCTGAATCACACCTTTTTCATTTTCCCACTTGGCTTTCAGGTCATTTCGCTTGCCAGTGAGATCAGCGATCTCTTTGCTCAGGTCAACCTCTTTGGCCTTGTCTTTTTCTCTTCGGATAGCTTCCCGCTCAATCTCCAGTTGCATGATCCGCCTGTTGAGTTCATCCAGCTCTTCCGGCAAAGAATCAATCTCAATTCTGAGCTTGGAAGCCGCCTCATCCATCAGATCAATGGCTTTATCCGGTAGGAACCGGTCTGAGATATACCTGGTTGAAAGCTCGACAGCAGCTATCACCGCATCGTCTTTTACACGGACACCATGATGCACCTCATACTTATCCTTAATACCTCTCAGGATACTGATAGCATCCTGCATATCCGGCTCATCGATGATCACAGCCTGGAATCTTCGCTCCAGGGCTTTGTCTTTCTCAATGTATTTTTGGTATTCCTTGAGTGTGGTGGCGCCGATAGCATGAAGTTCACCCCTCGACAAAGCGGGCTTCAGTAGGTTAGCAGCATCCATGGCTCCTTCACTTCCACCACCTGCTCCTACCAGTGTATGGATCTCATCGATAAAGAGGATGATCTCACCATCGCTGTCTGTCACCTCTTTAATCACAGCTTTCAAACGCTCCTCGAACTCCCCCTTATACTTGGCACCAGCAACCAGAAGACCCATATCCAGTGAAATGATCAACTTGGATTTAAGGTTCTCAGGAACATCGCCATCTACTATACGTTGAGCCAGCCCTTCCACGATAGCTGTTTTACCCACACCAGGCTCTCCCAGCAATATCGGATTGTTTTTGGTTCGTCGCGCAAGGATTTGTAATACACGCCGGATCTCGTCATCACGACCAATGACCGGGTCTATTTTGCCTTTTTTGGCTAATTCGTTCAGGTTCTTTGAATATCTTTCCAGAGACCTGTACTTGGATTCTGCATTTTGATCTGTCACTTTTTCTCCTCCTCTCAATTCTTTGATGGCTTTGATCAGCTCTTTCTCCACAAAGCCTGCATCTTTCAAAATTTGCGCGGTCTTATCATCCCCACTTAGCAGTCCCAGAATAATGTGCTCCACGGCCACATATTCATCCCCGAAAGATTTTAGCTGTTTCTCCGCTCTTTGTAGCGCTGCTGCTGCCTGATTAGACAGATAAGGTTGCCCTCCGGACACCCTGGGATATGTCTTGATCAGCTCATCCAGCTTGGTATTGATAGTGGCCCTGTTTGTCCCGGTCTTCTTGAGCAGGAATGAGATCAGGTTCTCATCTGACTGCAGGATCGCCTGCATCAGATGTCCGGTCTCAATCACCTGCTGACCATTTCCGCTGGCCAGTTCAGTAGCTTTCTGTAAAGCTTCCTGTGATTTTATGGTATAGTTATTAAAATTCATTTGCTCTTTCTCTCTTCAGACCAATGATCAAATCCGAAGCCATTCTAGATTTTGGACAATTTCAGGACTAAATGGCATAAAATTGAGGTTTATCATGACTTTATTCTGTCAAATTGGCATTCTGATTTAATCCCTTTTTGATTGAATGATGAGAGTACTTGTTTAGTCCAATTTACCATCCTAGCTTTAATGGCTTTAAGTGATGCTGACATTACAAACAGCATCAAAACACCAATTAACCCAATGAATAACAAACAATTAGCCAGACGAAAATTTTTGGTAAAGGCGGGGACTGTATCAGCTTTGGCTACCGCTGGACTTACTTCCTGCACTTCGGAAAGCAAGCAGGCGAATAATGGTCCGTATATCAACTTCAACAATACCTACAGATGGAAAATGACCACCACATGGCCACCCAACTTTCCAATCACGGGTGAAGGCTGTAAGAAGCTGGCACAATGGGTGAAGGAAATGTCTGGCGGGCGAATGGAAATCATTGTATATGGTGCCGGAGAATTGATCCCACCTTTGGAAGGTTTTGATGCGGTGAGCAATGGTGCAGTGGAGATGAATCATGGTGCCGCCTATTACTGGGCGGGAAAGCTGGCTGCAGCACCATTTTTTACTGCAGTTCCTTTTGGGATGAATGCTCAGCAAATGAATTCATGGATCACCAGTGGTGGTGGTCAGGAATTGTGGGACGAAGCGTATGCCCCGTTTAACCTGATGGGTAGAATGGCCGGTAATACAGGGTTCCAGATGGGAGGTTGGTATAATAAAGAAATCAATTCTGTTGCTGACCTGAATGGGCTGAAGATGCGGATACCAGGATTGGGTGGCAAGGTTCTGGCCAGAGTGGGGGGTACACCTATGTTAGTATCCGGTGGCGAGATTTATACCAACCTTGAGCGGGGTGTGTTGGATGCTACTGAATGGATTGGACCTTATCATGATTATTTATTGGGATTACACCAGGTGGCGAAGAACTACTACTATCCGGGATGGCATGAAACAGGGCCGGTGTTGGAGCTACTTATCAACAAAGAGAAATTCAATGAGTTGCCCTCAGACCTGCAAGCGATTCTCCTCTCAGCGTGCAGTAGAAGTAATGAATGGATGCTGTCGGAATTTGACTACCAAAATGGAGTTTATTTGAATAAGATCCGTGAGGTAGAAAGCGTTTCGATCAAGCAGTTCCCCAGCGAGGTGATGGATGGGCTGCGAATAGCATCCAAAGAAACCCTGGAAGATCTGGCTGCCAACGACCCAATAAGCCAAAAAGTCTACAAAGCTTATAATGGCTTCAGAAAGGTAATCAGCTCATATATGGAGATCAGTGAAAAGATCTTTTACGANCAGATGAANTAGTATTTCTTCACGTTGGGGTCTACATCGTCTGACCAGGCGAGGATCCCACCTTTCAGATTATACAGGTCAGTAAGCCCGTGTTGTTCAAGGTATTGGATAGCATTGGCACTTCTTGCGCCACTTCTGCAATGGACCACTACCTTCTTATCCTTAGCAATTTTGTCAATGTTCTCCGGAATAGTGTTCAGAGGTATGAGTTCACCACCGATATTACTAAAATCAAATTCCTTTTGTTCCCTGACGTCGATCAACTGGAAATCTTCTTTGGAATCCATCAATGCTTTAAGTTCTTTGGCGGTTATCTCTTTCATGTTTTGTGTTTTAGAAACCTAAATTGATTTTAGAAACTTAAAATTAGGTAAAATGTTTATTTGACAGCAGCTAAATTCGGCAAGTAACTGACAATTTCTGGATAAAGGATCAATAACAGTAAAAAAGCCAGCTGGATGATCACAAATGGAATGACCCCCTGATACAGGTGGATGGTTTTTACTTCCGGTGGCGCTACTCCTTTTAGGAAGAAAAGGGCAAAGCCGAAAGGGGGTGTCAGAAAGGAAGTCTGAAGGTTAATGGCCAGGAGGATACCAATCCAAATCAGGTCAATTCCCATGGCAACAAAAATAGGTGCCACAACCGGGACGATGATGAATACGATCTCGATGAAATCAATGAAAAATCCTGCAATGAAAACCAGCACCATCACCAAGGCTAAAAATCCGTAAGGTCCCAGGTTACTGTTTTCTATCACACTCAGGAACAGCTTATCCCCTTCCAGGCCTCTGAAGACCAGTGAAAAGGCCGTAGCTCCAATTAATATCATAAAGACCATGCAGGTGAGAAATGTTGTCTCACGCATCACTTCCTTAAGGATTTTGAAATTTAGTTTTCCATGAAAGAGTGTCAATAGGAATGCCCCAAAAGCTCCTACTCCGGCGGCTTCTGTTGGTGAAGCAATCCCGGCAAAAATACTTCCCAACACAGCCAGGATCAGTAGAAATGGGAACAGGAAAGATTTAATTACCTGAGCAGATAGTCCTTCTTTTTTAAATGCTTTCACTTCCTCTTCCGGCATACTTGGTGCCCGGTCTGGGAAGATCATAGAATAAATGATGATGTAAAGCAGGTAACATGCCACGAGACCAACACCCGGTATGACTGCGGCCAGGAAAAGATCCCCTACGGAAACCTGCAACACGCTTCCCAGCAGTACAAGTACGACGGAGGGTGGGATGATCTGGCCCAATGTGCCTGATGAAGCGATGGTTCCGGTGCTCAATCGGGGACCATATCCTCTTTTGAGCATGGTAGGCAAACTAATCAGTCCCATGGTGACAACTGTGGCACCCACAATACCAGTGGAAGCTGCCAGCATCGCACCAACGATTACTACCGAGATGGCCAGCCCACCTCTGAACCGGCCGAAAAGAAGTGCCATGGTTTCCAGAAGACGTTCGGCGATACCGGATTTCTCCAGCATAATACCCATGAAAACAAACAGGGGAACAGCCAGAAGGACAAAATTTTGCATCGTGCCGTAGACACGAAGTGACAGAAGGTAAAAGAAATCTACATCAAATACCAGGATACCGACTACTACAGAGAGTCCTCCCAGGGTAAAGGCCACGGGGTATCCTACCAGGATGAGTAGGAAGATGGCAGCGAAAAGAATGATAGGCAGGTATTCAATCATTCACTAATATGTCTTTAATGGATCTTAAAATGATAGCAATACCCTGCAAGCCGAGTAAAAACATGCCGATGGGTATCATAGATTTAATGATAAATCTTGCAGGTAGGCCACCGGGGTCAGGACTGGTTTCCCCGATTTCAAAAGAGGTGATCGTAAATTGTAATCCCTCGATAAAGCCAACATAACAAAATGGAAGAAGCAATATGACCGTGCCCAGCAGGTTGATCCAGGCTTTTGTCTTCACAGAAAATTTTTGGTAAAAAACATCTACTCTTACATGTTTGTCCTCTTGAAGTGCCCATCCTGCTGCCAGCAGGAACAATGCTCCAAACAGGTGCCATTCAATCTCAAATGATGCAGCAGATGTCATGCTAAAGGTATAGCGCATGAATACATCCACTACAATAATAATGACGATAAAGAGTGAAAGCCAGGAGGCCAGTTTGCCGATTCCAGCCACGGACTTCTCCAGCAGGGTTGTCAGTTGTTCCACGGCCTGCAAATTAATAAGCTTTTATTACTTAGCAAGTCGTAAGTTCAAAGTAAGGTTTGTTGGGTAGTCACAATTGCAATCGTCTGATGCCAACGACATTTCTCCGCCGTCTATAGCAATGATGGTTTTGGCACCATCCTGATAAGTGGCTGAAGCTGCATATTTAATCCCCGCTTCAAGATTATAAATGACTCTGCCATCAATCAGGTCGCCAGAGGATATGGTATCCTTAATGATGAGTACACCGTCATCATAAAGCCCTCTAAAAACTTCTATCGGCACCTCCTTATTTTCATCATTTACAGTGAGTTTGATCTCAAGATCCGAAAAGAATGGGCCGGAGTCGCATGAAGAAAAACAGCCATCGCAATGAGTACAGGTGAGCACCAGTCCTAATGAAATCCACAAGAAGATATTTCTACTAACCATTGTCATTGAGTTTGAACAGGAAATTCAGAAATACCCAATGGTCTTTTACAGTATCCGATCTGGAATCAAAATATTCATAGCCGAGCTCAAGGGTAAAGAATTGGGGAGCTAGGTTCCAAAAGAATCCTGCATTTGGACGAATGATCCATCCTTGCTCGGGTTTTAAGGATATTCCCCTGTAGTTTCCGAAATTGTACCCACCGGACAAGCCCACGAATACACCCTTACCACTGCTTTGGAGCTCGTGCAGATAGCGTGTACCCAATGTCAAAACGTATCTTTCCTCCTGGTACTGATAGAAGACATTATTGCCTGCAAATTCCTGGACCTTTCGCTTATAGGGTCTGGCATCTATGGTGATAAAATAGTGGAATCTCTCTGTTTCATCCATTACTCCTATATCCAGTCCCATGAGGTAGTCTTGTTGCTGACCTGCATGTGACCAACCCAGGATAGCAGTCACAGGTTTCCGGATTGTCTGGGCATTCAGCATGCTGGAAGAGACAATGAAGAAGGTAAGTAATAACTGCTTTACCATGACTATACGAAGATAACAAAATGGCAGGGTTAGATGAGCTGTTTTCATGGAGACTATTTATTG
>JAHCMM010000216.1 GCA_019192515.1 Cyclobacteriaceae bacterium SS2
GAAACAGTCCGTTATCCGTGTCTCCGGTACCAGCCACCAGTGAGATGTCGAACAAATCATCGTCCGGATCATCATAAAAAATGCCACCTACTTTTGTGCCAATTACCGCATTTTCTTCAAATGTGTAATTGTCGAGTGTGATGGATGTGGTGACACTGTTGACATTATCTGTGCTGATGTCGATTGCAGCGGTAGCAGTATTATTGGTCTCATTTTCTTCTTCAACTGCATCTATATCATCAATCACTGCTATGATATAATAACTTCCGTTAGGGATTCCGGTAGGAAGAACCCCTTCATCAGGGATTGGTTCCTGGAAGATGTTGAAAGCAGATTCACCGGACGCCAATCCTGATGTAAAATTAACTGTGTTACCCAATTTGATATCCGAGCCATCATAGGTGATATCGGTCGAAATGTAGAAATCCACGTCGAATTCGCCTGCATCTGCCGGACCGATATTTTCAATTGTATAGGAAATAGAAAGGGTTTCCGTCTGAGCAATTTCTTTTGGATTAAGGGCAAACGTAACCACATCCAGATCAGGTAACTGGGTGATAGTGGCATTTTCCACAATAAGGTGGTTAGCACTCGAGGTTTCATCAAGGATGTAGTCTATTCCACTAAGTGTTGTTGGATTGTTCATTTTCCAGTAACCAATCAGTCCCTCTGATGTGGGGTCGATCTCGGATTTCATATTTATCCTAAGCTCTTCCTGGGTCCTGGTGTCATTCCAAAACCTTAATTCGTCTACACCACCTTCAAACTGGCCTATCCTAAGCATATTTCCAACTAAGGGAGTTTCATAAATTTCCACAAAACCCTGGTAAATACCATTGATATAAAGATCTAGATTTCCGTAGGAAGGGGTAGTATAAACCAATGCAACATGTGCCCATGTACCATTGCTATAGGCTTCGCCACCTCCAACCCCTGTGGCATCCACCCCTGTCTCAGGTGCATTGATGTATGGGCCTACATCAGTGGTAATTACACCGGTAGGATAAGCAGTTATAGCATCATATTCATGATACACGATGCCGTGGTAATCGGTATAAGATGATCCATCATCAAATCCTCTTGTGATTAGACCAGCAAAAGAACCAACTCCTGGATTAGCATCTCCAAAATTGATCAGTGCCTCGATCGTATATTCGGACAAACTTTCAATTTCAAAATTAGCAGGAGTAAATGGGTTGTCCAGATAAACATCTGTAGATGCATCGGTATCCAGAAATCCACCAATCGGAGAAATGTTGGTTGGATCAAAAACTTCAAGCTTAATATCTTCCAGATCGGCTGCTTTTCCAACGAGTGTGCCGTCTTCATTGGTGAAGACCATGGCTATCTGCGCGGCGACGAAATTATCAGGTATACCAAAGTAGCTTCTGGGCGTGATGGTGATCTCCCAAACCCCAAGATTATTTGTCATCTGACCAAGGCCATCATCAACTCCCCAGTTTCCTACGGTATTAGACCATGCTCCCGACTCCACATCTTCCGGCGCAATAAGGCCGGCATACATATATATTTTGGAAGCATCTGCCATCTCACCAGAAGGATAGGATAATGTGTTGTAATACTGGATGGTCACCGGCTCATCCAGTGTAAAGTATTCCGGAATGGAAATCGCCTGTATTGGTCCATGATCAATTGGTGTCTGATATGTTGAAGAATAGTTATAGCCATTATAATCATTTCCGGCACCTACTTCAATATAGTATTCTAAACTGGTGGATAACCCGGTAATGGTATAAGAAGTTACATCCGGACCTAGCTCCACATAATTGGATTGAAAATCAGGATCTTCCCAATAAACTTCATAGTAGGTTTCATTGGGGCCATCGTCCCAGGTGAGTTGAATTGATTGTGGTCCTACTACCTTCGCTATCAGGTTTTGCGGAGCTATAGGTGCCGGAGGATAGGAAAAAAACAGATCTTCTACTTCGATTGGCGTCAGCCCATAATTATAAACCCGGATTTCGTCCAAAACTCCCTCAAGATATTCTCCAAGCGGTCCGGAGACTGCGAATGTGTAATCTGCCCCAATTGATATAGTTTCAATCTCGGTAGAGAAACTGCCTACATCATTTACCGGACCCAACTCAACTCCATCAACAAAGCTGTTTACAGTTGTGCCATCCCAGGTCACAGCTACATGATGCCATCCGTCTCCTTCAGCAGTAGTGCCAAATGTGAAAGTATCCTCACCAATGTCCAAATTATAATAAAGGACGAAATTGTTATCTGCATGGGCAAGCTGAATAATATGCCCAGTGGTGGAAGACTCGAGTGATACGATATTTTCATAGACCCCTGTGGAAATAGGATTTGAAAGGTATACCCAGGCTGAGATCGTAAAGCCGGTAAACTGCTGGGCAGTAGCAAAGTCATGATATACGTAGGTCTCAAAACCGTCAAAGTAATATGCCCGATCATCCAAACCTGCAACATCCGGGTGTAATTCCAGCGTTCCTTCATTGAGTGCATGATAGTCATTTCCTGAAGCATCTAGTAAGTTTCCATCCAGAGGATAGTGAACAACCAGTCCGGGATCTATGGCAGATGCTACCCGGTTGCTGACAGATCCGGTATTAAGGGTAAAGCTTGTGGAGGAGGAGGGCCCCGATGAAATTTCACCAACAGCTCCGTTTAGCTGGAATGTGCCGCTAGTAGCTGTACCAAATCCATTGTTGAAATTGCTGGATTTTAGTTGGAAGTTTTGAGCATCCACATTAAAGACACTTATAAAAATGGAAAGTGTTACATATATTTTAAATATCTTCATTTTAAGGATAGTTCTCTTTTCAATAATTAGAAACCAGGTTCTTCATATGCAATTGAAACACCGTACAGTCTATGATTGCTAGACACATTCCTGATTTCTACATAGAGCCAATAAGTATGTGTTGAGTTATCAATCTCATAATTTAATGAAGAAAGTGCCAACTCCTGAATGGTTGTTGAAGCTCCTGACGTGGATCCAATCTGTGGGGTTAATGTATAATTACCTGTGGAAAGCTCAACACTATAAAAATAAGCGTACATATCGTATGTAGCTTCGTTATCGTATACCGTATATTTTATCTGTCTGACTATGGATTTATGAGGCAGGTAAACAGGTGCTACCAGGAATTTAGTTGTACTGCCTACAGTTCCACCAGCTACAAATACATAATTATAACCAGTTAAATAGGGAAATGAGGTTTCTGTTGAAGTTGGATTATGAATGTCAGCATTTATTTTAAAAGCTAACCCTGGAACCCCATAATATTTCAGTTTTGGGGTATTATATGCAAAGACATTCGCTTTTACGGTATCACTAGCTGCAATATTTCCAGAAACACTTAATTTTTCAGGAGGATTTATAGTTCCAATACCAACCTTTCCGTCGGTTTGGACTGTCATATGCAATGCACCATTCACTAATTTCCATTTGTTGCCATCGTTGCCATCCAGGTAAGTGTATGCGAGTCCGTTTCCATTTGCATATCCATAGTATGGTCTGGCAGTGGTTGCAGAATTGCTGATATACATTCCACCCCAATCTGTTCCAATATCATCGTAATTGATCTCAAATTTCAATCCTGCACCACCTGAGATTGGCGTACCCATATATAAAGAACCTACGTAATCCAGTACCATACGCTCCTGTCCATTGGTATAAAAAGAAAGATCACCATCACCAACCACATCAAATCCGGTGTCATTATCATCAATGGCTAAATCGATAGTAGGAGGTCCATAAGGATAATTTTGAGTGCTGGTATCTCCTGCGATGTAAGCAGGTCCTACAGAAGGTATGTTGGTGTAAGGAGATTCATAAGACTGTGTGTTGGCAGAGTTGATGCTGTAAGCTGTTGCAGCCAATTCAATCCTTGGACTTAAGGTCTCGCCACTTACGATGATCTCCAGCCAAACTGGTTGTTCAAATATAAAAGGCTCCAGTTGATTGACACTTCCAAGGATCACATTGAAGAGTCCTCCTTGCACAGGAACTCCACTCTGGCTTTCAGACCAAAGTTGTGCACCTCCTGCATCGGAGTCAAATAAGGCAAAATCCATATCATAACTACCATCCGCTACCGCGTTCCCTGTTCCGGGAGCGGTAAGGTTACCCTGGAAATTAATTGCGCTGGGAACCTGAGCCTGAGCAGTAAGAGACAGGCAAAGAATAAGTAAAAAAAGGCCAGTAAATTTCATTTGTCAGTAAATTTCTAAATCATATAATACTATTGTCCAATTTCATCGACGCTTGGTGGATCTGGTAATCCTTCCTCTTCGGGCTTTAGCAAAATCAAAGCTGCAGCTCCTCCACCCAATGCCACAGGGGCAATAATGAAGAGCGGATTGACCCCACCGGCCACCTTAACGGCCATCTCTCCATAAGCTTCTCGATTTCTGGGAGTCACACGCAAAGTATAGCTCCCTTTTTCAATGTCTTTGTCCAGTGCCCTGTTGATGGATGTTCCATTTTCTTCTGCCAAGGTGATAGCCCGGTCCATATCATCGATCAACTCTACTCGATAAGGACCAGAAGAATTATAACCCGTCCAGCTGGCCACAAGATTCTTTCCCTTCTTTACTTTGGAATCTCCCCGGACCACTAAAGGGAAAGTGGTGGCTTCAATTTCAACCTTGAGTTGTAGCTGGGATCCCGTTCCTCCAAGATCTGAGGGAGTGAGTGTGAAGATCACAGGTTCACCCGGAGCTACGTCACTACGGTTTACAGAAAGCTGCTGGAAGTTTCCACCGTTAAATGACCCGAAAAGTTTAACGAAATACCTTTCCCTTGGAGAGTTTTTTTGTTCGATGACCATCCTCAGATAGATGTCACCGTTATCCTGCTGTTTAAAGTCCCCATCGCGGATAATAATGTTCTGCGCAAATGCAGAAGACAAAAACAGGACAGCAATGAAGAAGGTGTGTAGAGATCTTAACATAGGCGATTTGTATCAGGCAACACTTCTCTCAAAATTAAGAGACACAATATAATTAAAAAAGGACTAAATAAATTTGAATTGTGAAAATATTTATTAAAATAATAATATAGTTACTTGCTATCATATGATCCTTCAGGGACCTGGTACAATATACGAGATCCTAGTTACATATATCACAAGAACACTGGGCTCATTATCATAGGTATTGAATTTCATTGAATACGCATAGAGTTCGTTATTTACAGGTATTGACAAGCCTGTGGCAGATATTTCAGAAAATCCACCAGATCCAGAGGTTGCATTAGAGGTTGCAAGAGCTACTGGACTGGAAATTGAACCCATCCCATGACGCATGAGCTGAACAGTTAAGTCGTTGGCACTTCCATCATAAACACCCGCCTTGAACCCGGTAATGATAGCGCCATCCGGTAAATTTAGTGGCGCCATCATGGCTGCAACATTTCCTGTCCCACCTGTAACTGCAGCATAGATTCCATTTGTAGGAACATATTTATAAATTGTAGCTGAAGTAGATAATAATTCATAATCAACCGGCGCGATGGCGTAATATTTTTGTTTTGGACTATTATAAGCAAATACATCTGCCTTGACTGAGTCACTTGCCTGAATATCTCCAACTACACTTAGTTTTTTCCCAGGGCTACTAGTCCCAATCCCTACATTTACACTATTTCCAAGAACCAAACTATTACTTTGAGAGACCAATGTATTTGCTCCAATTGCGGTTGCATTGGTAAGTCCTCCAGATGCCACATCTGCTCCATACCCGATGGCAGTGTTGCTCTGACCTGTTGTATTTGTTAACAATGCATCTCTACCGATTCCAACATTTTGAAAACCATCAGTATTATTCTCTAAAGCAAATGAGCCTACAGCCACATTATTCGAGCTGGTCGTACTTGCATTTAAGGCCTGATATCCGATTGCGATGTTGGTGTTTCCATTGGTATTACTTCCCAGGGAGTAGGACCCAATTGCGACATTTTGCGAACCTCCGTTATTATTTTCCAGGGCCCCAACGCCGAAAGCCTCGTTGAAGAATCCGGCTCCTTGCTCTTTGGTGAAGGAGAAAAATCCGAGCGCTGTATTGGTTTGATCTACGATCCCTGCTTTTTGATCTAGTATTCTGAAAACGATGCTATCAGTCCCCACAACTGCTTTGGATGTCTGGGCGAAAGGAACTGCCTGTAAAGCAATTTGGGGAGTAAGTGTTTCACCATCAATAGTTATTTGGAGATATAATGGCTGGTAGAAATCATCAATTTGCAGCGGGGTCACCGAGCCCAATAACACGTTGATCAACCCATTGGTCACCTGTACCGTAGGTTGAGTTTCAGACCACATAGGATTATTGACATCATCAAAAAGTTCAAAATCCATGCTGTAGGTTCCATCAGCAATAGGATTTTCTGTTCCTGGTGTTGTCAGGTTTCCCTGAAAACTGATAGTGTTTGGGGTTTGCGCATGAGCAAAAACAGCCAGTAATAGTATTAGGCAAAGCAATAATTCCTTTCTCATAATCTTTTGACTTTCATCGCAAAAAAACGGTTGGCAAAAACAAGTATTTGGGCAGTTAGGCTATCTTCGCGATTCAGTTTTGAGAACTAATTTAATTTAAAAAAATCAAATCATGACAACTGATCAGTTGAAAGACTTGAAGGCTCGCGTCTCGGCCTTGAGGAGGTATCTTTGACTACGATACCAGGAAAAAAGAACTAGACGATTTGGAAATGGTGACCGTGCAGCCTGACTTCTGGAATGACTCGGAAAAGGCTGAGGAAACCATGAAAACCATCAGGAGCATCAAGGGCTGGACCGACCAATATGAGGAGGTCAGCTCCCAGGTAGAAGATCTTGAGGCACTTTATGAGTTCCTACAGGAAGGTGAGGGTACCGACGAGGAAGTGGATGAGGCTTATGAGAAGGCCCTTGCGGAAGTAGAGGAGTTGGAATTCAAAAAAATGCTTTCCGGTGAGGAGGATCAGCTCTCCGCTATGCTGCAGATCACACCAGGTGCCGGAGGTACTGAAAGTAATGACTGGGCATCTATTCTCATGCGGATGTATATCATGTGGGGGGAGGCCAATGGCTATAAAGTCCGTGAAGTAGATTATCAGGCTGGTGATGTGGCTGGAGTGAAATCCGTGACACTGGAGTTTGACGGTCCGCTGGCATATGGATATCTCAAATCTGAGAATGGTGTTCATCGGTTGGTTCGGATCTCTCCTTTTGATAGTGGTGGGCGAAGACACACCTCATTCGCCTCAGTATATGTTTATCCTGTAGTAGATGACAGCATTGAAATTGACATCAATCCGGCAGATGTAGAATTACATACTTCCCGTTCGGGTGGTGCAGGAGGCCAGAATGTGAATAAGGTGGAGACCAAGGTACAGCTTACACATAAGCCAACAGGTATCGTTGTGGTCTGTCAGGTAGAGCGCTCGCAGCTTGCAAACAGGGAACGGGCCATGAAGATGTTAAAATCTCAACTTTATCAGATAGAGGTAGAGAAGCGTAATGCAGAAAGGGATAAAATTGAATCCGGGAAACAAAAGATAGATTTCGGTTCTCAGATCAGAAACTACGTCCTACACCCCTATAAGCTGGTGAAAGATGCCAGGACAGGATACGAGCGTACCGATGTGCAAAATGTACTTGATGGAGATATTGGTGATTTCATCAAGACCTTTTTGTTGCATCAGGAGGAGGCGTAAACAGTAAGTAGTAGGCAGTAAGTAGCATGCCCCAGGCAGTTTCCTTCTGTAATTAAAAAGCTAGAATGAGCGTATTTACCAGGTATTCGAAGGGATTTTGGCTTTTATGCTTTAGTTCCTTCCTTTTCTTCTCTTCGTTTACGATGGTGTTGCCGGAGCTACCCGGGTACCTGTCGCGAATGGGGGGACAGGAATATATTGGCTTGATTATTTCGCTATTCACATTGACTGCCGGTATTTCCAGACCATTCAGTGGTAAGCTTACGGATCGCTGGGGTAGGATTCCGGTGATGGTTTTCGGAGCTGTGGTCAGTGGGATTGCCGCATTATTGTATCCAATACTTACCACCATCATTGGATTCTTTTTTGTAAGACTCTTCCATGGGTTTTCGGCTGGGTTTAAGCCTACTGCCACCTCAGCATATATAGCGGATATTGTGGATCCAAATAAAAGAGGTGAGGCACTGGGGATCAGTAGCTTTTTTGGTACAATCGGAATGGCTGCTGGTCCGGCAATCGGGTCCACTATTTACCTGGAGTTTGGAATGAACATCCTTTTTTACCTCAGTTGTGTGTTTGCCATGCTTTCTGTGGGGATTCTCGCGGGCATGAAAGAAACGCTTGAAAATAAAGAACGGTTTCGGTTCTCTCTTCTGAAGATCAACAAGTCAGATATTTTTGAGCCGGCTGTCTTTGTACCATCAATCGTGATGATCCTGACCTGTTTCTCATTTGGGACCGTACTGACTCTTTCTCCTGATTTCAGCACCTTTCTGGGGATTGACAATCGGGGCTTATTCTTTTCTGTTTTTACAGGCTCATCATTAATTGTAAGAATAATAGGTGGACGATTGTCTGATAGGTTTGGTCGTGAACGCATCCTGTGGTTCAGCACAGTGATATTGTTTGTCAGTATGACGGTAATAGGTACTTCCGTAACCCCTGCTCAATTTTTTGTTGGGGCATTTATATTCGGGATTGGATATGGACTGAACTCCCCGACCATTTTTGCCTGGACAATAGATCTGAGTCCGGGAGAGGGAAGAGGCAAGGGAATAGCTACCTTATTCATCTTTCTGGAAGTAGGAATTGGGCTGGGTGCTTTGATATCTGGTACAGCTTTTCAGGGAGACTATGGCAGGTTCCCGCTGATATTCATCGTAGCCGGAATATTTTCTTTGGTAGCTTTTGGTTTCCTGATGTTTCAAAGGAAGAAACAATATGCCTAAGATCGTTCTCGGTATTTACCTGGTTGTAGGTAGCCTGAATATCTACGCTCAGTATTTTGATCAGCATGATCTTCATCTCTATACCAAACCACTGCTGATGCCTTTACTGATATTCCATTTGTACAGATATTCAGATGGAAATATTACTCTGCCCAGAATGCTGTTGGTAGCAGCGTTACTATTTAGCTGGCTTGGAGATCTTTTACTAATGGGTTCCGGGGATCTGTATTTTTTGGGTGGTTTGGTGTCATTTCTCGTGGCACATCTTTTTTATGCTGTGGTTTTTTATCGGGCTGCCGACCGAAAGTCTAGGCTGAACGCTTTGAGTCTTATTCCTTTTTTGGTCTTTGGACTTGTGATACTTTATATTCTTATCCCGCGTACAGGGAACCTGGCTTTAGGTATTATTATATATGCCATCGGAATTTTGATCATGGCTTTTATGGCTAGTATTAGAAAAGGAGTAACAAGTACTTTAAGTTTTTACCTGGTTTTTGGTGGGGCTATTTTGTTTGTGATTTCAGACTCTCTGATTGCTTTTGATAAATTCTACAATCCTATAGTGCATAGTGACGTCATGATCATGACTACTTATATAGCTGCACAACTCCTGATAGTGCGGGGTGTGCTGATTCACCAATCTTAATTTTTGTAGTTGAAGCTTACGCTTCCAAGGGCAACGTCTACATTGAAGGTAAGGAGGTCCTGGGCTTTGGATGAGTAGGCCATATTCACGTAAACATTCTTTTCAACCTGTTCGAATCCTGGCGCCAGTTTTACACCACAAAGCGGGGATTCTTTGAGGTAGATAATGATAGGTACGTTTTTATCCGGTATGAGGATATCCAGATTACCTGCGCCAACAGAGGCTTTCACCTGACATCTCTGGTTATTGGCTTTGCCAAGATCGAGTAAGGCTCGTCCGAAACCCACATTGGCTATAATGTGTTTGGCCCTGGCCAGCTCCAGATGGCTGGAAGTGAATGTGCCCATATCCACCTGCACCTTGAATGTGTCCATTTCTATTTTGTTGGGCCTGTCTTTGCCATAGTCCACATTGATATCGGCAGTTCCTGATTTTAGTTTGAATGACTTAATGGAAGAGTTGCTCAGGTCAATATCCGCATTTCCTACTCCATAGTTAAGATCCAACCGATAGATCTTTTTGTCATCGAAATGGATTTTCCAATAGTTGTTTTCTTCCTCGCTGGATCTCAGCATGGCAAATACCAGGCCGTCTCCAAAGCTGGAAGATCTGAATTCCTGCAGGTCTAACTGGGCGCGACAGGTATTTTTTTGGATTTGGAATTTAAAAGATGGATTGATCTTATCCAGATCCGGATTGCCATAAATCACAAGGGGACTTTCCGCAAGATCCGGAGTGGATTTCACAAAACAATTTCCTGATGTGGCATGCAACGAAAATGCAACCGTGTCAAACGCCACTTCGTCATTTAGTGAATAAAATTTCTTTAACTGCCCAAACGCAACTGAAAAAATCAGCACCGAAGTGACTGATAAAATCATCCTCAACATGGTTGTAAATACGAAATATCAACCGTGAGGTTGCCTAAAAGTTAAGCCCCAAAGAATTCCCGCATATTTTCGAAGAATCCTTTCTCACTTTTGGATGGTTTTGGCTCGAAGTTTTCAGATCCCCGAAGTCTTTCCAGAATGTCGGTTTCCTCTTTGGAAAGTGTTTTTGGCGTCCATACATTGACGTGAATGAGCTGATCACCAACACCGTACCCATCCACATCTTTGATGCCTTTTCCTCTGAGTCTCAGGATTTTGCCACTTTGGGTACCTGCCTCGATTTTGATTTTGGCTTTGCCACTGATAGTAGGTACCTCCACAGTAGTACCCAGTGCAGCATCGATGAAGCTGACGAACAGTTCATAGATGACGTTGTTTCCATCCCTTTTCAATTCATCATCTACGGCCTCCTCAATCACAATCAGGAGATCGCCAGGAACACCACCAGGGACTTCATTGCCTTTTCCAGACATAGAAAGCTGCATGCCTTCAGCCACTCCCTGAGGTATCTTGATGGATATGATTTCCTCTCTGCGGCTCATTCCCATGCTATCAGTGCCGGCTCCTCTTTTGTCTACTGTTTGCCCGGCACCACCACAGGTAGGACAGGTAGTGGTAGAAACCATCTGGCCCAGCATGGTATTCATTACTTTGCGTACCTGACCTGTTCCATTACAGGTTCCGCAATTTTTGAACGAGGTGTTTGGATCGACTACAAGTCGATTGACTTTTATTTTCTTCTCAACACCTTCAGCAATTTCTTTCAGTGTGAGTTTAAGTTTTATCCTAAGGTTNGTTCCTTTTCTGGTTCTCCGGCCACCACTTCGACCTCCACCACCAAAAAAGCTGTCGAACGGACTTCCCCCGCCTCCACCAAAGATGTCTCCAAACTGGCTGAAGATATCTTCCATATTCATACCTCCGCCACTAAATCCACCGGCACCACCTACTCCCTGATGACCAAACTGGTCGTAGCGTTGACGTTTTTCGTCATTGCTAAGCACTTCGTAGGCTTCCGCTGCTTCCTTGAATTTCTCCTCAGATTCTTTATTGTCAGGGTTTTTGTCCGGATGATACTTGATGGCCATTTTTCGATAGGCCTTCTTGATCTCATCCTTCGAAGCAGATTTGCTTACGCCCAATACATCGTAATAATCTCTTTTTGCCATTATGATTTAGCTCCTGTTACCACTTTTGCGAACCTAACCACCTTGTCGTTTAGCTGATATCCGTTTTCAATCACATCCACCACTTTGCCTTCCAGCTTTTTACCGGCAGGAGTCTGAGTAATAGCTTCCTGGATCTCAGGATCGAATTTGTCACCTGCTTTGATCTCAATCTTTTTCAGTCCTTTTTGGTCAAGGACTTTCTTAAACTTATGATAGATGATCTCCAGGCCTTCTTTGGCAGCATTAGATTCTTTTTCAGACTTTTCATCAAGTGATTTAAATGCCCGCTCAAAATCGTCCAGCACAGGCAAGAGCTCCAAAATCAGTTCTTTTGTTGCCGAACCTATCAGGTCTATTCTTTCCTTAGCAGTTCTTCTGCGGAAGTTTTCAAATTCAGAATACAGACGCAGATATTTATCCTTAGACTCACTAAGCTCTTCTTTAAGCTGAGTGGTCTCGTCTTTTTCAGTTTCTTCTTCAGCATCGTCTGCTTCAGGCGCTTGTGCTTCAGCCTGATTCACAGATTCTTCATTCAACTGCTCTTCTATTTGTTCTTCTTTTTTGCTTTCGATGTTTTCTTCCACTTTATCCTTATGCATCTCTAAGTCCTACTTTTAACTGTTTCAACTCGTCAATTTCTTTGCCAAACAGCAGGAAACTGACAAGATGACAGATCGTAATCAGCAAAATGGCTTTTTATCCAATTTGCCACGTCGAATCCTGCCTAAAATGCTAGTTTAATGCCCTCCAGATCATGTCTTTGAGGTCCATGAGGCCCTTTTGTGACACACTGGAAATGAAGACATGGGGAATATTGGGCACCTCTTTAGCCATCTCTTTTTCCAATTCTTCATCCAACAGATCAGACTTGGTAATGGCCAGTAGTCTCTCCTTATCCAACAACTCCGGGTTGTGCTTTTCAAGTTCCCTGATCAGAATTTCGTACTCTTTTTTGATGCTTCCCGTGTCGCAAGGGACCATAAAAAGCAATACGGAATTTCTTTCGATGTGCCTTAGAAACCTGAGGCCTAAGCCTTTGCCTTCTGCGGCTCCTTCAATAATTCCCGGAATATCGGCGACCACGAAAGACTTATCATCCCTATAGCCAACCACACCCAGGTTCGGTGTAAGTGTGGTAAAAGGGTAATCACCAATTTCAGGTTTGGCGGCAGAGATTACGGAAAGGAGCGTGGATTTCCCCGCGTTGGGGAAGCCAACAAGACCTACATCTGCCAGGACTTTTAGTTCCAGGATGATCCATTTTTCCTGACCGGGGATACCAGGCTGTGCGTGTCGTGGTGCCTGCTGTGTGGAAGATTTAAAATGGACATTGCCACGACCACCCATGCCACCTTCCAGGAGAATACCTGTCTGGCCATCCTCCATAATCTCCATCAAAGGTTCACCGGTTTCTTCATCTCTGGCGATGGTGCCAATGGGTACTTCAAGGATGACGTCTGCACCACCGGCACCTGTACGCATTTGTCCCTCGCCATTGCCCCCATTTTCGGCACTAACATGCTTACGGTATTTCAGATGGAGTAGGGTCCAAAGCTGCGAATTGCCCTTGAGGATCACGTGACCACCCTGTCCACCATCGCCGCCATCAGGACCTCCTTTAGGTACATATTTTTCCCTCCTGAAATGGGAGGAACCAGCACCGCCGTTTCCGGACCTGGCGTGAAACTTTACGTAATCTATGAAGTTTGACTCCATTATTTATGAGTGTCTACTACCGAGCAGATCTTATCGAAGATGCCGCTTATGGTGCCCACTCCATGGATCCCATGGAACTTTGACTGATCCTTGTAATAAGCAGCTACCGGGGTTGTCTCTTTTTGGTAGACTTGGATCCGGTTTGTGATTTTGTCATCATCCTGATCATCTACTCTTCCGGATGTCTTGGCTCTTTCTTTGATCCGGGTGCGAAGTTCGTCTTCGGGTACTTCGAGTGAAACCATCAGAGAGATGGAAAGTCCGTGCTCGGAAAGCATCTTGTCAAGTGATTCAGCCTGTGCTACCGTACGCGGGAACCCGTCAAAGATGAAACCCTTACCGTCAAGGTGGTCTTTGATTTTATCCTCTACCATTCCTATGACCACATCATCAGGCACAAGGTTGCCCTGGTCCATATATTTCTGAGCCAGTTTGCCAAGTTCTGTACCTTCCCCGAGGTGCTTTCTAAACAGGTCACCTGTAGAGATATGGGTCAACTGGTATTTTTTTATAAGGTTTTCACTTTGGGTGCCCTTTCCAGCACCGGGAGGACCAAATAATACAAGATTCAGCATTTTACTTCAATTTGGTTTTAAATATACACAAGTCAGGTTTGTACAGTGAGTTATAGTTTAAAGTCTTGAGACGAGGTATTTATACATTTCAATCATGGCCTGGACATCATCGAGGTGAACTCTTTCCCTGGGGGAATGCACATTGGATTCGGGGGCGCCTATAAAACACCAGTCTACGGGATATGGAGAATGATGAACTTCCCGGCCATCACTTGACCCACCACCTTCCACTTCCATTTGGAAGGGAATCCCCGATTCATTGGCTAGCTGGAGTACCTTATCGATAAATACTTTCCGTGGAATGTTTTTGTCTCTCAGCGAAATGACCACTCCCTCACCATGTGGCACCCCGTCTGTCACCCAGGTGATGTCTGATATCAGGGCTTGCCTGATCCGATATTCATTGTAGAGGAACTGAATAAGCATGGGGATACTACCGCCTCCATGCTCTTCGAAGCAGCTGAAGACAATCGCTCCGTCTTCAATCGATTCTGCTACTTTCAATGCGTTATACATCCCAAGTCTATTGTCCAGGTATGTGCCTTCAATATAGCTTTTTGAAACTTTGAGATGGGGTTTGAATACCAGGGTGGTACCGCGATCTATGGCTCTTGGAAAATCATGAAATAATCGGTGATCATCCTCAACTTTGAGTTTACATTCGATTGGTCCCATGGAATCTGTTCCACTTAGTTCAATGCCGTTTTCTACATGTGGGCTCCCAATCGGCACCAGCTGATTTTCATATCGGGCCGTAAAACCAATCGAATCCATATGGGCGAAGATGGCTGTTCTGGGTTCCCCGAAGATCAGTATAATGGAATCATGAAAATCGTCAGCGATGATTTCTGGTTTTACCTTCCAGTTTTTAGACTCTTTTTTGATGTAGTCCAATAGAAACTCCTTCATAGAGTATTCACTGCCAGAGGGAGCATGAACGTTGATCAGGTCTTGAAGGAGTTGCATTAGATATTTCTCAGAATTTAGAAGGATAAATATTTTTCAATTATTTATCACCCATTTATTTTATTAAAAGCGTGCAAAGTTAACTTTAGCATCATCACCTAACCACAGGAAATACGTATAATTATTCCTAAATTATGTCTGAGCTTATCAAATACCTTTTAGTATATGCCCTGTCGGGTTTCAAATTCATCTTTGGACCTACAATGGGTGCGGCGTATGGATTCAGTATTGTCCTGACTGGAGTATTGACGACTCTTGGGATGATGACTACTGTATACGTGATCAGCTATTTCGGGCCACAGATCCGCTTGCTCATGGTCAGACTTTTTGGTAAGCGTAAGAAAGAGCCAGTCTTTTCACCCAGTCGGCGACGGTTTGTCAGGATCTGGAAGAAGTATGGCATTCAAGGCATTGCTTTTCTTACCCCCTTACTGCTTACTCCTGTTGGAGGTGCTTTTTTTGCCAATGCCCTGGGGGTGGAGCGAAAGGATATTTTTAAGTGGATGTGGATTTTCGGAACATTCTGGGCTTTTGTTCTTTCCGCCCTTGTGAGATATGCCGCTGATATTTTTAAGGATCTCAATATTATATAGGTAGCTAAAATTGAAATTATTTTAGGATCACCAAAGTGCGGATCGTTACTTTTGCAGGATGCAAATCAAAAATGATCTGGTACTGAGGGCGGCAAGAGGCGAAAAAGTAGAACGGACTCCCGTTTGGCTGATGCGTCAGGCAGGTAGAATCCTGAAAGAGTACCGTGAAGTAAGAAACAGTCTTAGTGGCTTCAAAGAACTGGTCGAGACACCAGAGTTGGCAGCAGAAGTTACCATTCAACCAGTAGACATTCTGGGAGTGGATGCAGCCATCATATTTTCGGATATCCTGGTGATCCCCGAGGCTATGGGCCTCCAGTATGAAATGATCGAGAAGAAAGGACCGATTTTCCCTGAAACTGTTCAATCTACGGCGGATATTAACCGACTCAATGTGGCAGAAGCCAACGATTTGCGCTATACACTAGACGCCATTGAGCTCACAAAAAAGCAATTGAATGGTGCTGTACCATTGATCGGATTTGCCGGAGCTCCCTGGACAATCTTTTCGTATATGGTAGAAGGCCACGGTAGTAAGACATTTTCCAAATCGCGTAGGATGTTGTATACCGATCCTGTTGTTTCTCACCAGTTACTTCAGAAAATCACAGATAGTACCATCAACTATTTGAAAGGACAGGTTGCTGCGGGTGCAGATATGATCCAGATTTTTGATTCCTGGGCAGGCATGTTACCAAGAGAACACTACCAGGAGTTTTCACTGAGATATATCCGTCAGATCTGTGAAGCCATTGATGAAGTGCCAATAACCGTTTTTGCTAAGGGTGCATTTTTCGCGCTAGAAGACATGGTTGACCTGCCTTGTAACACAATTGGACTGGATTGGAATATGAGTATTGAGGAAGCTAAAAGAATTTTCCCGAATAAAACATTGCAGGGAAATCTTGACCCATGTGTATTATATGCTACTCCGGAAAAAATAGAGGAGGAGACGCTCAATATGCTGAGCAGATTTAACGGTCATCCACACATCGCCAACCTTGGTCATGGAGTTTATCCTGATACTCCCCCGGAAAATGTCAAATATTTTATAGATACAATCAAAAAATCTCAGCTGATTACGAGCTAGGTCTCAGCCAGTTTTCCAGGATCGGGTTGTTTACAGATTCCTTTTTCAATCTTTCCGGGTCGATTGGCACCACCCCCTGGTACTCACATACTATTCCTCCTCCAAGGTTGGCCAGTTCAGACACAAACGGGAGAGAACATCCCAATGCCAGTGCCATGGCGGCAATGCTGATTACCGTATCTCCTGCACCTGACACATCAGATATCGACCGCAGGTGTGCAGGATGACGTCCCTTTTCTTTGTCAGAATGATAATAAACACCAAATTCAGATAAGGTGATCAATGCCTGATCGAAATCAAGCAGTTCTTTCAGTTTCCCGACGGCATTTTCAACTTCTCCGGTAGACTTTGGGTCGATGTCGATGCCTAAACCTTCACGCAATTCCTTTAGGTTTGGCTTAAAGAGAGAGCATGATTTATAGAAGTTGAAATTCTTCTTCTTCGGGTCGACAGCTGTAGGAATATTCAACTTTTTAGCTTCTTCAATGACTTCCCGGATAATCCTGGCATTGAGTACGCCTTTATCATAGTCTTCGAAGATGACCAGGTCACAATCGGCCAGGAGGGTCTTTAGCCTGGCAATGAAAAATTCCTCATCCTGATCTGAAAGATTGGTTTCAATTTCCGAATCGATCCGAAGCAGGTGTTGCGAAGACGACATCACCCTGTTTTTGACAGTGGTGATCCGCTTGTCACTTTCCAGGATGCCTTCGCTACTCAGATTCTGCACATTGAGCAGCTCTTTGAAGTCCTGACCGTCGTTGTCTTTACCTATCACAGAACAGAGAATGGGTTTTGCTCCAAGTGCCTGAACATTCAGGGCTACATTGGCAGCACCACCCAGTCTTTTGTCTCTTTTAGTCACACTGACAACCGGCACAGGGGCTTCGGGAGAGATCCGTTTGACGGAACCATAGATATAGGCGTCGATCATGACATCGCCAATGACCATCACCCGAAGGTTCCTGAATCCCTCTAGAACTTCCTGAATCGATTGAAAAGCCATTTAGCTGATTTTCGCTAAAGCCGATTTCATACTCGAAATGGCTGTTTTCAGTTCTTCTTCTGAAGCTGCATAAGAAAGACGAATACACTCAGGATCGCCAAAGGCGTCCCCGGTAACAAGCGAAACTTTAGCTTCATCGAGTAAATACATGCAAAGGTCTTCTGCATTGTTGATTACTGAGCCATTAGCAGTTTTGCCGAAGAAGTTGCTGACATTCGGGAAAAAGTAAAATGCTCCACCAGGCATGTTCACTTCCAGACCAGGGATTTCTTTTAGCAGGTCATATACCAGTGTACGACGCTTGTGATAGGCTTCTGCCATTTTCTCTGTAGAATCTGAAGCTTCTGTCAAGGCTGTGTAAGCTGCACGCTGTGCGATTGAGCAGTTTGCAGAAGTCAGCTGCCCCTGAATTTTGTTGGCAGCTTTGGCCAACCATAGTGGCGCGCCGATATAACCAACCCTCCAGCCAGTCATTGCATAGCCCTTACTGAACCCATTCACAGTGACCGTGCGATCCTGCATGCCTTCCAGCGTGCCAATGCTTGCGTGGTCACCGGTGAAATTGATTTTTTCGTAAATCTCGTCAGCAATGATCACGATTTCGGGATGATCTCTCAACACATCAGCCATCGCTTCCAACTCATCCTTCAGGAATACTGATCCTGTAGGGTTACATGGAGATGAGAATATTACCGCTTTGGTTTTAGGTGTGATAGCCTCTTTAAGCTGCTGGGCAGTGGCTTTGAAATCATCTTCAATTCCTCCTTTGATCACAACAGCTTTTCCTTCTGCCAGCTCTACCAGGGCAGGGTAGGTCACCCAATAAGGTGCATATACTACCACTTCATCTCCAGGATTGAGAATAGCTAAAAAGATATTGGCAATGGATTGCTTGGCACCATTTGATAGGACGATTTGGTCAGGACCGTAGTTTAGACCATTTTCATCCTTGAATTTCTTTGAGATGGCTTCACGAAGATCCAGGTACCCATTTACTGGTGGGTATGAGAAGTATTTTCCGGAATCGATGGCCTTTTTTGCCCCTTCATTGATGTAGTTAGGTGTCTTGAAATCAGGCTCTCCCAGGCTAAGGCTGATGACGTTAATTCCTTGTTGTTTCAGCTCTCTTGCTTTGGCTGCCATGGCCAGAGTAGCTGATTCTTTCATGTTTTTGATTCTGTCTGATCGTAAATCCATCTTGTTGTTTGAAAAAATGCGACGCCAAAATTAAATAATTACAAGGCAGAAGCAAACGAAATCCTTTATAAGGAGTGCGGTAAGAAAAATTAGGGCACAAAAAACCCCGACTCGGTGAGTCGGGGTAAAAAAATCAAAAAAAATGTTTTTAGCTGGCGCAGAATTCTTTCAGTCTTCTGTTTTTACCAGGCTCTCTTAATTTTTGCAAAGCTTTTTCACGGATCTGTCTTACTCGCTCACGAGTCAATCCCATAGCATCACCAATTTCTTCAAGCGTGTATGGGTTGTCGTACCCAATACCGAAGCTCATCATGATCACCTCTTTCTCTCTTGCTGTAAGGGTAGAAAGCGCTCTCATGGTCTCCACTTTCAATGAATCGTTGAAAACCAAAGCACCATCAGTAGGTCCTGTAGTTTCGTTTTCAAGAACGTCCAGCAATGAACCTGACTCATCTTCTCCGAAAGGTGCATCCATGGACATTTGTTTTACTTCAGCACCCAGTGTGTTTCGCACTTCACTAGGTTTCATGTCCAGGATATCTGCCAATTCTTCTTCAGTAGGCTCACGCTCAAATTGCTGCTCCAGCTCAGCGTAAGCTCTTCTGATCTGGTTGATAGCACCCGATTTGTTCATTGGAAGACGCACAATCCGAGATTGCTCAGCCAATGCCTGCATGATGGACTGTCTGATCCACCATACCGCGTATGAGATAAATTTAAATCCTTTTGTTTCGTCAAACTTTTTAGCTGCCTTGATCAATCCCAGGTTACCTTCATTGATCAGATCATTCAAAGGCAAACTTCTGTTTTGGTATTGCTTGGCTACTGAAACAACGAATCGCAGGTTCGCTTTCACCAATTTTTCCAACGCGAGCTCGTCCCCTTCTCTGATACGCTTTGCTAATTCTACCTCCTCGTCTGGGGTGATCATAGGTACGTTACTTACTTCAGTAAAGTACTTTTCGAGTGTATGACTCTCCCTACGGTTGGTAATTGATTGCGTAATCTTGAGCTGTCGCATATATTAGTTTCGTTTATCTATTTTTCTTCTGCTTTTGCGAAATCCCACAACAGGTTTCTTTTCGGGAAATCAATTGTGAACCGCGAATTTAAGGTTTAATATAATACCAGTCAATAAATATTGAAAGTAAACCTCCAAGAAATACAACTTAAAGACGGTTTATTTGGTTTCCTTAAGGCAAAAAAGTTTCTATTTTTTAGAAAATCAATACTAAAACGTAATTTATTATGCTTTTGTTATAAAAAAGTGAAGGTTTTAATCTCATCGCTTCAATGAACTAACCCATTAGCAAGCCTTTAGGTGCTGACAATCCACCCTGAAGACGCGTTTAAACCTCAAATACCGGGAATTTAGCCACGTTCAGTCTTAGGCAATCTTAGCCTTACCAGGCAGTATTGAGGATGGCTTTCACTGAAATATGAGATCAGCCAGACGGGGTGATGAGCTAACCTAATTTGACGGGAATAACTTGCTAATTGGCATCACCTTTTTAAATTCGCTGGCATAACACGAATTTTTGGAATTTTTTAATACCCTACATCTTACATCTGAGAATCTCGCTTGGGTCCTGTTTTGTGCTTTTTGCATAGGTATGTCCAAAACAGGCCTGGCAGGAGCAGGGATGCTGGTTGTGCCTATCATGGCCAGTGTGTTTGGTGCCAAGGAGTCCACCGGTATTGTGCTTCCTATGCTGGTGATGGCTGATATTTTTGGGGTAAGCTACTACAACAGGCACGCAGAGATTGGTTACCTTATCAAGTTAGCCCCAAGTACAATACTGGGCGTGGTTGTAGGCATCTGGGTGGGGGATGTCATAGATGGAGATCAGTTCACCGTGCTGCTGGCGACAGTCATCTTATTTGGAGTGGGGATCACCATTTGGCAGGAAGTTACCAGATCCAAAGTAATTGTCCATAATCTGTTTTTTGCATCGATTGCTGGTTTTCTGGGAGGATTTACTACCATGATCGGGAATGCTGCAGGCCCTGTAATGTCGATCTATTTTCTGAGTATGGGACTACCCAAAAACAATTTCATTGGGACATCTGCGTGGTTCTTCTTTCTGGTCAATGTTTTTAAAGTACCCTTTCACATCACCATTTGGAACACCATCACATGGGATACCTTTAAATTTAACCTGCTAATGCTGCCATTGATCATTGTAGGAGCATTCGTTGGGATTAAGATTGTAAAGCTCATCCCGGAGAAACCTTACCGAATATTTATTTTGGTGACCATCGTCCTGGCGTCTCTCAAGCTTTTCTTTTAATCATTAAAGGTTTATTCGCTGAGAAACCTGGAAGGCGAGTATGCTCGTATATCTACAGCCATTTCGTGGTAATGAAGATATTTGATTGTGCCAAACAATCAGAAAACTAAACTTCTCCATGGCGAGAATGGGACCTAATGTAATCCGATCCTGATCAAAAGTTTTTTCCTCAGATTGGTTATGACCATTGATAAATAGCTCGTTTCTCAGTGTTAACTGGAGCTCATTACTTTTCCCATTTCCAGAGAAGTTCGCAATTGGTAATGTAAAGTTCAGGGCATATCGGAATCGCATATATACCGGGTCTGTGAGTCCGGTCTCTACTCGATTGAGGAATCGTTCTTCTACCTGAAACCGATTTACCAGGCGTGTTTTACCCAGATCCTGTCCAATCTGTATCTCCTGGAACGGACGCAGTTCATGGTGAATGTCGCTGGAGTTGTTTATCGGTCTGAAAAACCCCATCCCGCTCAGGAATCTTACCTGATCTGTTAGTTGATAGCCAAGTCCGGAACGAACATGAAACTGCGTGCCCCGGTGATAAGTATCTCTCCACCTAAAAGAGGTGCTCGAGTGAACGACCCATTTTTGAGGAATATTAAGGATATTGACGTACTGAATCCATTGCTGGTCGTCCCGCTCCTGAAATGTCTTTTGAGAGATTGCCGGAAAATATGCTATTAAAGCCAATAGCATGACAGAAAGTTTGAGGTGGGGTGAGAAACTCCTGTGGTTGTTCATTTGAATAAGGGATCACCCAGTTACATTTGGGCGGCTGGTAAAACTAATGCCAAATCAACTAAAATTTAAGTGTGATACACCGCTATAGGGTGAGGTGAGAAAAATCAGGTATCTGGGTGAAATGGAATCTAATCGAGATTATTGAGCCTGGCGAGCTTCAGGATGGCAATCATACTCAAGCTATCTGTGATTTGACCATTCATGACCATTTCAACCGCTTTTGAAAATGGCAGCTTTTTGATCTCGAGGTCTTCAGTTTCTTCAAATTCTGTTTCACCCTGTTGAAGACCTTTGGCTACAAATGCGTAACCTACTTCATCCGTCACCGAATTAGAGGTGTGCATCTTAAGGAACAATTCCCAGTTTTGGGCAGTCAGCCCTGTTTCTTCCTTTAGTTCTCTTTGTGCAGATTCAAGCAGATCAATCCCAATCGGCCCACCACCCATAGGGATTTCCCACGAATATTCGTTGAGGGAATATCTCCATTGACCAACCAGCCAGGTGTTGTTATTTTCGTCCAGAGGGATGATGCCGACTGCAAAATTTTTAAAGTGGACCTTCCCATAGACACTGTTTCCACCACCAGGATTGATCACCTGGTCTTCATCAAGTGTGATCCAAGGATTGTCATAGATAGTTTTTCCGCTGATCTTTTTCCAGGGATTTGGTTTAGGTGGTTTACTCACAGATCATCAATTCAGAATAGTCAATCCCGAGCTCTTTGGCTTTGTTCCAGTCTTTGTTAGCCCCATCAATATCTTCCAGCATGCACTTAGCCGTCCCCCGGCTTACGTAAGCTGCTGCCATATCGGGATTTAGCTCCAGCACCTTATCAAGGGCTTTGATAGCCTCTTCTGCATTTTGATCCTGGAGATAGATATAGGCCTTTTCATAATAGACCTCTGCATATTTCGGGTTGATGTTCAAAGCCTTGTTATAATCTACCATGGCTGAAGCCTTCTCGTTGATATTGGATTTACAAACCCCTCTCAGGTAATAGATCTCTTCATTGTTAGGGGCTAAGTCAGCAGCTTTGTTGAAGTCCTCGATGGCGCCTGTGTAGTCTTCATCCAGGTACTTGTTGTAGCCTGTCTCGATCAATTTCTCGACTGGATTTTGGCTGATGGAGAATAGAAAAAGAAAAATATGAATGAGCATTCTTTAAGTTCTTTTGCTTTTGAGTTGCAAGTTATAGGAATCAGGATAAAGTGTTTGTCTGCTTTTCAAAACTATCATTGCCAGTCAGGGCGACATTTTCAAGTCGTCCTTCTTCCTCAGCATTTTCCAGCTTTAGTACGCCTCTGGGACAAACTGCAGTGCATACCCCACATCCAACGCAGGAAGATCTTACAATGTTTTGCCCTCGCTGAGCATACCAGCGTACATCGATTCCCATCTCACAATAAGTTGAGCAATTACCACAGGAAATACACTGACCCCCATTTGTGGTGATCCTGAATCTGGATT